>CAJTVR010000088.1 GCA_910580075.1 uncultured Eubacterium sp. | reverse complement strand
GCAGAAAATTAAGAATTTCTAACTGTTCTCCGGAGTCACAGAAAAAGGAAAAAGTTTCTCCGCCTGGCTGGTATCGGATGAATTTACATTTCTGTCTGGCAGCTGTTTTTCAGGCTGTGTGCCACGGCATTGCATCTGGAAGCCGGTTCTGCTGGAATCAGATGGATGGAGAACCTGCTTTTCGATTCTTTCTCTGGACAGTAAGAACAGAAAAAGGAAAACATTTCTCTGCCTGGCGTTCGGGAATCCAATATAAAAGGCAGTAATATAGATATCATTTTCAAAGGAACCCTGGAGGACAGCAGTTTTCCGGGGTTTCTGATATTGTATGGTTTTCTCAGACGCCGTGCGGAGTTTTCTTTTTCTGTTTCGCCGTTGGACAGTAATAATTTAACGTGTCCGCCCGGGAGATGTTTTCCAGATATATTTTCGAAGTCTGTCTGTCAGACGATTATTCTACCACAGCCAGCATCTGTTTTCTTGACGCTTTCCGCTTTAGCGTGATATAATAAACCCGGAAAAATTATCGAAAAATGTAAGGCCGGGAGGTCTTAAGGGAGGATGAGAAATGGAGCTAAATGAAAAAACATATCAGTTTGCCACAAAAGAAGCGCAGCTGGAACGTGCAAACGAGTTTGCGCTGACAGGGTATATCATATATTATGTCATTGCGCTGATTACCCAGTGGACAGCCTGTGCAATGGCGAGGCAGACGGTAATGATGAGCGTGATTATTACCGGTGTTATTATTATCTCATGTGTACTAAGTTATGTGACTTTCAAAAAAAACAGCATCGGAATGCTGACACGTTATACAGCATTTTTTACATTTCTGATTGTAGCATTTTTTACAGGCATAGAATTTGATAATTATTATATCCGGTTTATGGCATGTATTCCGCTTGTGACATGTGTTGTGTTCTTTGATGTCAGGTTTTCCATTATTGCAGGCTGCTGTATGACGGTGATTAATTTTGCGGCCAATTATATTAACATTCAGATTCAGCATATTTATTCCGGGGACCAGATACGGGAACAGATCTGCGCTTCTCTGGCAGTCGTGCTGCTGATGATCGTGATTTATCTGACGACGAGGGTTGCGAGGGCCTATAACCGCGACACGCGCCACAGTCTGATTTATGAACAGCAGAAGCAGAAAAGCTGAACAGTGAAGGCCTTCAGCTGATGAACGGTTTGAAAAAGCAGTCTGCTGTGATCGGAGAAACAAATGCAGACGTCGCATCTTCCATGGAAGAGTTACAGCAGCGTACCAGTGATGTAAAGATAATTGCGGAAACAATTTTTGCCATTTCCAGCCAGACGAACCTGTTAGCGCTGAACGCTTCTATTGAGAGTGCCAGAGCCGGAGAGGCAGGACGGGGGTTTGCAGTGGTAGCGGATGAAATACGCCAGCTTGCGGAAAAGACAAGAAAGGAAACCGAAACGATAGCCGGCATTTTAAACGAGCTGTCGGATGATGCCGAAAAAGCGGCAGCGGCAGTCAGCAAGTCCATAAAAGCAGCCGGATCCCAGGAAGAAATGATAGGACAGGTATCCAGCAGTTTTGATCAGATTAATAGCAATGTAAGACAGCTTATTTTCAGTATCGGGGATATTGACGGAATGCTGAACCAGCTGTCAGAATCGAATAACCGTATTGTGGATGACATTACACATCTGTCAGCAACCACACAGGAAGTAACGGCGGCATCTTTGCAGGCATCGGAGTTAAGCGTGCAGAACCTTCAGAATGCGGAGACGGCAAAAGATATGCTTCATCGTGTTCTGGATGTATCGCAGAAGCTGGGCGGATATATGAACTGATTCCTGCATGCCGTTTCTTGATTGTTTCATCCAGCATAATCTTGTAGCATCCGCTATATTTTTATGGTAAAATAGCACTGTCTGCGTTTATGATTCGGTAATAAATAATATTTAAGGAGATAATTTAGGATGATTTGGGCAAAAGAAGAAACAATGTCGCGGGCTGAGATAGAGCAGATCCAGCTATCCAGACTGCAGGAAACTGTTACAAGGGTTTATGAAAAGGTGCAGCCATACCGCAGAAAAATGGACGAGGCAGGCGTAAAGCCTCAGGATATAAAGACGTTAAAGGATTTAGAAAAGCTGCCGTTTATCACAAAGCAGGACATGCGGGACAATTATCCGTTTGGACTGTTTGCGGTTCCCAAAGAAAAACTGGTGCGTATTCATGCGTCAAGCGGTACGACCGGAAAACCGACGGTAGTCGGATATACGAGAAAAGATCTGGAAATGTGGACGGAATGCGTGTCCAGGATTGCAGCTATGGGAGGTGCTGACGGCACGGATGTCGCCCAGATTTGTTTTGGATACGGCATGTTTACCGGAGCTCTCGGCCTGCATTACGGCCTGGAAAATATGGGGGCTGCAATGGTCCCGTCTTCTACAGGCAATACAGAAAAACAGATTATGTTTATGAAGGATTTTGGAACGACGCTTCTTGTTGCAACGCCTTCTTATGCGCTGCGTATTGCAGAAGTGGCTCTGCAGCTTGGCATTGATCCGAAAAAAGACCTGGGTGTTAAAATCGGCCTGCTAGGCAGCGAACTGTTAACAGAGGCAATGCGTGCAGAAATGCATAAACTCTGGGGCGATGATATGCTGGTAACTTCCAACTATGGAATGAGTGAGCTGATGGGGCCTGGTGTATCCGGGGAATGCGAATATCTGTGCGGCATGCATATGAATGAAGATTTCTTTATTCCGGAAATTATCGATCCGAAAACTGGCAGGGTGCTGCCGCCGGGAGAAAAAGGAGAGCTCGTTATTACATGTATTTATAAGGAAGCTCTGCCGTTAATCCGTTACCGGACAAAAGATGTAACAAGGCTGATTTACGAACCGTGCAAGTGCGGCAGGACTACGGTGCGCATGGAAAATCTGGATGGAAGAACGGACGACATGCTGAAAATCCGCGGCGTGAATGTATTCCCGAGCCAGATTGAAGAAGTACTTCTGGGTATTGAAGAAATCGGCCCGCATTATGAGATTATCGTTACAAGAAAAGACCATACAGACAGGCTGGAAATCCGGGTAGAATTAGTTCAGCCGATGGATACATATAAAAAACTGGAAGAGCTGGAACAAAAGATTAAACATAAGCTGCGCATGGTTCTGGGCCTGGATGCTAAAATCCGTCTGGAATCACCGAATACGCTGCAGAGGTTTGAAGGAAAAGCAAAAAGAGTAAAAGACTTAAGAAACATGAACACCACACTTTAGCAGATGAACAGTTTATAAAGTGATTTTACCATAAGAAAGGAAGTGCGAATCGTTGGAAAAGAAAATTATGCTGGGAAATGAAGCGATAGCAAGAGGTGCATATGAAGCAGGGGTCAGAGTATCCGCTGCATATCCAGGCACGCCAAGTACGGAAATCAGTGAAAATATTGCTCCTTATGAGGAAATCTATGCAGAATGGTCGCCAAATGAGAAAGTGGCTATGGAGGTAGCCATCGGGGCGTCCATCAGCGGTGTCCGCGCTATGGCATCTATGAAGCATGTCGGGGTGAATGTGGCCAGTGATCCGCTGTATACAGCTTCTTACTGCGGAGTCAATGGCGGTCTGGTGTTAGTGGCAGCAGACGATCCGGGGCTTTACAGTTCACAGAACGAGCAGGATACCAGATGTGTAGCGAGGGCAGCAATGGTTCCTGTTTTAGAACCGTCAGACAGCCAGGAAGCAAAAGATTTTGTGAAAGATGCTTACGAAATCAGTGAAAAATATGATACGCCGGTAATTGTGAGGACGACGACAAGGCTGGCACATTCTCAGGGAACGGTTGTGCTCGAAGAGCGGACTGAACCGCAGGATCAGACATATGAAAGAAATCCGGCTAAATTTGTCATGATGCCGGGAAATGCCATCGGAAGGCATGTCTATGTCGAAAAGAGGATGAAGGCGCTTGCCGAAGACGGCTGTGATTTTGAAATCAACCGGGCAGAGTATCAGGATACGTCGATAGGATTTATTACAAGCGGTATTCCTTATCAGTACGTAAAAGAAGCCTGTCCGGATGCCTCAGTGTTAAAACTCGGCATGGTGCATCCGCTTCCAAGAAAGCTGATCGAAGAATTTGCTTCCAAAGTAGACAGGCTGTACATATTTGAAGAATTAGAGCCTGTCATTGAAGAGCAGGTAAAATCCTGGGGCATTCAGGCTGTCGGAAAAGAACTGTTTACTGTGCAGGGTGAATATTCCGCGAATATGATACGGGAGAAAATACTG
Source organism: uncultured Eubacterium sp. (assembly GCA_910580075.1). Taxonomy (GTDB): domain Bacteria; phylum Bacillota; class Clostridia; order Lachnospirales; family Lachnospiraceae; genus Eubacterium_J. Next base: position 14,990 of record CAJTVR010000088.1, on the reverse strand, counting down.
CAGCAGAACATTTCGGTAAAGACGCCGGCAAAAGTGCCTGCAAGACCGCCGATTTTATGTCCGGGCTGTCCGCACAGAAGTGTCTTTTCCGTATTAAAACGTCTGGGCATTCATGCAGCCGGAGACATCGGGTGTTATACCTTAGGGGCAGTACCGCCGTTAAGTGTTATTGATACGACTGTCTGCATGGGAGCGAGCATTTCTACGCTTCACGGAATGGAAAAGGCAAGAGGCAGAGACTATATTAAAAACTGGGTGGCAGTCATCGGTGATTCTACATTTATGCATACGGGGGTAAACTCTCTGATGAATATGGTTTACAATCAGGGGACCGGTACCGTCATTATTCTGGATAATTCCACAACCGGCATGACAGGACACCAGGACCATGCGGCTACCGGAAAGACGCTGAAAGGGGAAACAGTTCCTGCCATCAGCATTTATCACCTGTGCAGGGCAATGGGAATTGAACATGTGACGGAAGTCAGCGCATTTGATACAAAGGAATTAGAGCGTATCGTAAAAGAAGAAACCGCAAGGGAAGCAGTTTCTGTCATTATTACAAAAGCTCCGTGCGTCCTGTTAAAAGGAAATGTGTTCCCGGATAAATGCAGGCCGGTATCTGAAAAATGTAAAAAATGCGGCATGTGCTTAAAACCTGGATGTCCGGCACTGACAAAGAATGCGGACGGGACAATTGCGATTGATGATACGATGTGCAACGGCTGCGGTCTTTGTGAGCAGTTATGCAGTTTTGGAGCGATTGAACGGGTACAGGCATAACAGCTTTGATAATGTGGTAAAACTGATAGATTTTATAACAACAGGGAGGAAAGCATGACAAAAAATATTATGATAGCCGGCGTCGGCGGCCAGGGCACGCTGCTGACGAGCCGCATACTTGGCGGTATTACGCTGGATGCCGGATATGATGTGAAATTATCGGAAGTACATGGCATGGCGCAGCGCGGCGGAAGCGTTGTAACGTTTGTGCGCTATGGGGAAAAAGTAGCAGAGCCGATTGTAGAAGAAGGGCAGGCAGATGTACTGATTGCTTTTGAAAAATTAGAAGCGCTCCGGTATGCGCATTTTCTGAAAAAAGACGGCGTGCTGATTGTAAATGACCAGCGCATGGAGCCGATTACAGTTGTAACAGGTGCAGCCGCATATCCGGAACACATTATCGAAAACCTAGAAAAAGAGTATACAGTATATAAGATTAATGCAATGGAAGAAGCAAAAAAACTGGGAAATTCCAAAGTATTTAACATTATTGTGCTCGGACTGGCTGCCAGGCATATGGATTTTTCCAAAGATGCATGGCTGGATGTGATTGAAAAAACGGTTCCGCCAAAGACTGTGGAACTGAATAAAAAAGCATTTCTGGCAGGTTACGAAGGCTGAGGTATAAAACAGCGGAAGGAGGGCAACATGTTTATAAAACAGTTATCAGTATTTATTGAAAACCATGAGGGGCGTCTGCAGGAAGTTCTGGATGCATTAAAAGCAGAGCATGTAAGCATCGTTTCTTTAAGCCTTGCGGATACAAGTGAGTACGGGCTGCTTAGAATGATTACAAACGACCCGCAGGCAGGACAGCAGGCATTGAAAGACAGAGGATTTGCAGCCATGCTTTCAGACGTCCTTGCGGTAAAGCTGGCTCACCGGGCTGGAAGCCTTCAGGAGATTTTAAGCCATGTCTGCGAGGCGGGACTGAATGTGGAGTATATGTATGCACTGTCCAATAAAGAAGAGGAAGCATCGATTATCTGCAAAATTTCGAATGGAGATAAGGCTGCAGAACTGCTGAAAAGCAAGGATGTGGAACTGTATGGACAGGAAGATATACTAAAGATGTTCCCTTAAAAATAGATCGGGAATGAGAAGGATGCCTGCAGCACATGCCCGGAAACCGGCGGCCAGGCCTGGTTATGCAGATTCCGGCCTGTGCGGCATCCTTTCCTTTTCAAAACGAAAGTACTGCATCATCCGCTGAAACAGCGAAAATTTCTTTGTACAGGAGCGTATTCTTTATGATCGTGGATTTCCATACACATATATTTCCAGACAAAATAGCAGCCAGAACGATTCAGAAGCTGGAGAGTATCGGCAGTGCAAAAGCATTTACGGACGGGAGAGAACAAAGCCTTGCCGCATCCATGGAAAAGGCAGGTGTCGGTCTGTCGGTTGTGCTTCCTGTTGTGACAGCGCCGGAGCAGTTTGATACAATCAATCATTTTGCAGCTGCTCTGAATGAAAAATATCAGGACAGGGATGTGCGGCTTTTGTCATTTGGCGGTATACATCCTGACTCGCCGGATTATAAAAAGCGGCTGCATGAGATCCAGAATCTCGGGCTGAAGGGAATCAAGCTGCATCCGGATTACCAGAATACTTATTTTGATGATATCAGATATATGCGTATCCTGGATTATGCGTCTGAGCTTGGTCTGGTGAGTGTGGTCCATGCAGGCGTGGATATCGGGTTTCCGAATCATGTGCGGTGCACAATAGAGGGAATTTTAAAAGTACTTGATGAAGTCCGCCCGAAGAATCTGGTACTGGCACACTATGGCGGGTACGGATTATGGGAAGAGGTGCAAAACTGTATTGCAGGAAGGGATGTTTTCCTGGATACAGCATACATTTTTGGATTTATTAAAGATGAGACATTTTTGAACATTTTAAACAGGCATGGGGCAGACAGGATTTTATTTGCAACAGACAGTCCATGGAGCGGCCAGAGGGAATCTTTAGATTATTTAGAAAACCTTCCCTTAAATAAGGAAGATTTGAATAAAATTCTGGGGGAAAATGCGAAAAAATTATTAAATCTGAAATAATAAACAGTGGTTTTTCTGGCTTGGAAACGCTGAAGGGAGGATAAACAGTTGGCAATAAAAGTAATTTTTTTAATTGTGTTTTTTCTTATGATGACCGGGGTCGGTCTGTATTCAAGAAAACACGCATCAAATGTAAATGATTTTGTATTAGGGGGCAGGAGTGTCGGCCCGTGGCTGACGGCGTTTGCTTATGGGACGTCTTACTTTTCTGCAGTTGTATTTGTCGGTTATGCCGGACAGTTTGGGTATAAATACGGACTGGCTTCTACATGGATTGGAATCGGGAATGCGCTGATTGGTTCGCTGCTGGCGTGGGTGATACTCGGAAGGCGTACCCGTATTATGAGTAATCATTTATCAGCTTCTACAATGCCGGATTATTTTGGCAAGCGCTATCAGAGCAACTCACTCCGGATAGCAGCATCTGTAATTTCCTTTGTTTTTTTAATTCCTTATACTGCTTCGGTATATAATGGGCTGTCGCGGCTGTTTGGGATGGCTTTTGACATTCCGTATGAAGTGTGCGTTATTGTTATGGCAGCTCTGACCTGTGTGTATGTGATTTTAGGCGGTTATATGGCGACAGCAATCAATGATTTTATTCAGGGACTGATTATGCTCGGGGGTATTGCAGCAGTCATTGCAGCAGTTTTAAACGGCCAGGGCGGATTTTTAAGTGCAGTGCATTCCCTGTCACAGTTTGAAAGCGATGTGGCAGTGACCATGGGGCAGAAAGGTGCGTTTACTTCTTTCTTCGGACCGGACCCGTTAAACCTTCTGGGCGTTATTATTCTGACTTCCTTAGGCACGTGGGGGCTGCCGCAGATGATACATAAATTCTATGCGATTAAAGATGAAAAATCGATTCAGTCCGGAACCATTATTTCCACATTTTTTGCAATTGTAGTATCTGGCGGATGCTATTTTCTGGGAGGATTCGGCAGGCTGTTTGATACGCCTGCGATTTATAAAGAAGATGGCAGTATTATTTTTGACGCTATTATTCCGTCTATGCTTTCCACTCTGCCGGACCTGCTTGTCGGGATTGTGATAGTGCTGGTGCTTTCTGCATCCATGAGCACACTTTCATCCCTGGTGCTGACATCGAGTTCCACGCTGACTCTGGATTTTCTGAAAGACAATATTATAAAAAAAATGAGTGATAAAAAGCAGCTGCTATGCATGCGGATTCTGCTTGTATTCTTTATTATCTGTTCCGTTGTGCTGGCTTTATTCCCGCCGAAATCCATTGCCCAGTTTATCGCGCAGCTGATGGGAATTTCCTGGGGTGCGCTGGCAGGGGCGTTTCTTGCACCGTTTTTGTACGGACTGTACTGGAAAGGCGTTACCCGTGCAGCAGTCTGGGCGAGCTTTTTTGCCGGCGTCGGCATTACGGTCTCAAATCTGTTTCTGTCATATATTGCATCTCCGATTAATGCGGGGGCAATTGCAATGGTGGCAGGGCTGGTGATTGTTCCGATTGTGAGCCTTTTGACGCCGAAGATGGATAGAAAGGAAATAGATCAGATTTTTGAATGCCTGGAAGAACAGGTTGTAGTGGATAAAAAAATTGCGCTGCCTAAAGAGCGTAAGTGATATGCAGAAAACTGCGTGATACTGTCTGGCTGCGGCCGGGAAGAGGAATGGTACGCCGGAAGTATGGGATATCCGGACGACGTGCGGAGAAACTTTTTCCTTTGTCTGTTCTGCTTTCTGCTTCGGGTTTGCGGCAGCGGACGGACCGGTGCCTGATGCCGGGGTGGCGGGTTTTATGCAGTGGCACTGGCAGGCATCTTTGGGGCTGCAGGGGTATTGTATAACGGTAGGCGGAGAGCCCTAAATCCTGTGTACCGGGCAGAAAATTAAGTAGTTCTAACAGCTTTTCAGAGTCACAGAAAAAGGAAAAAGTTTCTCCGCCCGGCTGGTGCTGGCAGAATGTAATGTATTTGTCCGGCTGCTGATCTCAAAACTATAATTTAGTTTTGACTATTGAATTTTTTTGTATATCAGAATTGCGGCAGCCTCAACCGTAAGCACAATATCGTAGATCCATTGAACGCAGAAAGCTACTGTATCGTAAGTTATAGGTATACTATCTGATATTTTTGCAAAAAAATTAACAAGGAAAATGAATACAATCATAGAAATAATACTTGCTTTTCCAATGATTGCCCGTCCTCTTTCATCACGGGAAGATTTTATAAAAAATAAAATAATCAAAATAAGCGTAACCGGTAAACCATACCATATTCCTATAAACAGGATTTGTCTATTAGTCACAAGTTCATTTAGTATCTCAATCATGTTTCTGCCTCCAAAAATCAAATAAATCTTCAATGGTTACATCAAATACTTTTGAAATATTATACGCCAGCAGCATCGTAAAGGGATCATAGCGGTTTTGTTCAAACAGCATAATTGTCTGTTTGAAGGTAGCCGCCAGATCAGCAGGTTCCGGCCGCGTCATTCTCTTTATATCTCTATACACATGGGTTTTACTTTCAAACTGATATTAATTAACAATGGATCGCCGCCTTTCTTTGCTGTTATTATTAGTTATCAGATACAAGTATAGCATATTTTCTGCATTTTATCGAATAGATTTTAAAAACACGAAAATAGAAACAGGGATCCGGCACAGGCTGAACCGGGTATTCTGGTAAGATTCCGAAAAATATCTATTGCAGAATTCCACTCTGTCTTTTATAATAGTGGCAAGGCGGGCTTCTGGTTAAACCAGACCAGAAAATGAAATCAGGCTGAAGGAAAGCCAGACAAAAGACTTAGATAAAGACCAGACAAAAGACTTAGATAAAGACCAGACAAAAAACCAGATAAAAGACCAGATAACTGAAAAAGCAGGCCAGCCAGATAAAAAATAAAACAAGCCGTAAGGAAACAGGCTTCCGCTCCAGGGGATAGGGACGGTTATGAAAAATATTAGGAAACCAGCGGATTAGATTACGAATTATACAATCATAGCAATGATACATAGAAAGAACAGGTAGCAGCATGGACATAAAACAGATATGTAATGCAGGCGGTGACATTCTGGATGCAGTTGCGGATGCCGTGAACCGGAATGACTACAGCGGCCTGAGCAGAAATGTAAATAAAACCGTCAGCCGTGTCATACAGGATATTCAGCAGGAGGCGTCCAAAGGTACTTACGGAGCGCCGACACACCAGTATGCGAAGACCGTATATACCAGAAAAGGGCAGGCCGGATATGATACGGTAAAAAGAAAAGAAGACAATAGATACGATTCCATTTACAAAAAGGCCGCTGCATGGAGGCCGGAACTAAAGCAGACCCAGGTTCTTCCAAAGAAGAAAGAGAATCTGCCGGCTGCTGCGGCAAAGCGCCCGCAGGGCTGTATTCTGGGGCCGGTTCAGCTTGCATGGGGAATTCTTTTAACAAGCGGTTTCGGGATTACGGCACTGGTCATGTTTATTATGATAGCTGTCCAGGGTGAAAGTGTGTTTGTTGTGCTCGCAGCGGTGTTCAGCCTGCTGACGATTCTGGGTGTGACAGATATCGTGCGCGGCAGGAATAAAATCGGACTTGTGAACCGGTTTTACCGTTATGCAAGGCTGATTGGAGATAAAGGATTTATTGCCATTGAAGAACTGGCATTTCAGACGGGCAGGCAGAACAGTGATGTACTGCGGGATTTAAAAAAGATGATGAAAAAGCATATGTTTCCTCAGGGAAGGCTCGACAGCGCACAGACGACCTTTATGCTTACCCAGGAAGCATACCAGCAGTATCTGCAGGCTGAACAGGCAAGGCTTGACAGTATTGCCGAAGCAAAGAAGGCTGCAGCCAGGGAAGCAGAAGAAAAAGAGGCGCAGCTTCAGGATGCGCAGACGAAGCAGATTTTAAAGGATGGCAGTGCATATATCCAGATGGTGCATGAGTGCAATGAGAAAATCCGCAAGCCGGAAATGAGTTTCAAGCTGTCAAAGCTGGAAGCGATTATACGCCGGATTTTTGAACAGGTGGAAAAAGCGCCGGAAAGCGCCAGTGATCTGCACAAATTTATGGATTATTATCTGCCGACTACGACAAAGCTGTTACAGGCTTATATAGATCTGGACAGGCAGGAGATTGCAGGAGAAAATATCACAGCTACGAAAAAAGAAATTGAGGATACACTGGACACAATTAATGAAGCATTTGAAAAACTTTTAGACAGCCTGTTTGAGGATACAGCATGGGATATTTCGTCGGATATTTCCGTTATGAAAACCATGATGGCTCAGGAAGGGCTGACTGGCGGGCGGGATTTTCAGCTATAACCGGTTGCCGTTTCGTCAAAGAGTGATAGATATACTGGTATTGGTTTATAGTTTAGCAGGAGGATAAAAAATTGGCAGACAGTTTTGATGAATTTACAGTAAAACCGCCGACGCTCGTATTTGATGCAGCGCCGCAGGAAGAAGAACCGAAAAAGATACAGGAACCGGCAAAGCAGGAGACTTTAAATGATTCTATGCTTACCGAGGAAGAAAGGCGTCAGGTGGATGCATTTGCGCAGCAGATAGACCTGCGTAATTCAGGTGCGGTACTTCATTATGGTGTCGGCACACAGAAAAAGATGGCAGATTTTTCTGAGAAAGCGCTGAATAACGTCCGTACAAAGGATATGGGCGAAATTGGAAATATGATTGCCGGGCTTGTGACGCAGCTGAAAAGTTTTGATGCAGAAGAAGAGTCCAAAGGCATTTTAGGATTTTTCAAAAAAGGCGAAAACAAAGTAACTGCCATGAAAGCAAAATACAATAAGGTGGAATCAAATGTCAATGACATTGTAAAAGTGCTGGAAAATCATCAGATACAGCTGATGAAGGATATCGATGTGCTTGACCGGATGTATGAGATGAACCTGAATTATTTTAAGGAACTGTCTATGTATATTCTGGCCGGGAAGAAAAAACTGCAGCAGGTGCGTACACAGGAACTGCCGGCTCTGCAGTATAAGGCAGCGGCCAGCGGACTGCCGGAAGATGCGCAGGCAGCCAGGGATTTGGCAGACCTCTGCGAGCGTTTTGAGAAAAAACTGCATGACCTGGAGCTGACAAGGACGATTTCTGTCCAGACGGCACCTCAGATCCGCATGGTGCAGAATTCGGATACGCTGATGGCTGAAAAAATCCAGTCTACGATTGTAAATACGATTCCGCTGTGGAAAAGCCAGATGGTGATTGCTATTGGCGTAGAGCATTCCGCACAGGCAGCCAGGGCGCAGCGGGAAGTGACGGATATGACCAATGAGCTGTTAAAGAAAAACGCAGATGCTTTAAAAATCGCTACGATTGAGAGTGCGAAAGAAGCAGAACGGGGAATTGTTGATATTGAGACACTGAAACATACAAATGAATCACTGATTTCCACACTGGATGAAGTTATGAAAATTCAGGGTGAAGGCCGTGAAAAACGCCGGACAGCTGAGGCTGAATTAGCGGATATGGAACATCAGTTAAAGAATAAAATGCTGGAACTTTCCAGACTGTGACAGGTGGGTGTATGAAAAAAGCAGCTTTTTTTGATATAGACGGAACGATTTTAGATGAGCATAATTATATACCGGAAAGCACGGTACAGGGCATCAAAAAGATGCAGGATCAGGGGAATTATGCTTTTTTGTGTACAGGAAGAAGCCGCGGATTTGTACAGAATAGAAATCTTTTGGATATAGGATTTGACGGAATTGTCAGCGGATGCGGCACAATGATCGAATTTCGGGACGAAGTGGTGTTTTATAAAAAAATAGAGCCTGATATGGTAAAAAAGACAGCGGTATTTTTAAAAGAAAACGGCGCTGCAGTCATTATGGAAGGCCGTTACAGCCTGTATGCAGATGCAGATGATTTTGCGGGGGACAGCTTTTTTGAAAGGCTCCGCCAGGAAATAGGACCAGGGCTGCGTCCGATTACAGGCAGTGAAGACAGCTATGAGGTCAGCAAATTTTCCTGTACGCTGGAACATGCGGATTTGGAGAAATTAAAACAGGGGCTGTCCAATGATTATGAACTGCTGATTCATGATATTCCGGTTATGGAAGTCGTACCAAAAGGACATTCTAAGGGCACAGGAATTTTAAAAGTATGCAGTCTGCTTAACGTGGCAGTGGAAGATTCTTATGCCTTTGGCGACAGCATAAATGACCTGCCGATGTTTGAAGCGGCAGGTCACAGCATTGCTATGGGAAATGCCAGTGAGTATGTCAGACAGAAAGCGTCATATGTTACGGATACGCTGCACCAGGACGGGATTTACCGTGCACTGGAACATTTTGGGTTATTGGAAACTGCATAAGAATAAGGAAAGACAGGAGCAGATATGAAAATCATTATTGTGGGCTGCGGCAATGTAGGCGCTGCGCTTGCAGAACAGTTAAGTTCGGAAGGGCATGATATTACTGTCATAGATACAAGACAGCAGTTAGTAGAAAGTGTTTCCGTTTCCTGCGATGTGCTTGGAATCGTTGGAAACGGTGCCAGTTTTACGGTTCAGTCAGAGGCAGGAGTCGGAGAGTCGGACTTGATTATTGCAGTTACAGGGTCGGACGAGCTGAACCTTTTGTGCTGCCTGATTGCAAGAAAAGCGGGAGGATGCAGTACGATTGCAAGGGTAAGCAATCCGGTTTACAGTGACGAGATTGCATTTATTAAGGAAGAACTCGGACTGTCCATGATTATTAACCCTCAGGCTGCGGCTGCCAGGGAAATGGCCAGAACCCTGAAATTCCCGTTTGCCCAGAAGGTGGACACCTTTGCTAAAAGCCGTGTGGAGCTGGTCGTATACCGAATTGAGGAAGACAGCACGCTGTGCGGCATGAAATTAAAAGATATGCCGGGAAAGCTGCGCTGTGATGTGTTAATTCCGGTTGTAGAGCGCGGGGAGCAGGTCATTATTCCGGACGGCAATTTTGAAATGCAGGCCAAAGACAGTATTACGATTGTAAGCACGCAGAATAAGACGATTGAGTTTTTCAAACGGCTTGGCAAGCCTACCGCTGCAGCGCGGGATGCGATTATTGCCGGCGGGGGACGTACGACGATTTATCTGGCGAAACAGCTGACTCAGATGGGTGTTAAGGTGAAAATCATTGAGCGTGACAGCAAACGGTGCGATGTACTTTCGGAGATGCTGCCGAAAGCCATGATTATATGCGGGGATGCTACAGATAAGGATCTGCTTTTGGAAGAAGGGCTTGCAGAGGCGGAAACGTTTGTGGCAAATACGAATTTTGATGAAGAAAATATTATGCTTACGCTGTTTGCAAAAAGCCTTTCAAAAGCAAAGCTGATTACGAGAGTCCACCGGATTTCTTATGATGATATTATTGACAAACTGGAACTAGGGAGCATTGTATATCCGAAATACGTGACGGCAGTCATTATTATCAAATATGTCCGGGCCATGAAAAATTCGCTTGGCAGCAATATCGAAACACTGTACCGGTTAAATGACAACCGGGTAGAAGCGCTGGAATTTTTCATCAGGGAACGTTCTCCGATTGTAGGAGTTCCGCTGGCAGAACTGAATCTGAAACCAAATATGATTATCGGATGTATTACGCATAAAGGAAAGACATCAATAGCAAATGGACAGTCGGTAATCCGGGTCGGAGATACTGTCATTCTGATTACAGCGCAGACCGGGCTGCATGATATCCGGGATGCGGTGAAGTAGGAGGAAGGACATGAATGTTTCAGTCATTCTAAATATATTAGGAACAGTGCTTTGCTGTGAAGGGATTTTTATGCTTGCTCCGCTGCTTGTGGCAGCCATTTACGGGGAGCAGGCCGGATTTTTTTATGCGGTCGTAGCAGCGGCCTGTTTTCTGACAGGTGCGGTGCTGCGTTTTACGCGCCCAAAGACAGGCGTATTTTATTCCAGGGAAGGATTTGTGGCAGTTACTTTCAGCTGGATTATTTTAAGTATGGCAGGCGCTCTGCCGATGTTTCTGACAGGGGAATATCCGTCCTATATTGACGCCATGTTTGATACGATTTCAGGATTTACGACGACCGGAGCGAGCGTGCTTTCTTCGGTGGAGGAACTGTCGCGTGCCACTGCATTCTGGCGTTGTTTTACCCACTGGAGCGGCGGCATGGGAGTGCTTGTGTTTCTGATGGCGGTCCTGCCGCTTTCGGGAAGCTCGAACCTGCATCTGATGCGTGCGGAAAGTCCGGGACCGTCTGTCGGAAAACTGGTGCCGAAGGTCAGGCAGACAGCGATTATTTTGTATAAAATTTATATTTTTATTACGCTCATGCAGGTTGCCGCGCTGATGCTTGCGGGGCTTCCTTTGTATGATTCCCTGGCGCTGTCGTTTTCGACTGTCGGTACGGGCGGATTTGCACTGCTTAATTCCAGCATTGCTTCTTATAATATAGCAGTTCAGATTATTATTATTATTTTTATGCTGGTCTGTGCGATAAATTTTAATACTTATTACCTGATTAAAATCCGCAGATTCAAGGAAGCGTTTATTCAAAATTCGGAAGCCGGTCTTTTTCTGCTGATTGTGTCTGCATCGGCAGTTTTGATTGCTTTTAATATCAAAGATGGTTTTTCCAGCTTTCCGCAGGCTTTTCATACGGCGATGTTTCAGGTGGCTACGCTTGTCAGCAGTACCGGATTTGCGACGGCAGATTTTAATCTCTGGCCGGAGTTTTCAAAAACGATACTCGTGCTTTTGATGTTTATGGGAGCCTGTGCAGGAAGTACCGGAGGCGGTTTTAAAGTATCGAGGCTTATGATTGTAGCCGGAGCGGTTAAAAATGAACTGCTGAATATGATACATCCTAGAAGTGTGCAGAAAGTAAATATGAACGGAAGACGGGTGCCGGATCATATTGTGAATACGGCGCTGTGCTATATGACCGTATATGTATTTGTGGTGCTTATATCCGTTCTGCTTGTAAGTCTGGATAATTTTGACATGACGACGAATTTTACGGCGGTGTTAGCTACGCTGAATAATATCGGGCCGGGGCTGAATGCAGTCGGGCCGACAGGCAATTTCGGAGGATTCAGCGTACTTTCCAAAATTGTACTGATGTTTGACATGTTAGTCGGAAGACTGGAGCTGTTTCCGGTGCTGACGCTGTTTTCACCGTGGATGTGGAGACTTCCGGCAAGACGGAGCAGGAAAGAATTCCAGAAGATGGATGAATTTGAATGACAGGGGTGCAGCCTTTCAGACGCCGGATACGGCGCTGCCTGAAAAGGGGAAAGGCTGCCCCTTGTTTTTTGTGTCCCAAAAGCGGCCGGTCTTGTTCGAAAATATGCTTCTGATATCTGAAAAATAGCCGATATAAATAGTATCAAAGGAAGGAAGTGATTCGTATGAAAATCGGAGAAGCCCAGCAGATTTACAGAGGCCAGATCAAAGAGTACCGGTCACAGAGATCTGTAACTGCAAAACAGCTGGAAGAAGTCAGAAAACGAATGAAGTATTCGCCGGATACGAAAGAAGAGGATAAGAACACAGCGGCGACGCTGGAACTGACCCTGCAGGCACTGGATGAAAAAGAGGATGAATACCAGGAATACTTAAACAGGCTGACAGACCAGTACTGTGCATACTGGAATGCAGAGGTGGCAAAACAGCAAAAAGATGCTTCCGAAGAATATGCCCGGGATGTTGCAAAAATAATGGAAGTGGCCAGGCGCATTATGAAAGGCTCGATTGTGCCGGGCTCAGATGAAAAAAAGCTGATGGAATTTAGTATGGATCTGTATCAGGCTGCAAAAAATATAGGATCAATGGTACAGCGCCAGAAGAGGGAGAAGTATGATTCTCTCTGGAAAGAAGAGGAAGAAAAAGAGTATGACGATCCGCAGGAAACAGCGGAAAATGCACAGGCGGGTTCGGGTGCACCTGAAATTGTGAGTGTGTCGGATACGATTGCTGCGGTGGATGGCACTGAGGGGCAGAGCGTGTAAGTATTGGCTGCCCGGACGCTGGGCGGAGAAACTTTTATCTTTTTCTGTTCCGCCTTCGAACAGTAAGAAATTCTAAATTTTCCCGCCAGGGCAGTGGCAGCGGACGGACCGGTGCCTGATGCCCTGGCGTTTTGGAATGCTTTATGCTGCGCAGCCCATAGTATTTATTTTACAAACATCATCTACACGTGTATGGAAAGGAGTGGAATTCATATTCAGGTAAAAATCCAGTATTGGACAGCTCAGGAAAAAAACAAACTAAAAAAAGAGAAAACAGTAACGGCAGCGGAAGGAGCAAATCTGCTGGATGTATTAAGGGAGAATGGCGTTTTCACGGAAGCGGCCTGTAACGGCAGGGGCATCTGCGGGAAATGCCGGGTGCAGATTCGAAAAGAAACGGTGCAGGAAGAACAGAAAAACCGCGATGCAGTATCCGGTCAGCTCCAGGATAGATACTGTCTGGCGTGCCAGGTACGCGTCCACGAAAATCTGACAGTCTGCGTTCCAGATACGGAAGCGGGTATAGCAGCGGACATCCAGGTATTGGGGCTTTGCAGCAAGGGAAACGATAATCAGACTGCGGATGAAAGCAGCCCTGCAGGGAGTGAAGCAGTACAATGCGGGCATCAGACACAATACAGCTGTGGAAAATGTGTGACGGATGCTTATATTGCTGTGGATATCGGGAGTACAACGCTGGCAGCCGTTCTGACAGATATGTCCGGCGGGATTCTGGCACAGGCTGTAGCAGTGAATTCGCAGAGGCGTTTCGGCGCGGATGTGATTTCGCGCATGCAGGCTTCAAATGAAGGAAAAGGAAGGCAGTTAAAAGAATGCATCTGCAGGGACTTAGAGGAGCTGTTTGGCCGGCTTATCAGCAGCCGGGAAGGAAACGTGCGGATTCTTAAGATTGCAGCTGCGGGAAATACGACAATGCTGCACCTGCTGCGGGGATATTCGTGCGAAGGGCTTGGAAGATTTCCGTTTGAGCCTGTAAGCCTGGAACTGGAATGCCTGGATTACGGGGAACTGTTTGCCGGCATTCCACAGTGCAGGTCTGCAAAAGTGTATCTGCTCCCTGGAATGAGCGCATTTGTCGGGGCGGACATTACAGCCGGCCTCTACAGCAGCGGTTTCTGGCAGACACCGGAAACGGCTTTTTTTCTGGATCTTGGTACAAACGGGGAAATGGCATTCGGCAGCAGGGACGGGTTTGTAACAGCTTCTGCGCCTGCGGGACCAGCATTTGAAGGCGGCGGTTTAAGCTGCGGTATGCCATCTGTACCCGGTGCAGTGTCAAAAGTATCTTATTTATATCACAGACTGCGGGTGCAGACGGTCGGACAGAAAAAACCCTGCGGCATCTGCGGAACGGGAGCACTTGAGGCAGCAGCAGCACTGCTTGCGGAAGGACTGATGGATACGGACGGGCTGCTCTGTCCGCAGCTGTTTGAAACAGGGCTGGAGCTTGCAAAGCGTGAAGACGGCAGCCGTATCTGCCTGACACAGGCTGATATCCGCAAAATCCAGATGGCCAAAGCAGCTGTCTGTTCCGGTATTGAAATCGTACAGAGAAAATACTGGGAAATTACTAGTAAAAAGACATGCGGCATGGAAAACAGCAGACACCTTTCTGAAGAGGCAGATGGAAATACTGCAAAGATGCCTCAAAAAATTTATCTCGCAGGAGGCTTTGGATACTATCTGTCAGCCGAGACCGCGGCAGCAGCCGGACTGTTTCCTCCAGAATGGAAAGAACGGATTGTTTTATGCGGGAATGCATGTTTAAAAGGCGCGGCAGCTTTTCTGTCCGAGGAATCGTGCGGAGAAGAGCTTAAAAAGATATGCAGCAGAAATCACAGTGTGAGGCTTGAAAGCGAACCGGATTTTCAGGATATCTACATGCAGAATATGGGCTTTCCGAAAGCTGAATAAACGAATATCAGTTACCCGGACGCCAGGGAGAGAAAGCCAGGCCATGTCATACATCCATAAACCGTCTGCCAGACAGATGCATAAATGTATCCAGAACCAGCCGGGCGGAGACACTTTTTCCTTTTTCTGTGACTTCGCAGAACAGTTAGAAATTCTTAATTTTCTGCCCGATACCCAGGATTTGGGGCTCACCGTCTGCCGTTATAAAAAACGCCGAAGCCCCAAAAGATGCCTGCCAGCGCCACTGC
>CAJTVR010000087.1 GCA_910580075.1 uncultured Eubacterium sp. | reverse complement strand
AACGAAAAAATCCAAGACAGCAGCTTATTCGGTTTTTGTTAAGTTAGTGCATATGCTGCCCAGCCCCCAGTAGCGGAACGCTAAACACTTAGTATCAAAATTTGGTGGCATGGAATTTAGTGACAGATTTTACAAATTAGATGTGCAGATGACTCAAAATTATATCTGGATTTTTTATACCTGCTCCTATATGATCAAATAGAATTTCAGAAGATTTATCTGGCAGCAGATCAAACATGAGAAAGAACCTGACAGATATAGAAGCAGTCTGGTTAGCGCTTACAATATTGTAATAGAAAAGAGCCGCAGCATTAAGCAGACAATACAGGATATGGTTCGTAAGACAGATGCAGACCTGCTACATCCTGTATCATTTGCTTAGTGCGTCAGCCCTTTCCAGTTTATAAAATTTCACATGCTGTAAGTCTCAGCTGCTATTCTAATTCCGCAAGCACCCTTTGTATATGCATGGCAAGATACCCGATTTCCACATCATTCACAGGCTTCTTTAAATACCGCTCCATATGTCCGCAGACAATTTCAGACAGCTTAAACGCATCCGGGAAATTTTCTGAAATATAATCATTCATATCCAGTTTCAGCTCCTCTCCCTTTAACACACGCGCCACCATATACCGGACATGGTTCATCAGCCTGTTGTAAGTAAGAGACATGACATCAATGGTACGGCCTGTTCTTTCCTCTACAAGCTGAATACATTCCCGTACTGTACCGGCAATCCGCATAGACAGTGCAACATTTTCATTTTCAATTGCGGAATGGATATGCAGTGCAATATAGCCGATTTCATGTTCATCAATCTCTACTCCCAGTCTTTCTTTCAGTATCGGGCGGATACACGCCGCCGCATTATATTCCATATGAAACAGTGCCTGGATATCCCCGGTTAACGGATTGCTGATCTGTTCTCCGCCCTGAATCCGCTTTACCGCAAAGGCAATATGGTCAGCCATCGGAAAGAGTATGCTCCAGTCAATCCGGCCAAAAACCCGCTCGCCTTCTTTCAATACCTGTTCTGCAATTTCTAAAAAAACCGGATCTATTCCCTTTACCAGATCCATAGCACTCCCACGCTCTGTATACTCAAAAAGGGAATAAATCATGCATCCCTCAGACGCTTCAATCCTCTGGCTGACCTTTTTTCCAAAACCGATTCCTTTTCCAATCAGCAGATACTCCTGATTGTCTGCGCCAATTGCTATCACTGTATTGTTATTCAACGCCTTCTTTACTCTGAACATACTCTTCTCCCCAAAACGCCTTTCTATCCAATACTTCAGCCTTGTATTTCCATCTGGCAGTCCTGCCATGTGCCTGTATTCATATTCTTACGGCCATCCGTCTTACTGATATTTTGTACAGACTATAATCAGCGCAGACGATTCTTTCTGAACTCTGGATATTTTGTTTCTGCCGATAGATCAGATTTTGCCAGAAATATTGTTCTGGCAGAATCCGAATCTGGCAGTATATCCACATATGAGGAAGAACCGCGCAGATTGCATACAGGCTTACGCTTCATATGTGTCTATCGAAAAAAGCGCTTCTCCAGCCTGAATGCTGCCAGTCTTCATAAGGCGGATTTTCTGGTTATCTGCAAGTTCTGTACAGAGCACTGGAGATGCCAGGGACGGTGCATTCTCCTTTAAATAAGCTAAATCCAGCTGCATCAGCAGATCACCTTTTTTAACTTTATCACCGTCTTTTACAAATACTTCAAATCCCTGGCCGTTCAGTTTGACTGTATCAATTCCCATATGAAGCAGGAGGTCTGTTCCAGAAGCCGTCGTAAATCCAATTGCATGCTTTGTATCGAATACAAAATTTACTTCCCCGTCTTCCGGCGCAAATACTTTTGGCTCTGACGGCGTTACAACTGCCCCGTCACCCATCATCCGGCCTGCGAACGCCTCATCCGGAGCTTCTGACAAATCAGCCGCCATACCGTTAACAGGACTTGCAATCACTTCTGATTTTATAAGTTTTCCCTCTGGCTTTTTCTCTTCAGCTGAGGATGCCGGAGCCGCTGCAGGATTTGCTCCTTTTGGTTCATACAGTTCATTCGGAGCTGTCTCCAGATAATCTTCCAGGTTGGATTTAATAACTGTAACACGAGGGCCGTAAATAACCTGTACGCCGTTTCCTTTGTGTACGACTCCTGAAGCGCCTGTTGATTTGAGCATGGCATCATCTACCAGTTTCGAATCGTGTACCGTGCAGCGCAGTCTTGTAGCGCAGCAGTCAACATCAGAAATATTTTTCTTTCCGCCCAGTCCATGGCAGATTGCTTCAGACAATGCGTCCTCCGCAGAGGCTGCTGCTCCCTCAGCCCCGCCGTTTTTACGGGCATCCACATCGCTTCTGCGGTAAAGTTTCACTTCTTCATTGTCATCACGTCCCGGTGTCTTAAGATCCATTTTGACAATCAAAAATGAAAACAGAAAATAGTAAACCACAAAATATCCAATTCCGACTACAACAATCCATACCCAGCTTGTTTTTGCATTTCCCTGCAAAATACCGAATAAAAACATATCAATCAGTCCGCCTGAAAATGTCATTCCCACTCCGACATTAAATACATGCATCAGCATATATGCCAGCCCGGCAAAAACACAGTGAATTGCATATAATAACGGAGCTACAAACAGGAATGTAAATTCCAGCGGTTCTGTAATACCTGTCAGCATAGACGTCAGTGCTGCTGACAGCAAAAGTCCCGCTACAGCTTCTTTTTTCTCAGATTTGGACGTCTTGTACATAGCAAGCGCTGCTCCCGGAAGTCCGAATATCATCAGAGGGAACTTACCTGCCATAAATCTTGTAGCTGATACTGCAAAATGTTCTACTGACGGATCTGCCAGCTGTGCAAAGAAGATATTCTGCGCACCTTCGATCACGCGACCGCCGACTTCCAGTGTGCCGCCCAATGCAGTCTGCCAGAATGGCAGATAAAATACATGGTGCAGTCCGAACGGAATCAGGGCACGCTCCATCAGACCGTAAACCCAGGTCCCCGCATAACCAGACTCCAGCACAACTCCTCCAACCGCATAAATACCCTGCTGAATAACCGGCCAGATAAAAAACATTAAAATTCCTACCACCGTGTAAGTCAGTCCGCTTACAATCGGTACAAATCTTGTGCCTCCAAAGAAGGACAGTACCTGCGGCAGCTCAATTCTGTAAAACTTGTTATGCAATGCTGCCACACCAAGTCCTACAATAATACCGCCGAATACACCCATCTGCAGAGATGTAATTCCAACTACCGATGCCGTAGCACCTTCCAGCATTGCTTCCGTACCGCCATTGTTTTTAATCATAGCCCCAATCGATGCATGCATAATGAAAAACGCAATGGCTGCAGACAGTGCTGCTACTTCTTTTTCTTTCTTTGCCATACCAATCGCTACACCCATGGCAAAAATAATATGGAGATTTCCAAAAACGATATCTCCGGCTGCGCTCATAACCTGTAATATAGCATTCAGCACAGTTCCTGGCCCCATAATACCCATCAGCCCGTAGGTATTGAGCATCGTTTCATTTGTAAAAGAACCTCCTACACCGAGCAGCAGACCTGCTACTGGCAGAATTGCAATTGGCAGCATGAAGGAGCGGCCTACACGCTGCAGTACCCCGAAAATTTTGTCTTTCATGACAATTCCTCCTTTACTTAGGGTATTTATGCACATAAAAAGGCATCAATATGCATAAACATCCCTTGATTTATGCATAGTTAATGCCTGACTGTCAGTAACACACTATATCATATATAAAGAAATTACCATTTTTAGGCAGATTTGTCAAGAATAAATTTTAAAACAGAAAGCGGAAATCTGTCTGAAAATATCATGATGCAAAAACCGCAGATCTGTTTACATAAGAATATATAGATGTAAAAAGAGCCAGATATCTCTTTCACTGTTTTTAAAAGCTCAGGCTTTCTGTATTGTTCTATTCCTGCTGTGCAAACTCTGTCATATACTTTCGAAACCGCGGCGGCAGCATTATTGTTCTATTCCTGCTGTGCAAACTCTGTCATATACTTTCGAAACCGCAGCGGCAGCATATTTCTCTGAAGCCCTGGATTCTTTCGCTCTGTAATCGCAATCGTCTGGCAGAAATGCCGGTAAAGCATCTGATAATTCTTTTCTTCCTTTGAATATTCTTCCTCATTCTGCAAAAAAGGCAGTTCACCCCGTACCAGATACCACTGTTTTGCTTTTGGATGCACAGCATAATATTTTCTTTGCTCGTCATATATGGCAAAGTCTTCATTTACAAGACGGTCAGCAAAATGCGGCGTTATCATAGCAGTTATATCATTTTTCGGACTGTAACGTGCCAGCAGCACCCCGCCTTTTAGTTCCTGAAATCGCAGAAATCCCAGCAGATGATGAATTTCTATTCCTGTATTGCGGCTTAGCTGGAATACTTTATTTATAAAACGGCTGCTCAGATGTTCCATCAGCAGTCCGCGGTATTCTCCGGCTATTCCAGCTGCAATTGTATGATACACTGCATCTGCTTTTTCCTCATCATAAGAAACCATTGCCTGGCAAAGCTGCGTGTATGCATCTTCTCCAAACCGTCTGTAAATAGTACGCAGCACCTTTTTTGCTTTTTCTTCATCAGCCTTCACTTCATGATAGACGGCAAACAGACGGTAGTTTTCTGTCCCGGATGTCTGAAGGTGAATTGTGTCATGACTCCTTTTCAGTTCGTAAGCAGTATATACGCCTGTCAAAATTCCTTCAATAGAATCTTCGCATAACAATATGATTTCATCCATAAATATTCTTTTCTCCAGTCTTTCTCCGCTCCACAATCAAAAAAAGAACAGTTATATACCGCACTGGCTGTCAGTATCGAATAAAGACAGCTGCTTATAAGTCATGCCGTCTTTTGAGAAAGGAAAATTTTCCTTTACATCCACGATATTGCGCACAATATAATCTTCGTCCAGCTTCGTCCGGTACATCATTCTGCCTCCGCAGGTAATAAAATAAAGCGCCCGTTTTAATACTACGCCGATTTTTTTCAAATCATCAAAATTCAGTGCTGCACTTTTCCTGGCTCCTACAATTCTGCGAGCACTTTTGACACCGATTCCCGGTACGCGCAGCAGCGTTTTGTATTCAGCCCGGTTGATTTCTACCGGAAACTGTTCTAAATGCCGGACTGCCCAGTCACATTTTGGATCGAGCAGTACATTGAAATGCGGACGCTGTTCGCTCAAAAGTTCTGAAGCGCCAAATCCATAATACCTGAGCAGAAAATCCGCCTGATACAGTCTGTGTTCCCTTAAAAGCGGAGGCCCGCCAGGCAGAGCCGGGAGCATGGCATCATCATTTACACGTACAAATGCAGAATAAAATACACGCTTCAGGTCAAATTTCTGATACAGGCTCTCTGCTACTGACATAATCTGATAGTCGCTTTCCGGTGTCGCCCCGATAATCATCTGCGTAGACTGACCGGCTGGCACAAACTTTGGTGCATGGCGGTACAGTGCAAGTTCATTCTGGTTTTCCTTCCGGATGTTTTGTATCATGCGCATCGGAGTCAGTATATTTTTACGGTTTTTATTCGGTGCCAGCGTACGAAGCCCTTCCGCTGTGGGCAGTTCCAGATTGACACTCATACGGTCTGCATACAGACCCGCTTTCCATATCAGCTGTGCATCAGCACCAGGGATTGCTTTAACGTGAATATATCCCTGGAAATGATATTTCGTCCGCAGCATATAAACTGCCTGCGCAATCAGCTCCATTGTATAGTCAGGGCTGTACAGGATCCCGGAACTTAAAAACAGACCCTCAATATAATTCCTGCGGTAAAACTGTATCGTAAGCTCACAGATTTCGTCCGGGGTAAAAGATGCGCGGGGTACATCGTTGGACCGGCGGTTCAGGCAGTAACGGCAGTCAAAAATGCATTCATTGGTAAACAGTATTTTGAGCAGAGATATACAGCGTCCGTCTGCTGAAAAACTGTGACAGATGCCGGCCAGTTTTGCATTGCCAATGCCCGAGCCGTCTCCGCTGCGGTCCAGGCCGCTGGATGTACATGCAGCATCATACTTAGCTGCATCGGTCAGTATCTGCAGTTTTTGCATGATTGTCATCTGTGGTGACAGGCGCAGTTCCATGTCTATATCTCCTTTCCGCTCAGATTTTCGAATGTTTGTTCTCATTATATATCGAACTTATGTTCCTGTCAACCTTTTTCTTTATTTACTTACTCTGTCTGATCCGCTGCCTGAGCCAGATTTTCTTTCGCTTTTTACTCTGCCTGTATCGCATAAATACCTGTTCTACGATCAGAGCCAGATCTTCTTTCGCTTTTTACTTTGTCTGCATGGCACGGAATACCTGTTCCACAGTCAGAGCCAGATTTTCTTTCGCTTTTTACTTTGTCTGCATGGCACGGAATACCTGTTCCACAGTCAGAGCCAGATTTTCTTTCGCTTTTTCTGTACGCATCGCCTCATCCAGCGTCGTTACACCCCGCACAATCGGAAAAAATGCATCAATGCCTGCATCATTGCACGCTCCCGCATCTTTCGTAACACTGCCGGCAAAAGCCAGTACTTTTGCACCGTATTTTTTTGCCAGGCGTGCGGCTCCTGACGGTGCTTTTCCCATGGCTGTCTGAGCGTCAAGACATCCCTCGCCAGTAATCACAATGTCTGCATCCTTAATCTCCTGCTCCAGCCGGACTGCATCCAGCATGATATCAATACCCGATTTTAATTCAGCATTTTCAAGATAACTGATAAACGCAAATCCAAGTCCTCCCGCAGCACCTGCCCCTTCTGCCATCTGACAGTCTTTTCCCGTAAACTCTTTTGTCTTTTCAGCAAAATTTTGCATCCATCTGTCAAAAATCTGTATTTCTTTTTCCCGTACGCCTTTTTGCGGGCCAAATACACTGACCGCCCCGTTTTCTCCGCAAAGGGGATTTTTTACATCACAGGCTATGCTGAAATGGCATTCTTGCAGCACCTTAGGCACATTGCAGCCTGAAATAGAAGCAATGCGTCCCAGATCCTGTATTCCAGGCCGCACGGAACATCCTGTTTCATCTGTAATCTCATAGCCTAGTGCCTGAAGCATTCCTGCGCCGCCGTCTGTTGTAGCACTCCCTCCGATACCAATAATAAATTCCCGGCATCCGCGGTCTGCAGCATCCAGAATCATTTCCCCCATACCTTTTGTCGTCGCCCTCAGGGGTTCCAGCTTATCCCTTTTTACAAGCGTAATCCCACAGGCTTGTGCCATTTCCATGACAGCTGTTTTGCCGTCTTCTAATATCCCGTATTCTGCTGTCGTCTTATCACCCAGCGGTCCTGTCACCTCTGCCGATACAAACTTTCCGCCCAGTCCTTCCACCAGAGCCTCTGTCGTACCTTCTCCTCCGTCAGCAAGAGGTTTTACAATAATATCCGCGTGGCAGCATCGGTTTATGCCGTCTTTTGCTGCCTTTCCGGCTTCCATTGAACTCATACTGCCTTTAAAAGAATCCATCGCAATCACAATTTTCATATAGTTCCCTCCCTCTGATATCATCAGCCATTATCCATTTCACAGCCTGATTACCAGGAGCATGTCTAAAAATCATTCCCGCAGCCTGCACTCCTCACTGTATAGAAAATTTAAGCCCAATTTAATCAAAACATAACTGGCTGACCCTTTTTTGTTATCTATTATTACACTGATACTCTGTCTGCATGCAGATCTTCCTGATTCAGGGACCGGCCTGTTTGTGCTGCTTCCAAATTTCATCTGTAAATGAAAGCTGCTATCTATAGAGCGCTGTATAAAGAAAAAAACAGCAGAATTAACTGCTGCTTTTACTTATAAATAAACTTCCAAATGCTGCCCTGCCCAGATATTCTATTCTCAGGTCTGCCGGGTACAAAGCAGCGCCCTGCTCCATTCTTCTTTCAGGCGCTCCAGAGACCATGCTGCATTCGCCGGGCTGGTTGACGGAAGTTTCCGAGCCGGAATGCCGGTTTTCGGAAGCTGATATTTTCTGTACAGTTCATATGCTTTTGTTCCGTTTGCTATGACCGTATGAATACGGCTCTCTTTCAGCATTCCTTCCAGGTCACAGGGAATTACATTACGAATGCTGCTGTCTGAAGAACCGATAATATCACACTGGTCTATAACATCCCAGACAGCTAAATGATGCATTAGTATCAGTTCCTTTTTTTCGTCAATTGTTTCTGGTACAGGTTCCTCATAAACTGCCGCGATCAGTTTCCAGAAACGGTTCTGCGGATGACCGTAATAAAAATTCTGTTCCCGTGATTTTACAGAAGGAAATGTCCCGAGTATTAAAATCCCGGACTGGTTATTCCATACCGGATCAAATGTGTGTTTCACTGTATGATAAATATCCATGCTATCCAGCCTCTTTCAAAAAGCCCGGCATAACCGGACAGTTTCCAGGCAAATCCGCCTGCATAGGCGTTCAGTCTGCCGTTTCAGTCTGTTTAAACTTTACTGCTGTTTCGTACACCATGAACTTACCTGCGTAACCGTCCAGTCTGCCGTTTCAGTCTACTTAAACTTTACTGCTGTTCCGTACGCCATGACTTCAGCTGCTCCTGCCATTACGGCTGCTGATGCAAACCGCACATTCACAACTGCATCTGCTCCAAGTGTCTCAGCTTCTTCCACCATACGCCTGGTAGCCAGCGCCCTGGCCTCGTTCATCATCTCTGTGTAAGATTTCAATTCTCCGCCTACCAGAGTCTTAAATCCCTGGCCAATATCATGTCCGATATTCTTGCTTTGAATCGTACTTCCTTTTACCATGCCAAGCATTTCCAGTTCCTGTCCTGCAATATAATCTGTATTTACGATAACCATCGATTTTCCCTCCTTAAATCCAAACTTACTTTTCTCAAATACAGCCTGAATTTCTGGAAATTTTTCACTCTGTATTTCTGAAATATAATCCTCTGTTACTTTTTCAGTTTCAGCCTTTCTTCATTCTGAACTTCTGAATATTTATCACAGCTGCCTTTTCAGCCTTTCCTTCCACCCTAAGCTTTTGTATGTGTTTTATCACAGCTGCTTTTCAGTCTTTTCCTTCATTTCTAAACTTCTATGTTTTATTCCAGCTGCCTTTCAGCCTTTCTTTCTGAGCTTATTTATTTTAATCCCAGCCGCTTTTTCAGCCTTCCTTCCACTCTGAATTTTTCCAGCCGCTTTTCAGCCTTCTTCCATTTCCAACTCAGAATCAGCAGAAATTGTTACTTTTCCATAGAAAATCAATTCTGCATTATAGAATTTCACTGCAATAAACTTCCTTCAGACTACAGGAAAATATATTTACACACGAACAGCAGCGCAAGTACATACATTAACGGTGTAATCTTCTTCGTCTTCGCACAGCAGACATTAATCACCACATAAGAAATCACGCCCATTGCAATCCCTTCTGAAATGCTGTACATAAGCGGCATTGCCAGAAGGCACAGATAAGCCGGAACGGCTTCTGTCAGGTCGTTAAAGTCAATCTGCACGACTGCACCAAGCATTAAAAATCCTACGAAAATCAACGCCGGAGCTGTTGCAAAGCCAGGAATGGCTGTAAATACAGGTGCAAAGAAAATCGCAGCCAGGAATAAAAATCCCGTTACTACAGAAGCCAGTCCGGTTCTTGCTCCTGCACCGACTCCGGCAGAGCTTTCTACAAAAGTTGTTGTTGTAGATGTGCCGAAAACTGCGCCTGCAGTCGTAGCAACAGCATCTGCAAGAAGTGCCTGTCTGATTCTCGGCAGCTTTTCGTTTTTATCCAGCATATCTGCCTTTGTGGCAACACCAACCAGCGTTCCAATCGTATCAAACATATCGACAAACAAAAATGCAAACAGTACAACGATAAAGTTTGCAATACTTACATTTGAAAAATCTGCCTTAAATACCTGGCCGAATGTCTCTCCTATTTTGGTAAAATCTGTAAGCTGAAAAGACGGATACAGCGAATAAAATCCATTCTCCGCATCAATCACATACAGTCCCGCAGCCTGTGCCAGCATGCCAAGTATCCATGTAGCAGCGATTCCGATTAATATAGACCCTTTGATTCCCTGATAATAAAGGACTGCTATCACAAAGGTACCTATAAGAGCCAGTATCGCACAGATTCCCTGTGTATGAAAAGTTCCTGCAAAGTCTACATAACTAATCAGTGTAGAATCATTGTTTACAACCAGATGCGCATTCTGCAGACCGATAAAAGCAATAAACAGTCCGATACCGGCGCTGACGCCTTTTTTCAGTGTTCCCGGAATTGCATTGAAAATTGCTTCCCGGACATTTGTCAGTGACAAAATGATAAAAATAACACCTTCCACTGCTACTGCCGCCAGGGCTACCCGCCAGTCGTATCCCATATTTCCACAGACTGTATATGCAAAGTATGCATTCAGACCCATACCTGGCGCTAACGCAAACGGATAATTTGCCATCAGCGCCATACAGATTGTTCCTACAAAAGATGCCAGACATGTCGCAATCAGCACTGCCGTTGCATCCATGCCGGCTGCTGCCAGCATATTCGGATTGACCGCAAGGATATAGGCCATTGTCATAAAAGTTGTAATGCCGGCAATTACTTCCGTACGAACCGTTGTATGATTTTCCTTTAAATGAAACATTGATTCTATCATATTATTTTTCCTTATTTATCTTAGACTTAATTTCCTTCATATGTAATAACAGATGCCACCTCATATCCGTTCAGCTTTTCGCGGCCTTTAAGACCCGCAAGCTCCATCAGAAGAATCACTTTGACAACTTCTCCTCCAAGCTGCTCAATCAGCTGTATACTGGCTGCCAGCGTTCCTCCGGTAGCAATCAGATCATCGACCAGTACTACTTTCTGTCCCGGTTTTATCGCATCTTTGTGAATTTCTATTTCAGCAGATCCGTATTCCAGATCATATTTTGCTGAGACAGTTTCGCAAGGGAGCTTGCCTTTTTTACGTACCGGAATAAATCCTTTGCCAAGCTGGTATGCAATCGGAACGCCGAACATAAAACCTCTCGATTCCGTTCCTGCAATGACATCAATTTCTGTACCTTCTAAAAGTCCCATCATTGAATCAATCGCCAGCTTCAGTCCGTCCGGATCCTGAAGGACACTTGTGACGTCACGGAATATAATGCCCGGTTCCGGAAAATCCGGTATTGCTCTTACATAATCCTCCATCTTTTTCATAAGTGGTCATTCTCCTTTTCACATGTTATAAATTTGTTCCGTTCCAGCCCCAGTCATTGGTACCGGTATATGCTACATATACTTTATCCTTTGGAATGCCAAGATGCTTTTCATAAATACGGCAGATTTCGGCTGTCATCCTTTCATAAGCTGCACTGGATGCACTTCCAAACAGGCTGACGGACACAAATGCCCCTTTTTCCAGCTGGGAACCTCCCATATACAGACAGTATTCGTCATCAAATCCTACCATAAGAAAACTTTCCGGTTTGCTTAAAATTGAAACTGCCTGTCCGAGTTCCGTTTTAATCGCTTCTTTCTTTTCCCCGGATACTTTCATTGTAATCTTGGAATCAATAAATGGCATAGTTTTTATCCTCCTTTTATCTGCCTGGATTTTTCCGGCATGTTTATCATAGCACTTTTAAGAGCTGTTTGCTATATGTAATTGCAGTTTTTCAAAAATCTTTTGGAACCAGGACATACCGGCTTCGGAGAAGCAGCCGGCCAAAACGGGACTGCCGCACTAAGCAAAACATATACGGGATATAGTATAAAAGAACCATTCAGACTAACTATATTCTGTATCCGTTTTCTTAATGCGGCAGCCCCGTTTTGCTGAGACTGTTTCAAGTTTTGTTCAAATTCCGGTTATGCGGCTTTCCATTCTTACCTGCATGACGGTAATTTTCAGACATGCGTGTAAGCGCTGCCTGTTTTGATTATAACTTTTTGATTTATATGATTACGGCCTCGGCTCTGTAGCAGGAGCAATCTCCCCATGCAGCTTCTGCAGGGACTGCACTTCACTGCTGCCGTGTTTTTTCAAAGAAAGAATTCCGCTTACAGTGGCCTTTGCCGCTGCCATGGTTGTCATATAAGGCACTTTCTTTTTTATCGCTGCCTTGCGCAGATAGCTGTCATCTTCATGCCGCTCCCTGCCCACTGGCGTATTGATAATTAAATCGATTTTTCCATTCATAATAAGGTCGCGCATATCCGGCCTTCCTTCATGGAGCTTGCATACCATATCTGCTTCGATACCCGCTTCCCGGATAACTTTGCAGGTATTCCTGGATGAAATGATATGAAATCCTGCTTTAGCAAACTCTCCGGCCACTTCTGCGACTTCTTCTTTGTCTCTGTCACTGACAGAAATCAGAACGGTTCCTTCCAGAGGCAGTTTCAGCTGCGCGGCTTCCTGTGCTTTATAAAAAGCCTCGCCATAGGATGCGGAAAGTCCGAGTACTTCTCCAGTCGAACGCATTTCCGGGCCAAGTACCGGGTCTACTTCCTGGAACATGTTAAATGGAAATACGGATTCTTTTACCCCGTAATACGGAATATCCTGATTCTTCAGTTCTGGTACAGGAGACGGCCTTCCTGTCAGCGGAGCCGTTATAATATCAATAGCCAGCGGAACCATGCGGATATTGCATACTTTGGATACAAGCGGCACTGTACGCGATGCCCTTGGATTCGCCTCCAGTACATAGACTTTTCCTTTTTCAATTGCATACTGCATATTCATAAGTCCTTCGACATGCATTTCTTCTGCAATTTTTCTCGTATATTCTTTGATTGTCTCTACATTTTCCTCTGAAATATGTTTTGACGGAATAATGCAGGCAGAATCTCCGGAATGCACGCCTGCTAATTCAATGTGTTCCATGACTGCCGGGACAAATGCGTGATTCCCATCACTAATGGCATCTGCTTCGCATTCTGTCGCATGTCCGAGGAAGCGGTCAATCAGAATCGGACGGTCCGGTGTTACTCCGACAGCCGCATTCATGTATTCCGTCATCATTTCGTTATCATAAACGACTTCCATGCCTCTTCCGCCCAGAACATACGAAGGACGTACCATAACAGGATAGCCGATTCCTTCTGCAATTTTTAAAGCCTCTTCTACATTGACTGCCATGCCTGATTCCGGCATTGGAATATCCAGCTTTTCCATCATGGCGCGGAACTGGTCACGGTCTTCCGCCAGGTCAATGACAGACGGTGCTGTTCCGAGTATGCGGACTCCGTTTTTCTCTAAATCTGCTGCCAGATTTAATGGTGTCTGGCCGCCAAACTGAGCGATTACTCCGACTGGCTGTTCTTTTTTGTAAATACTCAATACGTCTTCCATCGTCAGCGGCTCAAAATACAGCTTGTCTGAAGTATCGTAATCTGTAGACACTGTTTCCGGGTTGCAGTTTACGATAATGGTCTCAAATCCAAGTGCTTTCAGTGCTTTGGAAGCATGAACACAGCAGTAGTCAAATTCAATTCCCTGTCCGATGCGGTTCGGCCCTCCGCCAAGAATCATAATTTTCGGTTTTCCTTCTGTGACCGGATTTTGATCCTGTGCGTTATAAGTAGAATAATAGTATGCGCTGTTCTGCGTTCCGCTTACATGCACGCCTTCCCATGCTTCTTCCAGCCCGAGAGAGATTCTCCTGTTTCTGACTGTATCTTCGGATATTTCTAAAATCTGGCTTAAATATTTATCCGAAAATCCGTCTTTTTTTGCCTGAATAAGCATCTGGTCTTCCGGCAGGTTTCCTTTTGCAGCAGCAAGCGCCTCTTCCTCTTCCACGAGTTCCTTCATCTGTTCGAGGAAATAGTGTTTTACTTTTGTTATCTCATGAATTTCTTCTACAGTAGCGCCCTTGCGCAGCGCTTCATAAATAATAAAATAACGTTCGCTTGATGGCGTAATCAGGAGTTTTAACAGCTCTTCTCTGGATTTTTTGTTAAAATCTTTTGCATAGCCAAGCCCGTAGCGGCCTGTTTCGAGACTTCGTACTGCTTTTTGGAATGCTTCTTTAAAATTCTTTCCAATGCTCATAACTTCGCCCACTGCCCGCATCTGCGTGCCGAGCTTGTCTTCTGCTCCTTTGAATTTTTCAAATGCCCACCTTGCAAATTTAATTACAACATAATCTCCGTCCGGAACATACCGGTCCAGTGTCCCGTATTTTCCACATGGTATTTCAGCTAATGTCAGGCCGGACGCCAGCTTTGCTGATACCAGGGCAATCGGAAAACCGGTGGCTTTGGATGCCAGCGCTGAAGAACGGGATGTCCGCGGATTAATTTCAATTACAATATCCCGGTCTGTTTTCGGATCATGGGCCCACTGTACATTTGTACCGCCAATGACCTGAATCGATTCTACAATTTTGTAAGATTTCTCCTGCAGACGTTTCTGCACTTCTTCCGATATGGTCAGCATAGGAGCGGAACAGAATGAATCTCCCGTATGCACGCCCAGCGGGTCGATATTTTCAATAAAGCATACGGTAATCATATTATTATCTGCATCACGCACGACTTCCAGTTCCAGTTCTTCCCATCCTAAAATAGATTCTTCCACCAGAACCTGACCGACCAGGCTGGCCTGCAGCCCTCTCGCACAGACAGTTTTTAATTCCTCGACATTATATACAAGACCGCCGCCAGCGCCGCCCATCGTATAAGCCGGGCGAAGCACTACTGGATAGCCCAGGCTGTCTGCAATTTTTACTGCCTCATCTACCGAATAAGCCACCTCACTGCGTGCCATTTCTATACCAAGGCTGTCCATCGCTTTTTTAAACTCAATGCGGTCTTCTCCGCGTTCGATTGCATCTGTCTGCACGCCAATGACCTGCACATTGTATTTTTCCAGTATACCAGAACCTGCCAGCTCTGCACACAGATTCAGCCCGGACTGCCCGCCCAGGTTTGGCAGCAGCGCATCGGGCCTTTCTTTGGCAATAATCTGTTCCATGCGTGCGGCATTCAGCGGTTCAATATAAGTAACGTCAGCGGTTTCCGGATCTGTCATAATGGTTGCCGGATTGGAATTGACCAGCACGATTTCATAACCAAGGCTTTTTAATGCTTTGCATGCCTGGGTACCGGAATAATCAAATTCACACGCCTGACCAATAATAATAGGGCCGGAGCCGATAATCAGTACTTTATGGATATCTGTTCTTTGAGCCATTCTTGTTCCTCCTCGATGAAGGCAGCAGGCCAGACAGGATGCATGGACGCCTCGGGCTGGACTGCCGCGCCGATAAGATTAGTATCTTTTGCTGATTTATTATTATACTGGAAAATTTTCAGAGACGCAATGTATTTTCTTTTAATATAGAAGAAAATGTTACTGGAAGCTGTCAGATCCGGCAATCCAGTCAATCAATTTCTGAATATGTATTTTCATGGTATCTAAGCAAGGAACAGGGCAGATCCCATGACTAGTTCGGAAGAGATTTTATCATTTATATATTTCATTTCCTCTTCAGCAGGTATAATAAGGAATTTTTGATGCCGGTCCCATTCCGCCAGCCAGTCCTAATTTTTTCATTGTATCTCCTTCTCATATTTTTAGATGCCCCGCCAGCGGCCAGTGCAGACTGCGCGGAAACCGGAGCCTGATCTGCCCTGGCCGCTCAGATTCATTATTTCGTTAATACATGACAGCTTTTACTGCCTCTCCGATTCCTGTCGTTAATAAATAAATGAGCTGTGTTACATATTGATTCCCGATATAATTTTTCAAATCCGGATCAGTATTATTTTTATCATGTAAATATTCTGACGTTTTATATTCTGACAGTTTTTTACTTTTCATAAATTGTCCTCCTTTTTTATAATAAGGTTCAATTCTATTTTATCATTATGTCATTTAGATGACAAGTATTATGAAATCGTAATGCAGCGGGAAAAAGCCGCCAAACCCTAGTGTTACAGACTCTGGGGCTTAGCTCTTTCTATTCGGACTCTATCATATCTTCCGTAAATTTTCTTTCCATATCATGCCTCTTTTTCCGGTTCTCCACTGTATCAAAAACTATTGAAAAATCATAATCTGCAGGATACAGCCTGTCAGCAGAAACATGCAGTTTTACCCTTTTATGATTAATCCAGATCTTCTTCCCCGGCAGCTGAACCCGCAGTACACCCTTTTCATTGACCGGTTCGCATACAATCCCGATTTTCTTATCCGGCAGCACAGTCACACTGTCTCCTATTTTAAATTTTTCGGAAAGTCCGGCTGTATTTTGGGATTTTTTTGTTTTTTTCGATTTCTGAATACGCGGGTGGTGTGTCTGTCTTTTCTGTATTTTCAAAGAATCCTGGAATGTCCGGACTTCTCCACAAGCCCCGCTGCCTGCCGCCGATTCTCCATAGGCCGCCCGAACGGCTGTTTTCAGCATATGGGAAGGCATGCCGAGCTTCTGTGCTATATAGAACGCGCAGCTTTCCCCCGCTTTTCCTATGACCATCTGATAAACCGGCTGTAATGTGTTGCGGTCAAATTCCATCCTTGCATTTTGAATCATATCTGTGCGGTCTGCATATTCTTTTACCTGCGGATAATGTGTGGTTACAAGAAACAGGCATCCGCTGTTTTTAAGCTCTTCGAGTATCGATACAGCAATTCCCATGCCTTCTGCCGGATCTGTTCCTGAACCGAGTTCATCCATAATAACCAGGCTTTCCGGACCAGCCTGCTGCATAATTTCCAGTACATTTTTGATATGTGCCGAAAAGGTAGACAGATTTTCCGTCAGATTCTGCCCGTCTCCGATATCGCACAGGTAAGAGCTGTTCATGCAGATATCCGCCTTCCTGCAAGTCACATGAAGCCCGCACTGAGCCATCAGGCAGTTTAGCGCTACAGTCTTAAGGGCTGCGGTCTTGCCGCCTGTGTTCGGCCCGGTAATCACGATTCCTCTGGTGCCGTTTCCGATTTCGAACTGAAGCGGTACACAGATTTCTCTGTCCATCAGAGGATGTCTTGCATCTGTCAGCAGTATGCGCCTTTCCGTATTAATCTGCGGCAGGGATGCATCCATATCGATGCTTAATTTTCCTTTAGAAAAAATATAATCCAGTTTTTCAATCACGCGGATATTTTCTGTCATAAGTGCTGCTGCATCCGCTACCATGGCACTCAGTGTATAAAGAATACGGTATACTTCATTCTCTTCCTCAATCTGAAGCAGCTGAAACTCTTCCTGAATTCTGGCAGCCTGAGCCGGTTCAATAAAAAGTGTGTTTCCTGTAGAGGATTGTCCTATGGTAATACCCTGAATTTTAGATTTGCATTCTTTTTTAACCGGAATGCAGATATGTCCGTTTCGGAGTGTGCAGTAACTGTCTGCCATGCACTCTTTATGCGTACGGATTGTCTGCTCTGCTTTCTGGGTCATCTTTTCTTTCAGTCTTGTCATTTCACTGCGTATCCGCTGCAGCTGTCTGGATGCATAATCATCAACTCTGCCTCCCCGTATCTGTGCCGCGATTTTTTCTCTCAGATTCGTCAAGGATTCCAGATTCATTTCATAATAAGCGAGCGGATTTTCCTGCTGCTTTCCTTTGTTCAGATAATTTTTCAGCCGTTCCACAGCTGCCAGCATCTTTTCAATCCGCTCTAGCTGGTCCGGTGTCAGGCATCCTTCCTTTTCTGCCAGAAAAACCAGCTCCTTTGCCTCATCAGCAGATGACATCGGCGGCATCCCGCAGGACTCAATAAACTGGCGGGCATCTGTAGTATCCTGCAGATTTTTCACAAGTTCCTTTTCGTTCAGATAAAACGTCTGGCTGTCAATTCTGTCGGATGCAGCCTTCGTGAGCGCAAGATTTTTCCATTTCTGTCTGATTTTGTCAAATTCTAATGTATGGTCAGTATTCATATATTCAGCCTCTTTACAGCAGTATTTTTCTGATCAGTCAAATCAGGCCAGACTGCTGCTTTTTCCGTAACAGGTTTTGTTACGTTTACCTTTCTTTATTATTTTTGAGCCCTGCAAATGCCATTAAAAAAGACCATAGCTGCACAAAGCATCTGCTATGGTCCTTTCAGTCACACGCTGCAGCATGACCTGGATATTAAAAAACAGCATAACCCTGCCGGCATGCTGCTTTTAAGACCAGTCCTGCTGCTGTCTGCAGAAAAATCTGCAGATGCACTTCGTATACAGTTCTGCGAAATAACAGACTGTAACTGATTTCCGTGTCCTGATATATGAAAATATTATACCAAATAAAAGCAAATGTAAGGCGAAAATATCAGCAGTTCTGACTGCTGACAAATGGGCAGACTCCAAGCCGGAACATCTGTCCACGCAGTATTTGTTTGCGTTTTTCTCCATTACATTCACAATTAACATAAAACATCTCCTGTTATTTTATTACAGTCATGTGTTCTGTACTAATCGTCTGACTGCTTCTTTGATTCTGCCTGTTATCTTATAACAGTTTTCAGGTATTGTCAAGCCTTTTCAGATTTTCTGTCATGCTCCTTATTTCTGTTTTCCGACTTTATAATGTCCTCTCAGATATTCTGATATGCTCTTTCATTTCTATTTCCCGGCATTATGCCTTTTCAGATATTCCACCTTGCAGCTGTGCTTCTTTGTCTTCCTGTCATAAGCAATTCCTACTGCCAGTATCTGCCCGGTATATTTCGGCAGTTCTCCTGTCTTCCCGTAAAACCGGAGCGCATACTTTCGCTCATGAATCTGCCTGATTGCATCTTCGGGAGTATGATCAATTTTCAGTTCTAAAATAATACCGTCTGCGGAAGGGTCTGTTTCCGGATAAAATATAAAATCCACATATCCCGTGCCAGCCTTATCCTCCCGCTCCACGCGGTAAGAATCTCTTGCAGATAAATATACCAGATTTACAATGGCTGCAAGTTCTGTTTCATTAATATAATGCAGCATTGGCGTTTCCGTATGATGTGCATATTCCAGTATTTCAGTCATAACCTCTGTATCTCCGCGCAGAGTTGCCTGCAGCATGCATTCTGATTTCCTGGCCAGGCGGTAAATATATCCTAATGACGGTTCTTTGCGCAGCATATCTGTAAATCTGTCCATTAGTTCTTTATTCGGTATAAATACTTTTCCATTCTCATAAGTTAAAAAGCCATAAACAACCATCGCAGAAAATATTTCATCTTTTGTCTGAAGATGCATAGCAGCTGCGGCATATTCTTCTACTCTGGCACTGACGGGTATTCCTGAAACCATCAGTGCCAGCCCGTCGCGGACCTCCGCAATATTTTTTTGAATATAATAAAAGATTTCATCATATGGCCCGGAACTTGTCCAGTAATTACTCAGCTGGTTGTCCCTCAGTGCACATACGACAGAGCGCGGGTTATACATTTTGATACCGGCCGCTGTCTGATAGCCGTCATACCATGTCCGCAAGTCCTCCCGGCTGATTTTCGCATCTTTTGTAAACTCCCTGTAGCGAAGATATAATTCATCGGTCTCTGCATCGCTAAATCCAAAATACCTGCAGTACTTTTCCTTTGCAGCCATTGTATATTCCAGAAACATATTCAGCTCAGATCCGCTGGAATATTTGGCAATGGGCAGAATACCTGTCATATAAACAAATAAAACATATGGTTTATCTTTCAGCAGACTGCTTAGAAACACAAGATAGGATTTTTTATCTGCCTCATGCACAAAATTCTGGTGAAAAATATAATCCCATTCATCAAAAACAAAAATAAACTTTTCCTCGTATTTTTCATAAATCTCTTCCAGAACATCCCAGACTGGCATTTCTTCTGTATTTATATCTGCATCCATATCCGGAAAAACGCTTTTTAAATCTTTGACCAGCCTGTTTTCTATCCGTTCAATATACTGGATATAAGAACTGCACTTTCTGGGAGTTTCATTCCAGGATATTGAAATTACATGATACCTGTTTAAATGTTCCCTGGCATTTTCCAGACGTGAAATATACAGTCCTTCAAATAAGCCCTCAGCATCCATGCCTTTTCCAAAAAAAGAGGATATCATATTTGCCATAACTGTTTTTCCAAAACGGCGCGGCCTTGTAATACAAATAAAACCGTTCCCTGTTTCCGCCAGCGGTATGATTTCCTGAAGCATCTGCGTTTTATCTACAAAATAAGGCTGTTTTTTTTCACTTTCATATAAGGAAAATGGTTTTTTGCTGTTCAGATAGATCCCCATCGCAATCAACTCCCTGTCATGATCTGCTGACTGAAAAAAGACCTCAATGATTATCTCACTGAGGTCTTCTCCATTCTATAGCTGGCCCACAAGGATTCGAACCTTGAAATGACGGAGTCAGAGTCCGTTGCCTTACCATTTGGCGATGGGCCATTAGCTTTCTGCACATTGTGCTGTTCGCTTTCGACATGATGTATTATATAACGCCTTTCAAAAAAAATCAACCCCTTTTTTGAAATTTTTTTAAATTTTTTTATTTTCCGCAAAAATGCAGTAAATCTGCGGATTCGGATACTGCTGACGTCAGAGTATGGGCTGCCAGGACGCCGGGCGGAGAAACTTTTTCCTTTTTCTGTTCCGCCTGCAAACAGTAAGA
>CAJTVR010000086.1 GCA_910580075.1 uncultured Eubacterium sp. | reverse complement strand
AGGAACCTTTTACAATTCAAAATGCAAAAGATTCCTTAAGTTAATGACATTGTGAAAAAAGGAACCTTTTACAATTCAAAATGTAAAAGATTCCTTAAGTTAATGACATTATGATTTTCCGGGGTTTTTGAGCAATTTTGATACAGTTTGAACAGCTGATTATCGCTTGCTGAACTGCGGAGCGCGGCGGGCCGCTTTGAGGCCGTACTTCTTTCTCTCTTTCATACGAGGATCACGTGTCAGATACCCTGCACTTTTCAGTACCGGACGGTAGTCTGCATCAGCTTCCAGTAAAGCTCTTGAAATACCATGACGGATTGCTCCGGCCTGGCCTGTAAAACCGCCGCCTTTTACATTTACCTTTACATCAAATTTATCTGCAGTTCCTGTTGCTTCTAACGGCTGACGGACAATTACTTTTAATGTCTCTAAGCCGAGATAGTCATCAATATCTCTTTTATTGATTGTGATTTTGCCTGTTCCTGGAAACAGATAAACTCTGGCAACAGAACTTTTTCTTCTTCCTGTTCCATAAAATCTTGCACTAGCCACTGTAACTTACCTCCTATTTCCGATTAAAATGTGAGAGCTTCCGGTTTCTGAGCTGCATGTTTATGATCCGGGCCGACATATACGAATAATTTTCTATACATCTGTCTTCCCAGAGGTCCTTTCGGGAGCATTCCCTTAACTGCATATTCTACAACTCTTTCCGGATGTCTCTTCAGCATGTCCTTTAATGTGGTTTCTTTTAATCCACCAACATAACCGGAATGTCTGTAGTAAATTTTCTGATCCAGTTTTTTACCTGTTACTTTTACTTTCTCAGCATTGACTACAATTACATAGTCGCCTGTATCCATATGCGGCGTAAAAATTGGTTTATGTTTGCCTCTTAATACCTTAGCAATTTCTGATGCTAAACGTCCTAACGTCATTCCTGATGCGTCTACAACATACCATTTTCTGTCAATGGTAGCTGGACTTGCCATAAATGTATCATTCATTGGTCTGCCTCCTTGAAAATTTATAAAAACTTCAAAGACTCAGCCATGTCCGGAAGCCTCGTCTTTTTCCATTTTCGGTTATTATATAGTTAAAATGCGCACACATAAAATGCCCGCATTTTTTTACTATGTCAGACTTTAATATTATAGTACCCTGAACCGTGTGTGTCAAGAATTTTTTCAAAATTTCCCACAATTATTGTAACGGTCCCTAACAGTTCAACAGATGATCTGAGCTGTTACAACAGTCCGGCGTTCGGATAACTCATAATCAGAGATTCAGCAATAGTCAATCCCGATCATCGTAAGTCCGCACGCTGGTGCTGTCGGTCCTGCGGCTGCCCGGTCTGCAGCCCTTAAAATGTCTGCCATATCTTCCGGCCTGCGCTCCCCGGTTCCAGCCTGCAGCAGGGTTCCGGCAATAATGCGGACCATATTGTACAAAAATCCGCTGCCTGTCACACGCATCACAATTAAGTCTCCCTGCTTTTCCACTGTCAGGTCATAAATGGTGCGCACTGTCGTTTCTGCCTGAGAATGCACAGAACAGAAACTTTTAAAATCATGCTCCCCGGTCAGATATTTCGCTGCCTCCTGCATTTTTGTTACATCTAATCTGCGATAAAAAAAATAAGTATCAAACCTTTTCAAAGGCATTGGAAAAGTACGGTTAAGGATTTTATACTCATAAGTTTTACGGCTATCACAGCGTCTCGGGTGAAAATCAGAAGGTACTTCACAGGAATGCTGTACCACTATATCTTCCGGAAGCCGCTGGTTTAACGCATAACATATTTTATCCGGCGGAATCCTTGTATCAGTATCAAACACAGCCACATTCCCCATAGAATGTACTCCGGCATCTGTACGGCTCGCACCCGTAACTACCGTTTTTTCCCCGGTCAGTTCTGTAAGCGCCTGGTTTAAAACTCCCTCTATCGTAATCCCGTTCGGCTGCACCTGCCAGCCGTTATAATCTGTTCCGTCATATGCGACAATCAGTTTAATCCTTTTCATATTTCTACCTTAATATAATACCGGAAACAGCCAGCTAAAATACTGCACCGGCGTCCGAACTACACATTCATCCGGTACCAGCCTGGCGTCCGGTTCAGATGCTATCTAAATCCGGCGCAGCACAATCACCGCTGCCAGATACAGAATCAAAACCAGATAAGCAGCATAATCCCGCTTTGCATACCGTAAAGGCTTCATCTTAGTTCTGCCTGCCCCGCCTCTGTAGCAGCGTGCCTCCATCGCCATAGCCAGATCATTTGCACGACGGAACGCAGAAATAAATAAAGGTACTAACAGCGGCACCATCGCTTTTGCCCTTCGCAGCAGATTTCCGTTTTCAAAATCAGCGCCTCTTGCCATCTGCGCGCGCATAATCTTATCGGTTTCTTCTATTAAAATGGGGATAAACCGAAGCGCAATAGCCATCATCATTGCAATTTCATGTACCGGAACATGAACTGCCTGCAGAGGACGCAGTGCTTTTTCCAGACCGTCAGTCAGTTCATTCGGCGTTGTAGTCAGCGTCATCAGCGATGTGCCGAGAATGAGATAAATAAGACGCAGAATCATTTTTACTGCTGTTTCAATACCTTCTTCGGTAATATGCAGCCACTTCCATTCCCAGACGACATTCGGGCTGCTGGTGAAAAACAGGTTGAAAAACGCGGTAAGAATCATTAACACCAGAATCGCTCTCAGCCCTTTGACCATATATCCAAACGGTACTTTTGACAGCCGGATTACAGCTGCCAGAAACAGCGTAATCAGCAGCAGGCCGGCAATCCCCTGAAATGAAAAAACAGTAATCAAAAACAGCATGGTACCAAATAATTTCACCCGCGGATCTAATCTGTGTACTATGGATTCGGCCGGATAATACTGTCCAATCGTAATATCTCTAATCATATCTTTTTATCTTTCCATTCACTGTTATTCTTCCTGATGCGGCAGGATGCACGATCACAAGGAGCATATGCTCCTTTTTATTCTAAAAGCTGCCCGTCTTTTTCAGACAGGCTCTTAAGATCTCGTTTTTAGCATCTTCTATTGTAGCTGCATCCGTGCTGACATCAAACCCTGCCTCTTTCATTTCATGCATCAGATATGTTACCTGCGGCGCTGCGAGTCCCATCTGTTCCAGTTCTTTATAATTTTTAAACACATTTACCGGAGTATCATCAAATACTATGCTGCCCTGATTCATGACAATAATGCGCTTCACATACTGCGCCACATCTTCCATGCTGTGTGAAACAAGAATCACTGTCATATCGTTTTCTTCCTGCATATCAGCGATCAGTGCAAAAATTTCATCTCTGCCTTTCGGGTCCAGCCCGGCCGTCGGTTCATCCAGGATCAGCACTTCCGGCTTCATTGCAAGCACGCCTGCGATTGCAACTCTTCTTTTCTGTCCGCCGGATAAATCAAACGGAGACTGATAGTACAGTACTTCCGGCATTCCGACGCTTTTTAGCGCCTCAAAAGCCCGCAGACCCGCTTCATTTTTCGACAAACCCTGATTGACCGGGCCGAAACAGACATCATCAAATATGGTTGCTTCAAACAGCTGATGCTCTGGATACTGAAAGACCAGTCCTACTTTGCTGCGCAGTTCTTTTAAGTTATAGCCCGCGTCATAAATATCTTCTCCATTATAATAAATACCGCCGTCTGTAGCTTTCAGCAGTCCGTTCAGATGCTGGATCAGTGTTGATTTCCCAGAACCTGTATGCCCGATTATGCCGATAAATTCACCGTCCTGGATTTTTAAATTAATATTTTTTAATGCCTGGACTTCGTATGCAGTTCCGGTACTGTAAGTATAATTCAGCTTGTTTACAATTATTGACATGCCGTTACCTCATCTTTAACAGCTCTCTTAGAAGTTCCTCTCTGGACAGTATCCCTTCCGGCAGATTCAGCCCGCTCCTTCGCAGTTCATGTGCCAGCATCGTAATCTGGGGTACGTTCAGTCTGTGCTGCCTAAGCTCTTCTGCCTTTGAAAATATCTGTCTCGGTGTCCCCTGCATCACAATGCTGCCCTGATCCATGACAAATACGCGGTCTGCATCAGTCACTTCTTCCATATAATGTGTAATCAGGATAATCGTAACCCCTTTTTTCCGGTTCAGTTCATGCACTGTCTTTAACACATCTTTCCGTCCTGACGGATCTAACATTGCTGTAGGCTCATCCAGTACAATGCATCTGGGCTGCATCGCTACAACGCCTGCAATTGCCACACGCTGTTTCTGTCCGCCGGATAATTTATTCGGCGAATGCTTCCGGTATTTGAGCATGCCTACAGACTTTAAACTCTCTAAAGCCCGTTCCCAGATTTCGTCCGTCGGAACTCCGATATTTTCCGGCCCAAAGCCGACATCTTCTTCCACAACGCTTGCAACGATCTGATTGTCTGGATTTTGAAATACCATTCCGGCACTCTGGCGCACATCCCAGACGCATGCCGGGTCGCTCACATCTTTTCCGTCTACCCAGAGCGTCCCTTCCGTAGGAGTCAGTATTGCATTGATATGTTTTGCCAGTGTCGATTTTCCAGAACCGTTATGGCCTAAAACAGCTATAAATTCACCTTCGCTGATCTCTAAATCCACCTGATCAAGCGCTGTCTGTATCGATTCCACATTGCCTTCTTCGTCACGCCGGATATATTCATGTACTAATTTCACCGCTTTGATGATATCCATGCTGCCTAATCCTCCCAGCTCAGCCGGTGCAGTTCTCCCTGCAGCCTCATATTTGAAAACCCGTTCTGGCGGAGTGCTTCGTACAGCACAATCGCTGCAGCATTAGACAGGTTCAGCGAACGCGTTTCTTCCCGCATCGGAATGCGGATGCAGGTATCGGGATTTCTTTTTAGAATTTCTTCCGGTATTCCGCCGCTTTCTTTTCCAAACATCAGATAACAGTCCGGTTCAAAAGAAACGTCACTGTACAGCTGCCGTCCTTTGGTCGTTGCGTAATAGATTTTTGCACCTGGATTTTTATCTAAAAACTCTTCATAGTCTATGTATGTTGTTACATCCAGCTCCTGCCAGTAATCCATTCCGGCTCTTTTTAACGCCTTTTCATTTAACAGAAATCCCAGCGGCTCTATTAAGTGCAGCCTTGCACCTGCTGCCACACAGGTACGGCCGATATTTCCTGTATTCTGAGGAATTTCCGGCTGATGCAGTACAATATTCAAAGCTGCCATATCTATGCCCCCTCCATTCTGAGCGTCCTGCAGCTGATGCAGTGCCTGGTTCTTAGCTGCCATGTCTTTGTTCCTTCATTTTCCAGATGTTTATATTCCACCAGAAAGTTTCCCTGCATTCCCTGCGTTTTTATGCAGCTTTTCAATAAATCTGCGTACACGTTCCAGTGCTGTTTTCAGGTTATCCAGAGAATACGCATACGAAATCCTGATAAATCCCTCTCCGCTCTGTCCAAAAGCCGTACCTGGTACAACCGCTACTTTTTCTTCATATAGGAGTTTTTCTGCAAATTCTTCTGAAGTCATTCCAAACTCTTTAATACACGGAAATACATAAAATGCTCCAAACGGTTCAAAACATTTCAGTCCCATTTCTTCAAACGCATGCATCAGATAACGGCGTCTGCCATTGTATTCTTCACGCATCGCGCTGACGTCCCCGTCCCCGTTCTGAAGGGCGTCTACTGCAGCATACTGGCTGTTTGTAGGCGCACACATAATTGCGTACTGGTGGATTTTTAACATCTGTTCTATAATGACTTTCGGGCCGCAGGCATAGCCGAGCCTCCATCCCGTCATAGCATGTGATTTTGAAAATCCGTTTATGACGATCGTCCGTTCCCGCATTCCAGGCAGCGATGCAATGGATACATGTGTTTTCCCTTCCAGATAGGTAAGTTCTGCATAAATTTCATCACTCAGCACAAACAAATCATGCTCTTCTACTGCCTGCGCCACTGCCTCCAGATCCTCCTTTTCCATCACTGCCCCGGTAGGATTGTTTGGAAACGGCAGTACCAGCAGCTTTGTTTTCGGCGTCACAGCCGCTTCAATCTGTTCTTTTGTCAGTCTGAAATCATTTTCTTCTTTCAGTTCTATAATTACAGGCGTGCCGTTTGCAAGGCGGCAGCAGGGTTCGTAAGAAACATAACTCGGCTGCGGAATCAGCACTTCATCACCCGGGTCTAGCATCGCACGCATTGCAATATCAATCGCTTCGCTCCCGCCTACCGTTACAAGCGTTTCCGCATTGTAATCATACTCCAGGCCAAAACGCCGTTTCAGATAATTTGCAATCTCAATTTTTAATTCCTTAAGCCCCGCATTGGACGTATAAAATGTCCGTCCTTTTTCCAGCGAATAAATACCCTCATCGCGAATATGCCACGGGGTATCAAAATCCGGTTCTCCTACACCTAAGGAAACGGCATCTTTCATTTCACTTACTATATCAAAAAACTTCCGGATACCGGAAGGCGGAATATTTACTATTTCCTGTGCTAATGGATTTCTCATGGTGTGATTGACATCCTTTCATCCTTCGGTGCATCTGCAATAATTGTTCCATGATCTTTATATTTCTTTAAGATAAAATTGGTCTTCGTACTCAGTACAGAATCAAGTGTAGACAGTTTATCTGTCACAAACTGTGACACTTCCCGCAATGTTTTTCCTTCCAGTGTAACCAGAAGGTCGAAACCTCCGGAAATCAAAAATACTGCATTTACTTCCGGATAGTTGTAAATCCGCTCAGCTACTTTATCAAATCCCATATCCCGCTGCGGCGTTACACGCACCTCAATCATAGCCGTCACTTTTTCCACGCCCGTTTTATCCCAGTCAATCAAAGTATGGTAGCCGCAGATAATATGCTCCTCTTCCATATTCTTAAGTTCCTGGGCAACGACTGTTTCATCCACACCCATAATAACCGCCAGTTCCTTTAAACTGATCCGGCTGTTTTTTTCTATATATGTTAAAATCTTTTCACGCATGCTTCCTCTCCCCTTATTCATAATAAAAACCATACACTGCTTTCGTAAGCTGCTCCTGTCTTCAGGCTGTTATACAACCTTATACAATTCATCGGACTTTGGAGGCTCTAAAAACCTTTTCTCTGAAGCCGCATAGAGGACTCTGTCATTCCCCTTCACCGCTTTCCCTGCCACGACCGCATGAATTCCAGCTTTTTCCAGTTCACGCACAATCGTATTCCCGTCAGCTGCAGCCATCAGCATGCACCCGCTGGAAATAAGTTCATATGGATTAATATCAAAAAACTCACAGATCTCGACTGTTTCCTGACGGATTGGAATTTTCTTCAGATCGATTTCCAGCCCGACGCCGGATGCCTCAGCCATTTCCCACAAAGCTCCAAATATACCGCCTTCTGTCACATCATGCATGGCAGCTACGTTGTTTTGTACTGCAATGACAGATTCCGGAAGTACGGAAATCATCTGGTCAAACGCTTTCGCCTGGTCGATAAAAGACTGTGTAAAACGTGTACGGAGCTGATCTTCTTTTTCCTTTGCAATAATAGAAGTCCCTTCAATGCCAGCCCATTTCGTAATAATAATATCCATGCCGGGACGGGCACCTGATGTGGATATCAGTTTCCCCTTTTTTGCTTTCCCGACACC
Organism: uncultured Eubacterium sp.; assembly: GCA_910580075.1. GTDB lineage: Bacteria > Bacillota > Clostridia > Lachnospirales > Lachnospiraceae > Eubacterium_J. Next base: position 13,044 of record CAJTVR010000086.1, on the reverse strand, counting down.
GACAACAGAAATCAGCGGCTGGTTTACCGCTTTCGTGACTTCTGTATGTCCTCCCATAATCTGTACATTGACCTTTGCACAGGCGGCTTCTGCCTGATTTATCATGTGCCGCATTTTCTGTTCGCTGACACGCTCCGGCAGCAGAACCGTCAGCATAACGCCTACTGGTTCTGCTCCTGCGCTTGCAAGATCGTTTACTGTAATCTGTATTGCCAGTTCTCCGATATCCTGCACCGTACCTGTAATCGGATCTGTGGACATCACCAGCATCTCATCGTCTGCGACTGCAACAGCCGCACAGTCTTCTCCTACAGATGCCCCTGCCAGCACTTCATCCCTGCGGTTATGAATCTGACTTAACACTGACCGTTTTAAAACTGTTTCTGGTATCTTACCTATTTTCATATCTTTCCAGTCCTCTGATTTCTCCCCGCTTTCAGAATATCCGTGTCTGCTGCAGATGCTGCCTTACTGCTCTTTTGAATCTGTATCTATGCTTTTTACAGAAGCATCTGCTGAAGCGTCTGATTCTTTCGCATCTGTCTGCTTTTCTCCTGATTCTCCTTTTGGCGCATCATTTTTCTGGGTATCTGCTTTGGAGGATTCTGCTTTCTTTTCTTCCTTCTTATCTTCTTTTTTCTTTGGTTCTTCTTTTTTAGGTTCTTCCTTCTTGTCTTCGTTCTTCTGGCCGTCATCTTTCGGCTGGTCTGCCGGATCGCCTTCCGGATTTTCTTCCGGGTTTTCCGGTTCTTCCGGTTCCTGCTGTACCGGACGGGCCGCTATAGCTGCTGCCGTCTGGGCTGCTGCATATATGGCACCTTCATTCTGTGAAGCAATTGCATTTTGAATATACGCCCTTGCCTCTTCGCTTGCCGTATTCGTACCTACGATAATAATCTTTGGCGACGCACGGTAATTGCTGTTATTAAATTCCTCACGGCTTTTTTCCACGCCGTTTTCTTTCACAATCTTCCACAGTTTTGCAACCTTTCCTACATGGGCAGACTGCTGTACAGACACATAGCCTACGTTATGGCTTGCAGAACCCTGGATCTGTGTCGCCGGATGATTTTCACTGATAATCTGGCTTTCAAAAATAACTTCACGGCCTGCATCTCTTGTCTCTTCTCCATATATGCTGAATGTAATGATGCCGCCGCCGGTAATTCCCTCAATATAAACCGGTGCATTTGTATTATTTTTAAATTTTAAATCTTTATATGTTCCTGCAATTGCCGCGTCCATAGACGGGTTTACATAATTAACAATCATAGAATGCGGAAACCGCTCTGTAACCGCAAGCTCTGCTTTAATAACCGCATTGTACAGCGTTGTCGATACCTGGCAGATGCCGCCGCCATAAGTCTCCACAACCGTTCCGTTTTCATATGAACCTGCAAGCGCATACCCATTCTCTGCGTCAAACGGGCTGACTGCCTCATATACGGAAAACTCATCCCCCGGATATAACAGCGTTCCGTTAATTCTGCTGCATCCGTTCGATACATTCATTGCACGTCCGGAACTGGAGCTGCTGTAATTAGTGGAAAATGTACCAAGCACGTCTTTTACCTTAGACAGCTCTTCTTTTGATCCTCGCGGCTGTACCACTTCAGCGCTCAGATTTATTTCAGCTTCATTTGTATCCCAGTCGTCTGTAATAAACTGCGCAATCGTCTTTGCGGATTCGTCTACATTGACAGCAATGCCCTCTTCTCCTCCGGTAATCGTAAACTGGCCGTTTTCCCGGGTAAGGCCTCCGTCAACTGCTTTCTGGTCTACTTTCTTTTTATTTTTAGACAGATATTTCTTAATTACAGATTCATCCGTGCCAAATGAAAGTTCCAGTGTCTTTGGCTCATGTTCTAAATCTTTCTTATCTTTATAACGTGAAATCAGGCTGCCGCTTTTACCAATCATAACAGCCTCTTCCACAACCCTGGTATTTTCCCATTCCACGCCAAGCTGTTTTGCTGTCGCTTTGAGGCTTTTATCATTTATTTTCAGCGTAAATGCCGTATCCTGCACACCGGATACATATTCATTTACAGCCTGCATTGCTTCTTCTTCACTCATGCCGCCGACTGCAACTTCACCGATATACACATTATCCAGGATTTTGTCCTCCTGCTTAGCATCTGCATATGCCTGATTCACAGCAAATCCGGCCGCAAGAATCCCAATCGCAGCAATAGAGCCGGCTGCAATTTTTTTCACATGTCTGTTCATTTGAAATCTCACCATCATCCATCCCTTCCTAAATAAATTTGCCAAATCTCCATCCAGGGGCGGCGCTGCCTCTTATTTTATCGCAGACAGCACAGCCGTTTCAAGCAGAATAGTCACGAATATATTTGACAGAAACATTTATTTTCTGTATATTATACACGATATCTGCTTTTACCCGTTACATCAGTGCCGCCGCCAGAAGCGGCAGTACCATTGCGACTGCCAGAATTATACAGACAACCGCTGCAGCTGTCCTTTTTTTCTTAGAATTGTAAATAGTTGTTTTCGTTTTTTTCGATTTTGACACTGCATTAGACATAGAAACCTCTTTCCCAGGCCATATGTGCCTGTAATATATTATTGTTGATAAATTATGACTTATTAATTGTCCAGCCTATTAAATATTTCATAATATAACAGCTGCTGCCATCTTTTCCAGGTACAGATTTTTATTTCAAATTACAGGCAGAACGATAAATACAGACCGGATAAAAATCTAACCAGATGAAAAAATGAAATATAGAATATAAATCAGTTAAATTATTTTATAAATTTTATTATTAAATATTATAATTATAGAAAGGATGCGATTAATTATGCCTCTTATGATTCTGCCTTTTATCATCATTCTCCTGTCCCTGTTCTCAATGTTCCGAAACAATTCCACGCGTGCCCTCAAAAAACAGCAGGACGCATTCTGGGAAAAAGAACGGCTCGCCAATCAGACGCGCAGACAGGACATCAGCCAGCTCGACTATATTCAGATTCCGCTGGATACATTTCCAGCCGGGCAGTATGCAGATGCTCAGCTGGCGTCCATTGAAACCACACTCAAAAATCTGAGTTCCCGCCAGATTCTGAACCTGACCGGCATTTCTAATACAGACTTAAAACTTCAGTATGGTGCTGCCAATCTGCCTGTTCTATCTGACTGCGATGCAAATTTTACTACGCTGGTTCAGGCAGTTACATCTTACGGCGAGCGTCTTGCACAGCTGGAGCACTGGCAGGAAGCCATACGTGTACTCGAATTCGGCATAGCCTGCAAAACAGATATGAGCAAAAACTATACGCTGCTCGGTACTTTATACCGTGAACACGGCCAGCCCGAAAAACTGGAAGATCTGATTCAGACCGTGCGTGATTCGGATCTGCTGTTAAAAGATTCTATTTTGGAACAGCTTTCAAAAGACAGCTCTGACTGTCCGGTTTAGGAATTCTCCCATACCGTGCCGTCATCCGGTCAATCTGCCTGGACGCTTCATTTTTTGTCAGCGTTTCCCAGGATATGTTTAAGGTAATTTTATGATACTCAGCCAGCTCTTTCAGGTGCTTCTTCTGCCTGTTTGTAGCTGGCGATTGTTTTTTTGCTTTATAAACGAGCGGAAACGGCGTAAACAGTTCCGGGTACTGCGCTTCATATTCTGCTTCAAAAATCTCATATAATTCTCTGGCTGCATGTGCGTCATCCAGCGCACGGTGACGGTGTTCCCTTCGGATTGCATAGCGGTCACACAGCATCTGAAGCGTTTTCTTAATATCCGGAGCCAGCAGCTTTCTGGCAATTTTCAGTGTATCCATTCCCTGCCGCTCAAATTCTGTATTCCTGTTTTTTGCTGCCTGTTTTAAAAATCCATAATCAAAAATCACATTATGTCCCAGCAGCACAGATTCTTTGCAAAACTCCATGATTTCCGGAAATACCTCGTCGAGTTCCCTTCCTGCGGCTGCCATTTCATTCGTAATTCCCGTAAGTCTGATCACTTCTTCGGAAAGCTCCATATGCGGATGAATAATGGCCTGATATTCTGCTTCTGCTTTTTTATTTTCTACCCGGACGGCCCCTATTTCTAAAATACTGTCACGCTTTGCATTCAGACCTGTCATTTCCAGGTCAATGGCTACATAATTTTTTAAAATCAAATTTTCTTATCCCCTGCCTTACATAAATCCTGCAGGAAGCATTCACTGCATTTCGGGCTGCGGGCTATACATATGGCACGCCCGAATGTAATAATCTGCATATTATATAAAATCCAGTGGTCTTTCGGCAGAACTTTCATCAGATCCTGTTCGATTTTAAAAGGGTCTGATTCCTTAGTAAATCCCAGCCGGTTTGAAATGCGCTTTACATGAGTGTCTACTACAATACTTGGTTCATGATAAACATTTCCCCGGATTACATTTGCTGTCTTACGTCCCACGCCTGCCAGGCTTGTTAAATCTTCGATTGAGGAAGGTACTTCCCCTCCAAATTTTGCCACCAGGTCACGGCAGCAGGAAATGATGTTTTTTGCCTTGCTGTGATAAAACCCAATAGAATGGATATCCTGTTCCAGTTCCTGTAAATCTGCATTGGCAAATTTTTCCAGCGTATTATATTTTTGAAATAAATCTGCTGTCACGATATTGACTCTGGCATCTGTACACTGGGCACTTAAAATTACCGCTATAAGAAGCTGCCACGCATTGTCATGGTTCAGATAGCACATCGCATCGGTTCCGTACATTTGATCCAGACGTTCTAAGATCTGGGCAGTGCGTTTTGTCATATGTATGCCTCCTGCTAGGTAGGTATTCTTTCTCACATTAGATAATAGAGAGTTTCTGACCATTTGTCAATGATACTCATAATCAATATAATACGTATGAAATCTTAAAAATTTGTATGTAATGACTAAAAAATATTGAGATCAGGCCGGAAAGAACCGAACGCAAAGCATCAAATAAAGCTTCCCTCCAGCGTCTGAAAAGCCCTCAAATCTCATTTAACCTTTTTAAAATATTGACAGAACAAATTTGTTTATATATAATCATTTCAAGTTTCATGCAGACATGTCTGCGCTTCAGCTCCAGTCTTTGACAACATATAAAAGCAGCAAGTACACCCAGCCAGACATAAGAAAGGTCAAAATATGTATACGACAAAAACTCTTCAGGACGAAATTCTCCGCTTAAAAAAAGAAAATGATATCTGCATTCTGGCACATGCCTATCAGAGCCATGAAATCTGGGAAGTGGCCGATTATATAGGAGATTCTTACGGACTCAGCCTGGAAGCCGCAAAAGCCAGTCAGAAAACAATCTTATTATGCGGCGTGCGCTTTATGGCAGAAACCGTAAAAATTCTTTCTCCCCAGAAAAAAGTGCTGCTCTCTCATCCTATGGCCGGCTGCCCAATGGCAGAACAGATTACGGCTGCCCGGCTTGCTGAGCTGAAAAAAGATTACCCTGGCTATACAGTGGCTGCATATATCAATACAACTGCCGAATTAAAGACAGTCTGCGATGTATGCGTGACTTCATCCTCAGCTTTAAAAATTATCAGCAGCCTTAAAAACCCTGATATTTTATTTATTCCGGACTGCAATCTGGGCGCATGGATTTCTAAAAAAGTACCTGAAAAAAACATTCAGCTTATCAAAGGCGGCTGCCCGGCTCATACCGGTATCTCTGCAAAAGAGGCTGAACAGGCAAGAGCGCTTTATCCAGATGCAAAACTATTGGTTCATCCGGAATGCCTGCCTGAAGTTACCAGCCAGGCTGATTATGTGGGAAGCACAACCGGCATTATGGACTATGCAAAACAGAGCCCTGATCAGCAATTCATCATCGGAACGGAAAACAGCATCGTCCAGCATCTGCAGTACGCATGCCCGGACAAACAGTTCTATGCATTGTCCAAAGAATGTATCTGCAGCAATATGAAGCTGACGACTCTTATGGATGTTTACCACTGCATATGCAGTAACGGAGGAGAAGAAATAAACCTTGCGGATGATGTCATGCAAAAAGCCCGCAGGTGCATTGATACGATGCTGTCTCTTGGATAGCAAAAATGACTGTGTTTCAGACCAGATTACATTAAGAAGTCCCGTACTATAACAGGCAGAAAAGGTGCAAATATGAAAATAGGATTTATCGGAGCCGGCAGAGCCGGCTGTTCCATCGGAAAATACTTATCTGTTTCCGGTATAGATATTGCCGGATATTATGACTTATCCAGAGAAGCTGCAGACAGTGCTGCTGCATTTACCGATTCCAGGAGCTTTGCACAGCTTGAAGAACTTGTTTTTCAAAGCAGCCTTCTCTTTCTGACAACACCGGACGGAATCATTCAGCAGACATGGGAAGAAATCCGTCCTCTTGCAATTTCGCAAAAAATCATCTGCCACTGCAGCGGCGCGCTGCCGTCAGATGCTTTTACAGGAATCGAAGAAACCGGAGCCTCTGGCTGTTCATTTCATCCTATGCTGCCTTTCAGCGACCGTTTTTCGTCTTATGAACAGTTAAAGCATTCCTTTTTTACAATTGAAGGCCAGAAGGATGCCGTAAATACTGTGTCGGCATTATTTCGCGGACTTGGCAATACAGTCTGCCAGATTTCGGGGAAATGCAAGCCAAAATACCATGCAGCTGCAAGCATTCTCAGCAACCAGGTCATCGCTGCTTTAGATACCGGATACCGTCTTTTGGAAGAATGCGGATTCTCGAGAAAAGATGCGCGTAAAGCCACAAAAGAACTTGTTTTAACAAATATCGAAAACGTACTGCTAAATGACTGTGTCCAGGCACTGACAGGTCCGATTGAGCGGGGCGATATTCAGACTGTTCAAAAACACTTAAACTGTCTGAGTGAAGACGACCAGCATATGTACCAGACACTGGGACTGAAACTGGTACAGATTGCAAAAACAAAAAATCCTTTCAGAGACTATTCCGGGCTGCAGGAACTGCTTCATTCATAAATACAGAAATGAGCCCCTTTTGTCAGACAAAATATAAGTCTGATGAAAGGGGTTCACTTCAGTTTTTGCAGGCGGACAGCTGCTTTGGATTCTGCGGAATGCGTGCTTCCACATCCCACACATACCCAAGCCCGCGTATATTTTTAATATACACTGGTTTTGCCGGCTGATCCTCAATCTTTTCCCGCAGTCTTCGGATATTGACAGCAAGCGTATTTTCATCCAGAAACTCCCCCTCGGCATCAAATACCCGCTCCAGTATCTGCCTTTTGGACAGCACCTGTCTGGGATGTTCCATAAACATGCTCAGCAGCTTCCATTCATTTTTACTTAAAGACACTTCTTCACCTTTCACTTTCAGTTTCATCTCTTTTAAATTCAGACAGATTTCACCGGAAAAAATCATTCCCGAATTTTCATCTTTTGCAAACCGCTTAAAGTATGCCTCTATTTTCAGCTGCAGCACGGACAGGCTGAATGGCTTTGTAATATAATCATCTGCTCCCGCTTCATATCCCAGCACCTGATCCATTTCCTGGCTCAAAGCGGTCAGGCAGATGATATATGCATCCCTCGTCCTTTTATACCATGTAATAAAATCCAGCCCGCTGCCATCTGGAAGACTGATATCGCAGATAATAAGTTCCGGCGCGAAAGAAACGGCTTGTACCTTCGCCTCCTGAACAGTATGACAGGCGCAGACTGTGTGCCCTGCTTTTTGCAGTGAAAAGAAAATTCCTCTGTTTACACTATCTTCATCTTCCAGAATCAGTATTTTACCCATAATTTTAATCTCCGTCACTCATACTCTGCCTGCTGTCTCTTCTGATGCTGCATACTTCCGCTCAATAATGCTCTGGCACCATATATCTGCAGCCTGTACAATAAGACTCTGCCTGCTCAAAAACTCTGCCTGCTCAAAAACTGCCTGCTCAAAAACTCTGCCTGCTCCGTACATCCTGTAATTCATAAACTCCCCGCCCTATAAACACACTGCCCGGACTCTGTTACCTCATCTGATACAGTCCCGCATAAATTCCCCCTTTGTCCATCAGTTCCTCATGTGTTCCCTGTTCCTCAATGCCCCGCTCTGTCAGTACAAGTATTTTTTCTGCATTCCGAATCGTGGTAAGCCTGTGGGCGATCACAAAAGTGGTCCGGTTTCTGGCCAGCTTTTCCAGCGATTCCTGTACTACTTTTTCACTTTCATTATCCAGCGCTGATGTAGCCTCGTCAAAAATCAGCACTGGCGGGTTCTTCAGAAACACCCTGGCGATAGAAAGACGCTGCTTCTGACCGCCTGACAGCTTAATTCCCCTCTGACCGATATCCGTATCATATCCATTTGGCAGCTCCATAATGAATTCATGGGCATTCGCATTCTTTGCCGCTTCTATCACTTCTTCCATGCCAGCACCAGGTTTTCCGTAAGCAATATTATCATATACCGTGCCTGCAAACAGATAAACATCCTGCTGAACCATTCCGATCCGGTCCCGCAAGCTTTTTAAACAAAGTTTCCGTATATCTTTCCCGTCTACAGTAATTCGCCCCGCCGTCACTTCATAAAAACGCGGAATCAGACTGCACAGGGTACTCTTTCCTATGCCCGAAGGCCCCACCAGTGCAACATATTCTCCGGCCGGTACATTCAGATTAATATGATGCAGCACGGCGTCATTTTCCGGAGAATACTGAAACGATACATCCTCAAAGCAGATATCTCCCCGAACATGTTCCAGTTCCACCGCATCCGGAGCATCCTGAATATCCGGCGCAATATCCAGCATCTGAATAAATCTCTCATAACCGGAATAACCGTTTTGAAACTGCTCCGTAAAATCGATCAGCGTTTTCACCGGGTCTGTAAATACATTAATATAAAGCAGAAATGTCACCAGGTCCGTTACGCTCACAATCCCTCTTGTGACCATCAGACCTCCCAGAATAATTACCAGCACCTGTATCAGTGTTGTAAATGCTGTCAGACCCGAATGATAATGCCCCATATAAAAATAACTGTTTTTCTTTGCAGCCAGAAATCCGTCATTTCCCGTTTTAAACTTCTCATTCTCCATCTCTTCATTTGCAAAAGATTTTACTGCCCGTATTCCGGACAGGTTATCTTCAATCTGGCTGTTAATTTCTGCTATTTTTTCGCGGTTTTTCTTAAAAGCACGCTTCATCCTTTTGTTACAGACATAGGCAAATACAAGCATGACCGGAATCAGTGCAAACGCCGCAATGACCAGATACGCATTAATAGACATCAGTATGATAAATGCACCAATGATTTTTATAAATGAAATGGCTATATTTTCCGGTCCGTGATGCAGAAGCTCTGTAATATCAAATAAGTCGCTTGTCACCCGGGACATCAGCTGGCCGACTTTCTGTTCGTCATAAAATGAAAAAGACATTTTCTGATAATGGTCGAAAATCTCTGCCCTCATATCATATTCAATTTTTGCGCCCATAACATGACCATAATTCGAAATATAATAATTGCTGTACCACTGCAAAAGCACAATTACCAGAAGCAGAACGCCCAGTTTCAGCAGCATATTCTGTGCTTCGGCCATATCCATCGTGATAATAGTGGAAGTCACAAAACGCACTACCAGCGGAATGACCAGCGCTGCCGCCGCAGATACAAATGCAAAAAACATGTCTGTCCAGAACACTTTCTGATAAGGTTTGTAATATGCCGCAAGCCGGCGTAATACCCCTAGTTTTGAAATGCTGGCTGAATTTGTATTCATTTAGAAATCCCTCGTTTTCCTTTTTGTGGTATAGCTTAACGCATTGTGCTCTCATTTGTCAATCATCTGTTAATCATCTGTCAATAAACTGCCTGCCTCTGGTTTCTCTGATTCCCGTTAAGACCGGGATCAAATCTGACATAAATATGCAATTGCCTGTCCCTGTACTCAGCCCATATTTTTCCCTTCATTTCCTCCGTCAGCGTCCGTGCAATCGCAAGTCCAAGCCCGGTAGAACTGCGCCCCGACTCTACTGTGTAAAAGCGTTCAAACAAATACCCCGTCCCTACCTGGTCCAGGTTTGCCGCATGATTGGAAAAACTGACTGTACCGTCTGGCTCTAAACGGATTTTCAAATCTCCGTCACTGTATTTTAAAGCATTGCTGATAATATTTGAAAAGATTCTTGCCACCGCCTGCCGGTTCAGCATTCGTCTTACTTCGCATTCTGTTATAAAGATTTCCGGCTGGATGCCTGCTTTTATAACAGCGCCATAATATCCCGCAATACTTTCTTCCAGCAAAGCATTCAGAGATACTTCCTCTATTTCCTTATCAGAATCTGCCATCAGAATCACGGAATAACGGAACAGCTCTTCTGCCAGATCCTTCATCACCTGTGTACGGTTTTCGATAATTTTAACATACTGCACCGCATGATCTGACATCTCTTCTTCCTTTAAAAGGCTCAGATAACCGCAGACAGCCGTAAGAGGAGTTCTGATATCATGAGAAATATTTGTAACAGCTGTTTTCAGTTCCTGATCTCCACGCGTATACAGCAGCTGTTTCTTACGAAGCAGTTTTAGCTGCCGGTCTAAACCGGCAGCTAATGCTTTCATTTTCCTGTCAGAGCAGGAAATATCAATTCCTGTATTTGTATCCATTTCCATATGTTCCGCCAGCTGCATACTTATTTCATCTGCTGCCCTGTAAATCGTGCTGATTTTATACAGAAGTCCGGCTGACACCAGCAGTAAGATCATGAGCGCATACAACATATTTAAAATCCCTTCTCCGTTAAGCGGTTCTTTCTCAGCCAGGTTTGCTCCAGATTCCTTCTTTTCGGATTTTCCTACTTAATATCCTTTCTATTAAAAATCAGCATCCCGGCCAGAGTAAATATAACTGTAATCGCAGCAGAGTAACAGCACAGCTGCACTGGATGTTCCAGCAGCATGCTCATTAACGAATTCTGTGACAGCTGTATATTCTGGCCTCCCGGAATGAAATCCATAAGAAGCTGGTACACAGTGCGCTTCGTACCTGAGAGATAATCGGGATTTGGAGTCTGTCCTTTCATAGCCAGCGCTCCATCGACATAACCGTAATCCGCTATCATCTTTGGAGCTAACAGTCTGCTCGATAAAAGTGCTCCGGCAAAAAGCATTCCAAATGCAGCCAGAATATTTATAATGGAAGCATGTGCTTTGCTGCCGCACAGCATCGAAATAAATGTATATACAGACGCATACGACATGCACAAAAATAATATAATTGCCAGTATCTGTAAAAACTGTCCCGCTCCAAGCTCTGGTTTTCCAAATATCAGCACTCCTATCGATAGAAAAACAGCTGCCGCCACTGTTGTGTGTACAATTCCTACTGCTGTACAGGCAATGTAATTCGATAAATAAATACTATTTCTCGTCTGTCCGACGATCAGTTTATTCCGGATTGTTCCGTCATTGTATTCCGTGCCAATATAGAGACTTACAAATATTGCAGAAAAAACTCCCATAGGCGTTGTAAACGAAAACATAGTCTGCTGAAATATTTCCTGTAACGGAAAACCATACTCCATCGATCTGCAGTAACTGTCCACCTGATACCCCAGACAGTATACCACCCATACAGTCATTTCGATCCAGAACACTCTTGATATAAGGACACGGTTTGCATTCGCATGCAGTAATTTACGCATAGCTGCCACCTCCTAACAGCCGGATATAATAGCTCTCAAGGCTCTCATCCTTTTCGCTTATATGAAGCACGCTGCACTGTTCGCCGGACAGATGCGTCACCAGTTCCGTCACCGGCACATCACCGTATATATCTGCTTTTGTATCCGTTAGCACTGTGTATTCCAGACCTAATCTGTCCAGTACCCTGGCAAGTATTTCCGTACTCGTCACTTCCACACAGATACATTTGCGGCATGCCCTTTCCAGATCCTGTGCGCTGATTTCTTTTACAATATGTCCATGGTCAATAAATCCGTAATGCGTCGCCAGCTTTGACAGTTCATCTAAAATATGGCTGGAAATCAGCACGGTAATCTGTTTTTCACGGTTCAGTTTTAAAATCAGTTCCCGCATCTCCACAATTCCCTGCGGGTCCAGTCCGTTCACAGGCTCGTCCAGCACAAGAAAATCCGGGTCTCCTGCGAGAGCTACAGCAATTCCCAGCCGCTGACGCATGCCCAGTGAAAAATTCTTCGCCTTTTTCTTTCCTGTATCAGACAGTCCTGCAAGCTCCAAAATCTCCCGGATGCCGTCAAAAGACGGACGCCCCAGCGTCATATACTGCTGGCGCAGATTTTCTTCTGCTGTCAGCCCCAGATAAACAGACGGTGTTTCCACCACTGCTCCCATTCTGCGGCGGGACTTCGCAATCTCTTTATCCGAACTGCTTCTTCCATACAGGCAGTATGTTCCTGCTGTCGGTTTCTGCAGTCCGCATATCAGCCGGATCAGAGTCGTTTTCCCTGCACCGTTTTTTCCTACAAATCCATAAACTGCTCCTTTGGGAACATGCATGCATAATTTGTCAAGCGCTTTGAAATGTCCGTACTGTTTGGATAATGCATCAGTCGTCAGTACATATTCCATCGTTCATTACCTCCATTTTCTATTCTGGCAGGTCATCTGACTCTGCTATCCGCAGCCATCATCCTGTCAGTATTTTTTTCATTTCATTTTACTATTTTATCTTATCTAATAGAGGTTAAGAAAGCTGTTAAGAAAACGGTAAAGAAATCTTTAAGATTTCAGACTGCGGCCTGCATTCCCTAAAGTATTTTCCAGGTATAGGCTATCCGGACGCCAGGCGGAGAAACTTTTTCCTTTTTTTGTGACTCCGGAGAACAGTTAGAAATTCTTAATTTTCTGCCCGGTATCCAGGATTTGGGGCACACTGTCTGCCGCTATAGATACCTCTCAGGCCCCAAAAGGTGCCTGCCAGTGCCGGAGCATAAAGCATGCCGTAACGCCGGGGCATCAGGCACCGGTCCGTCCGCTGTCACAGCTTTGAAGCAGAAAATTTAGAATTTCTTACTGTTCGGAGGCGGAACAAAAAAAGGAAAA
>CAJTVR010000085.1:3309-21345 GCA_910580075.1 uncultured Eubacterium sp. | reverse complement strand
TCCGTAGAACAGTTAGAAATTCTTAATTTTCTGCCTCATACCCAGGATTTGGGGCTCGCTGTCTGCCGCCATAAAAAACGCTGAAGCCCCAAAAGGTGCCTGCCTGTGCCACTGCATACAGCTTGAAAAAACGTCAGGGCATCAGGCACCGGTCCGTCCGCTGCCTCTGCCCTGATGCAGAAAATTTAGAATTTCTTACTGTTTGCAGGCGGAACAGAAAACGGAAAAAGTTTCTCCGCCTGGCGTCCGGGAAATCTATCCATAAGCAGGCACTACAGCTTCACTGCATCCGTCCGTATTACAAACTTTGTCACAGCCTCCATATCATCTGCTGCCCCGCAAAGCGTCCTGTAATTTTCCCCAGCCTGCGCTGCTGCCCTGATGCGCTCTGTCAGATCTTTCACATCTCCATGGTAGGCATCTGCCATTTTTTGAATTGCTTTCTTATCAAACTCTGCCAGTCCGTCGTTCAGCTCATGCGCTCCGTCATCCAGCCTGACTACGCCGTCGCTGATCTGCACGGCACCGTCCGCAAGTTTTGCAGCTCCGTCCTTTAAGGAAGCATTGTTTCCTGCCAGTTCATTTGCCCCGTTTAACAGCTGCCCGATTCCGTCCTTTAATGCCGGTACACTGGAAGCCAGCTGCTGTGTCCCTTCGCTCAGCGCTTTTGTACCTGATACAAGACTGTGGCCGCTGGCGCTGTCCTTTGTTTCTATCGCTGCCGCAATCTGCTGTTTTGCCGATTCTGCCCCTGATACAGCTGCTGCGCCGCCAGCCTGTTTTGCTGCTGATTCACACGCACTGACTACCGACTCGCCCACAGAAGCAGCTCCCTGGCTGGCAATGCCGCTTGTAATCCCGCCAGCCAGCGACGATGACAGTCCGCCGTTTAATACCGCGTTTGCAAAATAAGCAGCATACGTCGTTTCTGTGCCTGGAACAGCTGCCTGGCATTCCTGTGGTGAAAATGTTTTGCCGGAAGCATCCGTAAATCCATTTGCTGCATAATACTGCGCCAGCGCTGTTATCACTCCTTCCGAAGTAAGCCCCTGTGCCTGCAGCCCCTGCTGAATACCTGACTGTACCGTCTGTACGGTTGTTTCATTGGTCATTGTATTTTCAAAATTCTGCACAGCTGAATCATAAATCACCTGATAAGACTGAGAACCTTTGGCAAACTGCGCCCCGATCATCTGCTCAGCTGCCTGTTTTGCCGCAGCCTTTTCTTTTTCAGACATTTTTGCATGAAGTGTCTGGTCCAGCTTCTGCACTCCGTCGCTGATCGTCTTTGCACTGGCATTCAGCGTATTCACCCCGGATTCAAGCGCTGAAGAACCGTCGTTTAAAGACTGAATGCCGTCCGCTAGTCTTGCAGCTCCGTCTGTATAAGCATTGATGCCTGAGACCAGAGAGTCTGCCCCGCTCGAAAAACCGCTCATGCTGTTTTTCAATGTATCCAGTCCGTCTGCCAGTTCTCCGCCTCCATCCTTCAGCTTTCCCATGCCTTCTGTCATTTCATCCATGGTATCATCCAGTTCGCTTAAATCCAGATTTGCTGAAATACCGCTTTCTGACATCAGTCCCGCTACTGCTACTGTCGCTGTCATCTCCAGCGAAAAGTCTTCCACATCTGCCGTTACTTCCACATAATCCGGGAACTGAAAATCTTCGTCAAAGTCTTCGTCATCCACGTTCAGGCTTTCCTTTAAACCTGGCATTGCAAATCCCGCTGCAATGATTCTGCTGCCGTCAGACAGAATCCGTCCATTGTTCACCCTGACGTTTCGGAAGCTGTCGTCTAATACCATGCCGGATACGACTGTAAACGGTACATAGATCTCCTCTTTCTTTCCGTTGATTTCTACTGTCTTCTTTTCATGATTTTCATAGTCAAAGCGAATAGTAACCCTGCCGCTCTTTCCGGCTAAATCTTTTGGTGAAATTTCTCTGCCATCCAGATAATAAGTCACCTTTTCTGTCACTGGCATTTCCTGATCTGTCGTTCCTCTGTAATAAATATCCCTGCCGTCTGCCTGCCAGGTGATTTTATTCCCGTTTTTAGTAAACGTCTCGCTGCCTTTCACATTTTCGATATCAGTCAGATCTGATACATCCTGAATCAGTGCTCTGCCGGAACCGTTTTTCAGCCAGCTGCTTACAATCGTCTGTTTTACATTACCATTCGCATCGGTAATCAGATAGACGGTCTCTTCTTTTCCGTCAAGGCTCTGTTCTGATTCACTGCTGCCAAACATGGATACGAGTTTCCCGGCAAGGCTTTCTGATTCTTCTTTATCAGAAATTTTCTTATCAGCAATTTCTTTACCTGTGTTTTTCTTATCTGATGCCTTTTTCGACGCTTTTTTTGTATCGGAATCCGCAGCATCCTTATTACCTGCCGCATGCTCATCATCTGCAGACACAGCGCTTACTGCAGACACCGGACCTTCCTGCAGCTGATAAACCCCAAAGCTGCCTCCTGCCAGTGCGATACACAATACGCCTGCTATGACACGAATGGAAAATTTATGTTTGTATTTCTCTTTTAATTCCTTTAATTTCATAAATACTGCCTCGCTTTTATTTTATTATTTATTCTTATACTCCGCTTTTCCTAACCCGCCATTTCCCGGAAAATACTTCTGATACCTTCAGCTTCCAGAAATGACAGATTTCGCTGTTACCCGTTTTTCTTTATTTAAAAATCCCGCACTCGTTTTACATATAATTTTATCAAATACCATAAACATGGCCGGCAGGATAAATGCCACTACCAAAAAGCTGATGACTGCTCCGCGGGCAAGCAGTACGCACAGAGCACTGATCATATCGATACTTGAATACAGACCGACGCCAAACGTTGCTGCAAAAAAGCTCAGGGCACTGACAAAGACTGACTGCAGGGAACTGTTCAAAGCTGTGGATACTGCCTGCTGTTTTCCCGCTCCCTGATACCTCGCCTTTTTATATTTATTTGTCATTAAAATCGCATAATCCACCGTAGCGCCCAGCTGTATCGTGCCGATTACAATCGACGCAATAAACGGCAGCACCGTACCTGTATATGACGGAATCCCCATATTAATAAAAATCGCAAACTCAATCACCATTACCAGAATTACCGGCAGAGAAACTGATTTCAGCACAGCTGAAATAATGAGGAAAATCAGTACAACCGACACCGTACTGACAGTTTTAAAATCCCTGTCCGTAATCGTAATCAGGTCCTGCGTACAAGGCGCTTCACCAATCAGCATTGCTGATGAATCATACTGCTTTATAATTCTTTTAATCTCATCACACTGCGCATTTACTTCGTCCGAAGCTGTCTTATATTCAGAAGCCAGAAACATCATCTGATAAGTTCCGTTATCCAGATGCTCTTTGTAAGAATCCGGCACCAGTTCTTCCGGAACTGCGGGTCCTAACAGAGAGTCCAGGCCCAGCACGGTTTTTATGCCCTTTACCTCTTCCAGCTCCTTTAACATCTCTCTGGATTTCTTCGCTTCCAGACCGCTGTCTGCCAGAATCACATGTGTGGCACCCATGCTGAAATCTTCCTCCAGTTTATCATTCGCCATAACACTTTCCAGATTTTCCGGAAGTGTCCCGACTAAATCATAATAAACTCTATTATGTGTATATCCATACAGCGCCGGCCCTAAAATAACGAGAAACAGCGCTATAAAAATCATATATTTCTTCGTAACAAAATCACCGATTCTTCCCAGATCAGGTATAAATGCCCTGTGTCTTGTCTTTTCAATCGCCCTGTCAAAAACAAGAATCATAGAAGGCAGAATCGTTACACATCCCATTACGCCAAATACAACGCCCTTTGCCATCACAATGCCCAGGTCAAGACCGAGCGTAAATGTCATAAAGCACATTGCCAGAAATCCGGCTACCGTTGTGATAGAGCTTCCTACCACTGAAGCAATCGTATTAGAAATCGCATGTGCCATTGCCCGTTTCTTATCATCCGGAAAACGTTCCTGGTTTTCCTGATAACTGTGCCACAGGAAAATAGAATAATCCATAGTAACCGCCAGCTGCAGTACCGCTGCCAGCGCCTGTGTAATAAATGAAATCTCACCTGTTACAAAATTAGTTCCCAGATTATAGATAATCGCCATCCCGATACTCAGCAGGAAAAACAGCGGTATCAGGAACGAATCCATGGTCAGCGACAGCACAAGTGCCGACAGGCCTGCCGCTATAATTACATACATCAGAGCTTCACTATTGCAGATTTTCTTAATATCTGCTACCACTGCTGACATACCGCTTAACAGACACTGCTGGTCTGTCAGCCCGCGTATTTCTTCGACTGCATCCAGTGTTTCATCTGCTGACATTGATGTATCCAGCATAATAATCATTAATGCGGCATCTGCTTCACGGTTTTCAAATGCCTCTCCCATTTTATCCGGCAGTATTTCCATTGGAATGGAAACATCTGCAAGGGAATCATAACAGAGCACGGTTTTAACATGGCTGATCTGTTCTATCTCACTCTTTAGTGTTACCATATCCTTCTGATTCATGCCCTGCACTACAGCTACCGAAAATGCCCCTGTTCCAAACTCCTCCAGTAAAATCTCCTGCCCTTCCATTGTTTCAATATCACCTGGCAGATAGGACAGGATATCATAATTGATTCTTGTATTTACATAACCAATTACGGATGGAACAAGCAAAATCAAACTAAGGATTAAAATCGGTATTCTAAATCTTACTACTCCTTTTCCAAACTTAATCATCTCTCTGCTCATCTCTTTCTTTTTTATAGACCGGGGCTGCCACTTTAAGAAAAATATGTTTCGCCTAATGTGACAGCTCCATTTTCATATTGCTGCACCGGTGTAATAGCAGTATATAAAAAAAGACTGAATATGAAAATATTCAATCTTTTTAAAGCGTCACCCGTTTCTTTACAATTCTGCAGCTGCGTGAACTTTGAAATACAAATCAGCAAAATTGTATATCATTCCGGTTCAAAACCTACTGTCTGTCAAAAAACGGCTGTCATATTCAATTTTTATGTAAGCCAGCTGTAAATAAATCCTTCGTTTCTATATGTTTGAAATCTGCTGCCGCAGCATTTCTACAGGTCTTTTAGCGCATCTTCCAGCGAATGGCTGATCATATACTGATATAGCTCGGCCAGGTCTTCAGCCGAAATGGTCATGCCGCTCTGTATCCATTCTATCATTACAAACACCATGGACTGCCCGTAATACTGCGCCAGGCGTTCCGGTGTCAGCCATTCGTATTTAGTCTGTCTGCGTTCCCGATGTTCCTCACATACTTCTTCTAACAGGTTCAAAAGGCAGTGCTGTGAAATGCTGATAAAAGAATTCTGCCCCTCCAGCCTGCAGACTTTCATATAGAATTCTTTCTCTTTTTCAATATTGACAAATAAAAAAGTCATTGCCTGCGTTGTCAGGCCGCTGCGGATAAACGGCTTCATCGGTTCAATCAGATCCTGGTTAATAATCCACTCCAGCAGCTCATATTTATCCTGAAAATGATTATAAAATGTCGGACGAATCACCCCTGCACGGTCTGTGATTTCTTTAATCGTAATCTTTTCGATTGGACCCTGGCAGGCCAGTTCTCTGAAACTGTCTGCCAGCAGCTGGTCAATCTCCCGCTTTCCCTGACTGGCCATGTATTATTTTTCCTCCAGCTTATTATTCCACAAATCCTCCGGTACAGGCATCATCTCCTTTGTGCCTTCCCGCCAGCAGATGAGCTGGCGCGTATTTTCTATGATACATACCCATGTATTATCATAAATCCCGCTTACCTCTAAATCCTTTTCCCCCATAATCCAGACTTTCCGGCCTTTCATTGTGAGTGCATGCACTTTTGCAAATACAACCGTATTTGTATCACTCTTTTCCGGTTCATCGACCCGCATAATAAATGCCAGCGGCTGAAGCCTCTGCCCGTTTACAACAAATCCGTTTTCCAGCCGGTACTGGACGCTCAGTATGTCCAGAATCCCATTATCTAAATATGCTGCCATGCTATCCCTCCTGTTTTCCCTTCAAAATGATGCTGTTTATTCATCGAACTCTACAGTAACAAAAAAGCCTTTTGAAGTTTCTTTAATTTCTGTAACTGTCCCTTCTGCTGATATCAGACGCTCACGGAATTTATAGTTTGCCGACATGGCAAAAGCATTCCCCAGCGTATAATAATAGGAATCCGGCAGTTTTCCTTCTGTCACCGGAAGCACATCCCCTTCTTTCAGCAGTCCGGTCCGTTCCATTTTAAATTCCATCCGGCGCATCTGTCATAAACTCCATTTTCTTGATCTATCCGGTATTATCAGTCTCTTATTTCATGGGCATCTACATCAATCGGCTCTATTTTTTCAGCTGCGTATTTTACTGCCCTGACCGTATGGTACACGATCACCATATTTGAAATGCCGTCATAAACAAGCGCTATGCCCAGCATCCGCACCGCTACCGAAATGACGCCGAAAGAGTCACAGATGCACACTACCCCAAACACACAGTTTAAAAGTGCCAGCAGAAACAGTACCATCCACCGCTCGCTGCCGTTACGTTTTGCTTCCGAAGCCATCTGAAAATCTCTTAAACTGTGCACCAGCAGCACAACACCTATTACAATCGGCACCAGCGTAGCAACCGACTGCGGTGTAATAAAAATCCATACCCCCAGCAGAAGGAACAAAAGCCCTCCTGTAACTGCCAGAATACCTCTGCCTTCTACAAAATAACCAAATAAATATACTGCACCCATCACTACTAGAATTGCGCCGAGAACACGGCAGATTAAGCCCGTCACTTCCATCGGCCATGCAATGAGCACGGCTCCTAAGGCTATCGTAAGAATGGCTGTCATATACGCAGCTATACGAAGTTTTTTGAAAAATTCTTTCATATATGTCACCCCTTTTCCTGCCAGTCTGTCAGCTGCTGCCCGGACAGATTTGCATGTTCACAGCGAAATTTCAGACTGGCTTCTCCTATCAGGTCATTATAGGGTATTTTGAAGGAAATGACAATAGCTGGCGGCGTACTTTTTCTGCTTTTCATATATGCTGAGAGATGCTTTCTGTTTATACAGGAGGGGTGCCGGGTAATTCGGAGGGAATTACTTCTATTGAGCAGCAATGCTTCTTTGTCTTTTTGCTGTAACTAATCCCGACCGCCAGAATTCTCCCCGTATATTTAGGATTTTCCCCCAGTTTTCCTCTAAAACGGAGTACATAATCTTTTGCCTTAATCTGCGCCAGAGCTTCTTCTGGCGTACCGCCTGCTTTCAGCTCAAGAATTATGCAGTCCTCGTTTTTCCGCTCTGGATAAAAAATGAAATCTGCGAACCCTTTGCCTGCTTTATCTTCCCGTTCCACCCTGTATCTGCTGCGTGCCGAAAGATAGCACAGGTTTACCACAGCTGATAATTCAGCTTCACTGTTATAAGACAATACCGGTGACTCCGTATTATGAGCAAACTGCAGTATTTCTTCCATTACTGCTGTATCACCGGATATCGTCGCCTGAAGCATCTGTTCTGACTTCTTTGCCAGCTGGTATACATATCCCAGGGAATCTTCTGTCAAAAGAAGTACATTGAATTGATCCATCAGTTCTTTGTTTGGTATCAGAACTTCTTTGTCTTTACAGGTCAGCAGTCCATAAACCACCATTGCCGAATAAATCTGTTCCCTTGTATTGATTTCCATTGAAACAGCTGCGAACTGTCCAAGGTCAGCGAAAACCCGCTCTTTGGATATCATACGTACAAGGTCGTCTCTGACATCTTCAACATTATTCCGAATATAATAAAACAATTCATCATATGGTCCTGAACTCGTCCAGTAGCTGCGAAGCTGGTTATCTGTCAGCGCCAGCACTACAGAACGCGGATTATAAAGCCTGCTCCCTGCAGCTGTATAATAACCGTCATACCAGATACGCAGCTCTTCCCGGGAAAAAGCGGGGTTTTCTGTCTGCTTTCGAAAAATTTCATAAAGTCTGTCTGTTTCAGCATCTGAAAATCCAAAACAGCCACTGAATTTCTTCGCTGCTGCCATATCATATTCCACAAACATATTTAATTCTGAACCGCCAGAATACTTTACAACCGGCAAAATCCCTGTCATATATGCAAATTCTATATACGCCTGATCTTTCAGCAGCCATTTTAAAAATAACAGATATTCCTTCTGATCTGATGCAGAGATAAAAGGCATGTGAAATACTGCATCCCACTCATCCATTACAAACAAAAACTTATGCTCTGTCTCCTCATAAATTTTCTGCAGTGCATCCCATACCGAATCGTCCATAGCCACGCCGCAGCCGTCATAGGCCTCCATCAGGTCTCTGATGATTCCATTTTCAATGCGTTCAATATACTGTGTATAACTTCTGCAGCCTTTCGGTGCTCTGCTAAAATCAATATAGATCACATTGTGGCTGTTTAAATGGCTCTCATATCCTTTCCAGCCCGCAACAGCCAGATGATCAAAAATGCCATCCTTTTTGTCAGTTTTGCCGAAAAATGCGCCTATCATATTTGCCATAACCGTTTTTCCAAAACGGCGGGGCCTGGTCACACAGCAGTAACAGTTGATGCTTCCAAACATAGGCATCAGCTCTGTCAGTAACAGGGATTTATCCACAAAATAAGGATTTTGTGTTATTTTTTTATATGATTCATATGGCGCTTTACTGTTTAAAAACATACCCAAAACGCAATCCCCCTTTCTGCTGCATAACCGGGATAAACCCGCTGTACTGCATCCATATCTGTAACTGCAGCTCTGTCCAGATGAAACAGATGCTGTCATTTTCACCTTTACGAATTCATAAAATGATAGAATAATTCTCCCCGCATATGTGATACACATTCTGAATAAATCAGATCCAGCAGTTTCTCATACTGTTCATAAATCTGCTCTCGTTTTAATCTGCCTCTGCTGTAGTCCTGATAAGTGAAGGTCCACTCTGTTAAAAATTTTAATTCTGACCTGTTTTTGGCAATTTCATCAAATCTGAGCCTCGATATCCCGTTGTTAAACCGGATAATATTCAGTATACTCATCCAGGATGATTCTGTCAGCGGCAGTATCAAAAATCTTGACATATCAGATCTTTTAGGCCCGTCCAGTGATATAACACCTGTATTTGGAAATGTTTTTGTAATCCACAGATTATATTCTAAGTCGTCTTCCCTGATCCCGGACGTACCAAGCACAATCGGATACTTTCCTTCCCGCTCAAGCTCTTCACTCAGCCTGCTTTTTATAAATTCCCGTACCCCTATGCTTTTCACAGCATCCTGCACAGGCTTTCTGCCAGCTCCTGCTATACGCATAATATAACGCTGGCCCTCCTTTATATAAACAGAGCCATAATGAACGGAATATTCCTGCAATATCCGGCATATTTCTTTCTCTGAAATAATATACTCCTGTTCACATGCCAGCAGCTGACAGAGAGCTGTTGTATTCCCCGAAATGTCAAGCTGAAGTCCTTCATGATCCTGTTTAGTCCTTGCTATAAGCATTTGACGTACAAAATCTGATACCCGCATACGGTAAGGCGAGCTTTCTTTTTCAGCCTCATAGAAAAAATACTCTCTGCACTGTATCTTTTCAATGATCTCTTCCAGAGGAACCTCATCCTGTACAAACAGCAGTTTTTCCAATACCGGAGCATACTCCGGATCAGTTTTTTTGATATGAAATACCTGCTCCGATTCTTTCAAAAAATTTTCTGCTGCTTTGAAATTAATTCTTTTCACAGCAGCTTTTTCATGTATATTCGACAAAAGCTGCTGCTGTATTTTTTTATCCATCGTAATTTTTCCAAACGCACAGCTGATAAGCGCTGCCACTCCGATTTCCCCCGTAACAGAGCAGCCGTCAAAATCATCCGCATCGGCTGCAAGTATCCGTGCATATAAGTCCCTGTACCGTATTACATCCGACTGAAACTTTCCACTGCAGCCATGATGAAAATTATCCCTGTTAATCGTCAGGTAGCTGCTTACATTATGATCAAAATAATGGATCTGCACAGAGCATCTGCCAGGTGTCTCAAAACTTTCTCCGCTGATCAGAATCCCCTTATAATAACAGGAATTTAACTGCTTCGGCCTGGAATGACAGGTAAATAATACCATAGCGTTTTCCTGCGGAACCCATAAATACACCCTGTTTTTCGTGACCGCATACCTGTAAATCCATGTCTCTTTCTGATCCGCAAGCTTCCTTTCACTGCTCAGTTTTATTTTTTCGTTTTCACCGTCCTGCATACCATAATGATACAGCCATTTCATACCTGTTGTTTTCTGCCTGTTTTCTTTATCACAGGTTATTGTAACCGGAAGCAGAGAAAATTCTGCAATGCCCGCTATATACTGATACAGAATATCCAGAATTATTTTGGAAATTTCATAACGGTCATAGATATTTCCAGAAACATCTTTTAAAAATTCATCCGGTTTCTCTGCCGCTGCTTCAAAAAAATCTGAAAACCGAACCTTTATAACTACTTTTGTGCCTGTCTTGGCATTGCCATACGCATATTCAGATACTCTGCCTCCCTTTCGCCTGTCTTCCATGCAGATTCTTCTTCCGCAGCTTTCCTTCTCCGTTTTTGTAATAAATTCCACACAGTCTGTAATCATAAATGCCGACTGCACGCCAATCCCAAATCCTCCTGTAGGCCGCAGCCACACAGGCATATGCGGAATTTCTTTTGCATATGCTTTCCGCCTTTTCCAGCTGTCATCTGCGATATGTGCCAGTGCACTTACACAGTCTTCTTCCATGCCGATTCCATGGTCCTGAAAAGAAATTTCTACCTGCTGTTTCTCCCAGTCTGCATGCGCATGCACTTCCAGCCCGTACCGTTTATATCTTTCCGGCGGCAGATCATATGGTGTAATGGTTGTCCATGCATATGTTTCCCAGAGTTTTTTATCTTCTTTCAGTTCCAGCCAGAGCCTCATTTTAGATGCATCCAGCGCATTCTGCAGATACTCTCTGATAAAATCCAGCCGTGATTTATAAATATTATTTCCAATCAGCATTTTATATACACGTGCAGAATCTGCTACAAACTTTGTCTGCCGGCTGGCGTCAAATATTTTATTTTTATAATAAATTTTCAAATCACAGCAGTTCAGCCTGCATCCGCGCAGCTCGGGCGGAACCATTTTATTCCACGAACATATTAAATTTCTGACCTCCTCATCCAGCCAGTAAAACCACTGCTGCGCTGTCTTGCATACCTCAAATTCATCCGACCTTGCTTCCGCTTCTATTACGCCCTCAGAATAGCTCAGATGCGTAATCGCTTTATGTTTTTTTAGGTGGAGTGTGCTCTCTAACGGTACAATCCCCATATGATTCATCATACGGATATTAAAACGGTTGTTATCCATATCCAGCAGGTCTCCAAGGCGCAGCATAGCTGCAGCAAACTGCGGATGCATGCATTCACCCTTAAACCCGTTTTCTTCCGGAGGCACTTCCTCAAAAATCTTATCAAAATCAGTGCCATGAAGAAACGCAGCTATAGCAGCCGTGCGGTACATTCTGGAAGGTATTTTTTTCTCATCATCTAAACTATATGCCAGCATAAAATCTCTGGACAGTTCCGGATGCAGCTTTCTGATATACTCGGTATATAACATCATAATATACCGTTCCCCTGCCACCGGCCAGCTTTTTTCACTAAACTTTTTATCAAAATCGTCGTCAAATTCATCTATATCGTATACTTTCGAAGCCGCTTCCAGTTCTGCCTGGTTATGAATCAGTGCATTCAGTTTTTCATAAAATCTGCCCGCTTTTCTGTTGTCAGCTATTTCAGAATCCAGTGAATCAATGATAAATTCCTGAAACTCGTCGCTCTCCCATATTATGCACAGTTCTTCATAAGTTACAGACATGCCGATGTCATGGCAGTAAGCTGTTTCCAAAAGCAGCCATAGATTACTGACATTTAATGCTTTTACCCGTTCACGTCCCAGAATCATCTCAATGTTCTGCAGTATTGCAATGGAATGTGTTTTATCATGCATGCTGTAATGCTGAAAATCAAAGTTCGTAATAGAGGTATATTCACTGAAAGTATCTTTATCCTTCCTCCACTGATTGAGTACTTCCTTGAAATCTTTATAAACGGAGCATTTCTGCTCAAAACATTCTTCAATATATGTATCTGCCTGTGACTCCACGTTTATCCTATCCTTTCTGCTGAGTATTCACATAATTTTTCAACATCTGATGATAAACTGCAGGAACCGGTTTATCCGCATTATTCATGAAATTATCCATATTACGGCATTCCTCGTCCAAAGCATGACTCCCGCCATGCTTACCTCTGCCATACGTACCTCTGCTATACTTATCGTAGATGAGTTTGATTCGGTCTATCCAGTTTTTATCCAAAGACTCCTTTATTTCTATAATCGAATCCCTTACATAATTCGAATCTTTATTCATATGATAACATAAATACAATCTAACAAAATTTCTAACCAGTTCCTCTTTGTGTTTTTCAGCCATGCATACAGCCCAAAACAAACGAATAGGATACGGGTCCCACACATCTTCATTCAATCCCGGCAGACAATAACAAATATCATATTCTTTTGAAGATATTGGTTCCAGAAATTTTTCTCTCAGCACTTTTTTAATTGCTGATAAATCTTTTTCTGTTCCCGCAAGCTCTTCAGATCTTTTTAATGTTATAAAAATCACCCCGGCAAATAATTCCAGGTCTTTGATTCTCCTCCATGCCGTATCGTCTGTATCTGGATTCTGCTCATATTCGATCTCTCCGTATTTTGATACATATTTCCCAATTGTATTCTCGTCTATCATTCCTTCTGTCCTCTAGTATCCTGTATTTGCCACAAAATCTTCTATTTCGTTCATAACCCTGATCTCTGATTTTGGCAGTTCTCCACGGTAATACGGCCTAAAATAGAATGATTTATTATAAAGATGTAAATCATTCTGAACCACGTTTTTAAAATATTGATTATTTTCCTGAAAATTTTCTTCTGTTATATAACTGTCAAATAAACCTCTCCTGGAAAATAAATCACGTAAATCATATATGAAACGGTCATAAAACCCTTTCATCGCTTCTTTTCCTTTTTTTTCGGACATTAAAACAACTGCCCAGTAAAATCCCCTGTTCAGGAATGTAAGCGCCAGGTCACTGTTTTCTCCATACCGGAATCCTTTTAAAATCACTTTTTTATTTCTGCTGACCCATAGACGGTTGCCAAATAAACTCGCCATCAGAAAGGATATCATATTCTGCGACTGCGCATATCGTTCTTCTATATTGTCCCTGAAAGAGAATTTATCCTCAAACAGCCTGTATATGCTGCCAGCTTCCAGCAGCCTTAGCTTTTTTCCTTCCAGCACATCCGTTCTCTGCTCTAAAATCTTACTTAAAATAATTTTATCAGCTTTTTCTGCATCATAATTTTCCTTTTGCTGCTTCCTGTCCGTATCTTCTCTCTGGCTGTTTTCCAATATATAATTATTCACTTCCAGTGAACTATTCACGATATCATTCATTACCCTTTCTGGTATCACAGTGTCCGCAAGTTTCAAAAGTTTACGTTCTATCGTATCTGGTTCAGACTTCAGCTTTTCCTCCATCGCTTCTGCCCGTTTTACAAAATTGCCCGGAAAATGTTCTTTGATAATTTCATTATCATAGACAAGCGAAATACCTGTTACTTCCTTTAAATGTTTCTTAAAACGTTCCGCAATAACCATACTGAGAAAATAAATACACTCCCGGTAACCCCTGACCAGCATGCGGTCAGAAACTTCATCTTCTATTGAATCATCTGTCAGCTTTATGTCAGGCTTTATGGAAATACTTTCCGCAAACAGATTCCAGAGCTGTTCCATCCGTTCCCTTGTAACTGACTTTGCCATTGCAAACGGCACAAAAACAGCACGCACATTTTCTTCCCCGTCTTCTATATATGTGCCTGTCACTGTAAAGTCAATAAAACAGTCTCTGACTGCTGCCAGCAGCGGTTCATCTTTCATATGAATCGTAAATCCCCGCAAAAACTCCACATCCAGAACCTGCAGGGAATTCGGACAAAACTTCCACAAATCTGTTTCTTTTTTCATCTCCTCGAACTGCTGCTTCGTCATTTGTATCTCAAAATTTGTTTTATTATTACTATAATTTTCATCTTTCAGATAAGGGAGATCTATGACATAAGGAATCCCGGCGCTGTGCAGCAAATCTGTCACACTGACGCAGAATTCACCTATCTGCTGGTCAGTCATCTTAACATAGTACTGCAGACTGCTCCAAAACTCATGTTCTATTCCATCTGTACTTTCTGCACGTTCTTTCAAATCAATATTTTCGTGCAAAGCAAATACAATTGGACAGATATACCGGTGATCTTCTATTTTCTCTGTCAAAAGTCTGTACGTGTGAAACAGGCCGTTTCCATGAATCAGCGTATCGTCTACCAGATAAATGAGTTTGTTATGCAGAACCGAATAATCCATCAGTTTTTGTGCGTAACGGTCACTGCATACCTGGACAGGCCGGGCAGCTTCCTCCCGTTCATATACTTTATATAACCAGTATCCCTTCTTTGTATTTAAAATCAATATACCATCCTGCATATCGGGATTGCTGGTAATGTCTGCAATTTCGGCATTTAATTTTTCAAAAAATCTGCTGAGCTGATATCCATACCGCGTCTGTGCAAACTGCTGCCATCCTGTCATATTTTTCCTCCTGCAAAAACTTTTTTATTAAATATTTTTATCTAAGCGCTGACAAATGTATCATTCATCTGCCGGCTTAGAGTATGTTTGAAAAATCTTTCCCGCAATCTGTACTCTCCGCTTTGCTGTGAATACATTTCATCAGCATAGTCTGATCTGTCTCATAAATGGGGGATAAATCCTCCACAAACCATTCTAACGGAAAGTATTTTTCAAACATGCTCTAGTATAAAACTGAAAAAATCTTATTAAAAAATAGTGGTTTAAAATATACTTAGATATAAAATCATCTTTTTCTTCATGAATAATCTGCATATTAAAAGGTATTCTATAGTTATTTATTTGTTCTATTGAGTATTGAGGATTACGCATCATCTACTATCCAGACAGTAGATTTCTGTACTTTATATATAAAAATTTCATTTCTATCTCTTTATTATTCATTACTTAATAATGTAATCAAAACAAATTGTTAACCTTTTAAAAATAATAATTCACCCTTCCATGTTTCATTCATTACTTCTATTAATTCTTTGTATATGTATAATTCTTTTCTGTCATTATAATATATTTGAATTATATTTTACATTTGTCATAAGCTAAAAAATCTTTAAAATCCTCCAAAAAAGTACATCTGTTCATTTTCTTAAATAAATTGTAAAAATTTTGCAATGAATTTTCACATTAACAGTTGTCAGATAATTCATTTTTTGATATGATATCTTTATCACAAAAGCAGAATCACATGGCAGGCAGACTGCTGACGGCAGATTTATACAGAAAGGAGGGCATCATATGATAATGGGAGCTTACCGTACAGAAGAAATCTTTACGAACAATGACAGTACTCTTACAAATGAAACTGTCACTATTTTAAAAGCTTCGCTTTCCAGACAGGGAAATGCTATTTTACAAGCTCTGTATGAATCTCCCGGAATGCAGCAGAAATCTCTGGCTGCAACGATTCATACCTCCCCTGCCAGTCTGAGCAACATTATAAGCAAACTGGAAACGATTCAGCCACAGCTATTACAAAGCGAACGGACAGGACGTTCTAAATTTTATTCACTTACAGATACTGCCGCTGCATATGTAGAAAGCGAACTCCTGCACAAAGAAAAACCTGTTTCGCCTAAAATCCACCCATTTAATGCCTCTTCCTATGAAGATGCACTAATTGATGAAACACTTCATTTTCTGACTCGGTTTCAGCATGCTGCGGGCAGTGAATGGTATATGGTTTTAGATGATTTATTGTGCGGCTTTCATGAAAATAAAATCAGTGACGAAGTGTATGACAGATACATGGATTTTACAGACAGCCTTGTACAGCTTCGAATTAAGCAGAAAACGGCTGCCACACGTAAAATATACGATGCCGTTGACAATATCATTCTAGCCAAAAGATTAGACCGTTATTTAAACAGCGAATTAAAAGATCTTTTTATATTAGAGCCGCTCTTTGATTTAGAAAAACAGGACTTTGAACAGGCATGTGCTCTGATTGATAATATTTTTTATAAACTCCGTCCAAATATTTTCTGCCAGGCGGAACCTGTCGCCCTCGAAACCCTTTCAATTACACAAGATCAATATTTTGCTATTTATCATCAGATTTCAGAGATGATAAATGAGTTTTCTAAATTTAACGGTAATAAAACGGCTGCTGTAACATTCTGGAAAGACCGTTTTCATTCTTATAATGCATCGCTGCGGTATATTGCATCAAACTGTTATGTGATTTATGCTGATGAGCATTAGAGCATAATTAAAATTTTGCATAGTTATATCATTTGCCGAAAAGTATGGTTAACCGGATGCCACGGCAGATTAAGCATCCGCTGCCATGCTTCGGCATGCCCGGAAACCGGCATCCGGATATGCTCATAAAATACGTCTGGTACCAGCCAGGCAGGAAAACTTTTTCTGTGACTGCATAGAATTTCTTACTGATCTCAAACAGAACAGAAAAAGGAGAAAATTTATCTGCCTGGCGTTCGGGTAACAGATTTTTCAAGCATTAACGCACGAAAACCTATAAAGAAACCGCTGCCAGATTCCCAAAAAGCTGCCGCTGCACATTCAGTCAAAACATAACTTTCAGCACTCCCTGATCTGCACCTTCTCCCCCAAAACTTCTCTTTTTACATAAACTGTCTGATCGTTTTTCGTCCCGAGCAGCCACTTCACCAGCACAATACACCTGTTTTCAATTTCTATCCCTGTAATTCCTCCCGGATGTACGCAGCTTCCGGTATTAAAATAAGGCGATTTCTCAGATCCGGCCATTGGCCGGTGCGTATGTCCTGTAATCAGAATCAGATTTTGTTTTACAGCCCATGCTGTCAGCCGTTTTTCCGTTCGTTCTTTGCGCGTATTGTTTTTTGCTGCACTGGTCGGGTCCGGAACCCCCAGAAGTTCCAGCGGCCTCCACAAATAACGCACCAGAAAGCGGTTTATTTTCCAGAACCTGCTGTTCATGACCTCTGCCTGATGCCCGTGAGTCAGAAACAGTTTTTTGTGCAGCATTGGATCTTCGAGCACAATGCCTGGATAAAAACGTACATCCGGCCAGAAAAGCTGCTCTCCCGCCTCTTTTTTGATCATATCATGATTTCCATACACCAGATACATCCGGCCTGAACGGTAATATTTTTCAAGCATCTCAAAACTGTGGGGATGCATTTCTTTTATTTTTTTCATTGACCGGTTTTCCCACAGTTCATCCCCGTCCCCGAGTTCCAGACAGGTAAACCCACAGTTATAATAATATTTCAGAGCCGTAAGATAAATCAGTTCGTTTTTCAGAAAATTGTCATCTGCCCTGCCCTCCCCTCTGTGGCAGTCACTGAACAGAATATATCTGGAATCTGCACCAAGCGGCAGTTTTAGCGCCTGTTGAAAAGATGTATCCATGCGCATAAAAAAGCTCATAATAAAAAAACTGTAACAGAAAAGCCTGAAGTTTCATACGCAACAGGCTGAACTGTTACCCGATATCCTTTTTTCTATATATATTTCAAAAATTCCTGTTTTATGTCTGAAACCTGGCTTTATCACGACTCCGCACGCTTCTAAAACTCCACCGGCTTATGGCCCGGCTGCACGGACTTATCATGACTTTGCACGCTTCTAAAACTCCACCGGCTCATGTTCCTGCTGCACGGGTTTATCATGACTCCGCTCGCTTTCCAAAACTCCACCGGCTCATGTTCCTGCTGCACGGGTTTATCATGACTCCGCTCGCT
>CAJTVR010000085.1:0-3209 GCA_910580075.1 uncultured Eubacterium sp. | reverse complement strand
TTCCAAACTCCACTGGCTCATAATCCTGCAGACTGGCCAGCATTCCTTTCTCCAGAAGATCATTCTGAATCAGATCCAGCGTCTGTTCATCCGGTGCCAGTATCGTATGATAATGATAGCCGGATGTTACGTTTTTCAGCAGGCTGGATTTGCCTGACTGTATTTTTTCCATGAAATCCCGGACATCTCTGCGGGAACGGATATTCATATCCGCCCGTACAATCCCGTATGCTTTATGATAAATAAACACATCTCTGATAATACCGCCCATGTCTACAATCAGATTGAGTTCTTCTTCTGTCTGCACATCAGAGTGCAGTACTTTTAAAATACGGGCCGTCTCAGAATTGTCGTGTGGCATAAGATATCCCCGGCTTGCTGAAAATATCTCTGCCCCGTTTGCACGCAGCAGCGCTATATCCTGCACGATCACCTGCCGGCTGACCTGAAACCGCTTTGCCAGCGCAGTCCCTGATATCGGTGTTTCACTCTCCGACAGTATCTGCAGCAGCTGTTTTCTGCGTTCTTCTCCTGTCATCTGCCGCATCCCCTTTCTTTCTAAGTTCTTTTATGATACCGCATGCAGATTTTTTAAAGACAAATCTAAAATAGGCGCAGAATGTGTCAGCGCACCGCTGGAAATATAATCTACGCCCAGAGTGGCCAGCTTTGCAATATTCTCCTTTGTAACATTCCCGGAAACTTCTATTTCTGCACGTCCCGCAATAAAATCAGCTGCTTCTTTCATCTGATCATAGGTCATATTATCGAGCATGATAATATCAGCCCCCGCTTCTACCGCTTCTTTCACCATATCCAGCGTTTCCACTTCCACTTCAATTTTGCGTACAAAAGGAGCATATTCTTTTGCCATTGCTACTGCCTGTTTCACCCCTCCGGCTGCACCAATATGATTATCTTTGAGCAGAACACCGTCAGACAGATTGTACCTGTGATTGCAGCCTCCCCCGGTGCGCACTGCATATTTTTCAAAAATGCGGTTGTTTGGAGACGTTTTTCTTGTATCCAGCAGCTTTATGTCTGTCCCCTTTAAAAGAGCTGCCACAGAATGTGTATAGGTAGCGATGCCGCTCATCCGCTGCAGATAATTCAGCGCGGTCCGTTCTGCACACAGCAGTGTACGGATATCGCCGCGGACTGTTCCCGCCAGCTGTCCGCTGCTGACGGCATCACCGTCTGATACAAAAAATTCTGCCTGAGCCGTTTCCTCTAATAAAGTAAATGCACGTTCAAAAACCTGCAGTCCGCATATAATCCCGTCCTGTTTGCAGATTAAATCAGCCTCCCCAGGCTGTGCATAAGGCATCACACTGTTTGCGGACACATCTCCGCTTGTAATATCTTCCTGCAGTGCGCTTAAAATCAGCGGATCTGCGTTCAGCTTCATAGTAACCGGGTCAATCATCATTTATAATTCCTTTCTTTTGCTGTATTATACTGTTAACTTCTATCAAAACAGGTATTGTCTTCTCCTGTTCTGTTTTATGCAATGCATGCGCTGCTTTCTCCCATTCTGATTTTCTGTAAAACCATATTCCGGTAATTTTTCATAACCGCGTCTGCGTCTGCATAAGCATCTAAATCCACAGGTTCAGGCAAAACCGGCTGTGTCACCTTCCCGTTTGCCGAGATATCTTCTGCCGCCTTTTTCGCAAATACAAGACTTTCCAGCAGAGAGTTGCTGGCAAGCCGGTTTCTTCCATGTACGCCGTTGCACGCTGTCTCCCCGACTGCGTAAAGCTGCTCCATTGATGTGCGGCCGCTGTGGTCTGTCGCAATCCCGCCCATAAAATAGTGCTGGGCCGGAACGACCGGAATACATTCTTTAGTTACATCATACCCCATACGGGCACAGTATGCAACAATGTTTGGAAAATGGCGGTATAGTTCTTCTGTTGGAATTGTGCGCAAGTCTTCCCAGACAAACTGTGTACGGTCTTTTTTCATCTGTGTATAAATTGCCTCCGTCAGCTGGTCACGCGGAAGCAGCTCGTCGACAAAACGGCACATGTTTTTGTCATAAAGCCTGGCACCTTCCCCGCGTACCGATTCTGAAATCAGAAAACTCCTTTCATCATTTCCATTTATGTAAAAAGTAGTCGGATGTATCTGTATATAGTTTAGATTTTTCAATGCAATCTGATGTTTTAACGCAATTGCAACCGCGTCTCCGGTTAAATGCCTGTAATTCGTAGAATGTGTATATAATCCCCCGATTCCGCCTGTTGCCAGAACCGTAAAACCAGCTCTGACCGTTTCATTCGTTCCATCAGCTTTTCTTACAACTGCCCCAAAACAGACATTTTCCCGGCTGACAATGTCTAACAGCACTGTCTGCTCCATCAGAGTAATATTTACCCGTTTCTGCGCCTGGGCAAGCAGCCTGCTGGTAATCTCTTTCCCGGTAATATCTTTATGAAACAGAATCCGGTTTTGCGAATGTGCTCCTTCCCTTGTAAATGCAAAGCTGCCGCTTTCATCCCTCTGAAAATCTACGCCGAAGTTTACCAGATCTTCGATTACCCGGACTGATGAGCGTATCATGATTTCTACAGATGTTCTATCATTTTCATAATGTCCGGCACGCATCGTATCTTCAAAATAGCTCTCATAATCCGCCTCATCCCTAAGCATGCAGATTCCGCCCTGAGCCAGAAAAGAATCGCTGCTCTCCAAATCTGACTTGGTAATAACGGTAATCTGCATTTCTTCCGGCAGCTGCAGAGCACAGTACAGGCCGCTGCATCCGGAACCGATAATTAATATGTCTGTTTTTATCATGATTTTTCTCTTTTCTTTATTCCTGCCTTACCCTTGCCTTCTCTTACCCTTTAATAATTCTTTATCAAAACGGTTCGAATCGGTTTCAATATCGGATATTATTTATGTATCAATTGCTGACAGGTATTATAGCACACTGCCCGTCATATGACAAGACACATGACATGATTCGTATAAAAAGATTGGAATTTATATGTCTTATGCCCTTTGCGGAACGTTTTAGCAGCCTCTTCCTTCTATATGGAGCTGTACATGAAAATGCAGCTGCTTTTGTTACAGCTGTTCTTTTTATATAGCATGTGACACTGTATATCCACTGATGTATTTATCCTGTCCGCCTCCTTTCCTGAATCAGGTTATGGCTAATTAGAGGTAATCAAAGGAGGAAAGGAAAAGCACAATCCAGA
>CAJTVR010000084.1 GCA_910580075.1 uncultured Eubacterium sp. | reverse complement strand
GCAGAAAATTTAGAAGTTCTTACTGTTCGAAGGCGGAACAGAAAAAGGAAAAAGTGTCTATTCCCAGCGTCCGGATATTCACATAATGTAAAAAATGTGAAAAAAATGTGACGCATCCACCCATTTTCCGGTGTATTAAAGTGAACCCCCTATCAGTATCAGTACGGAAAGGAGAAGCATGTATGGATGACAGGCAGATTGTAGATTTATACTGGGAGCGCTCCGAGACAGCGATATCTGAAACATCAAAAAAATATGGAAAATACTGCAGCTATATTGCCTACAATATCCTGCATAACCGGGAGGACTGCGAGGAATGTGTGAATGATACTTATATGAGGGCATGGGGCGCAATGCCTCCGAAACGTCCGAACCGGCTGTCTGTTTTTTTAGGGAAGATTACCCGTAATCTGTCCCTGAACAGATATGAAAAATATACTGCAAAAAAGCGCGGCGCAGGGCAGGTTACGTTTGTCCTGGAGGAACTGAAAGAGTGTGTTCCCACAGCAGACCATGCAGAACAGGTTATTGATGATATGCTGCTGGCAGAAACGCTGAACAGATTTCTTGCGGGCCTGCCGGAAGAACGACGGAAATTTTTTATGCGGCGCTACTGGTATCTGAGTCCGGTCAGGGAGATTGCCTCCGATTTTTCCGTCAGTGAAAGCAGGGTAAAAATGTCTCTGCTTCGGTCACGAAATGAACTCAGAGCACTATTGGAGAAAGAAGGTATTGTCATATGAAAAAAGAAAACATTTCTGGAGAAAAACGTATTTTGTATGCACTGGGAGAGGCAGACGAAACATACATTGCGCAGGCAGCACCGGCAGAGAAAGCTGGCAGCAGAGCCTTATGGATGAAATGGGCCGCACTGGCAGCCTGTGTCACTCTGACTGTGTACGCCGGAATCCGCTTTCTTTTGGCGGAACATTCCGGCGGCGGTCCGTCCGGCCTTCCGGGCAGTTCCCAAAACAGGAATCCATCCGGTCTTCCAGGCAGTGCCGGGGACGATGCAGGAGGACACACGGCAGAGGACGGTCCGTCCGGCCTTCCCATGCTTACGATTGTCTGGGACAGCGGCGGGTCCATGGGCTATGAAGGCTGTATGGCTTATGACATATCTGATCTGACGAATGCCAATCCGTGGGATGAAACCGCGCAGTTATCCACACTGCCTGTCTATCGGAATACGCTGCAAAATGAAACAGATTTTGAAGCTGTGGAAAACTTTCTGCTGGAAACGGCTAAACGGCTCCATATGGATACCGATACTCTTAAAATAAATGATAATACTCCCGATGCAGAGGAACAGGCCATTATTACAGAAAAGTTTGAGGGAAATGTTCCCGAGGGATATTTTGATCCGACAGCACTGGTGGCGGAAGAAAACGGTATTAAAATCGAAGCAGATAACACCATGACTGTCACTATCACCTTTGAACCTGCAGTTCCGCTCCCTGAAAAATACCGGTTTACCCATGATTCCTCTTATGAAGATACTCTGGCTGTGGCCGAATATCTGCAGGAAACTTATTCTGATCTGATAAATATGGAAGAGCCTGTAATAAACATATACGGCGGAGATTACGATATCTACCGTAAGCAGGGGTATCATATTACATTTTTTGACGCAGCGGAAAGTCTTACAGAACGGATTCTCAACTATCAGTTCTTCCAGACAGCTTTCTATTGTGACGATGAGGGGAGATTAAACATGGCCAGAATCTACAGGCCGGATTTGTCGGACAAAGCAGGGGACTATCCGATTATTTCTAAGGAAGAAGCAACAGACCTGCTGCTGAACGGGAATTACATTACGTCTGTTCCCTTCGAAATGCCCGGTGAGAAATATATCGCCAAAGCAGAACTTGTATACCGGAGCGGAAAAAACGAGAAATATTATATGCCTTATTACCGCTTTTATGCAGAGCTGCCTGAAATGGAGCAGGAGGATGGACTGAAAGATTACGGTGCTTACTATGTTCCCGCCGTTCAAAAGGAGTACCTTACAGACATGCCTGTGTGGAACGGGGATTTTAACTGAGGTATTGTCCGTAAAAAGCTGAAATAGAGCTGCTGCAGATATTGCTTTTTTGTGCACACAAAATATAATGAGAGGAAAAACATCCTAATCCTGTAACATTTTACCCTTCTTTTTTTGCCTCCTAGGACATTTCTGTAACATTTGTATTTTAAAATGTCTTTATCAGCAGAAAAAAGCCCTGAAATACCCGGAGCACACCTGTACGTCCTGAAATGCAGGACGAAGATAAGGAAAGGAGCATTTGAACATGAATGTATTACAGACAATCGATCTGAAAAAGTATTATGGCAGCGGGCCAGGCATCACCCGCGCCCTGGACGGTGTAAGCCTGTCTGTGGAACAGGGGGAGTTTGTGGCGGTGGTGGGAACATCCGGCAGCGGCAAGTCCACCCTGCTCAGCATGATGGGCGGGCTGGATACGCCGACTTCTGGAAGCATTATTGTCCGCGGAGACAATCTGGCGGATAAGAATGATGAAGAGCTGACGATCTTCCGCCGCCGCAACATCGGCTTTATCTTCCAGAATTACAACCTTGTACCGATTCTGAACGTCTATGAAAATATTGTCCTGCCTGTGGAGCTGGACGGCGATACGGCAGATGAGAAATTTATGAATGAGATCGTGCAGATGCTGGCTTTGGAAAATAAGCTGCAGAATATGCCGAATAATCTCTCAGGCGGACAGCAGCAGCGGGTTGCCATTGCCCGTGCCCTGATTACCAAACCGGCAATCGTCCTGGCTGACGAACCTACCGGAAACCTGGACAGCAGAACCAGTGCAGATGTGCTGGGGCTGTTAAAACGTACCAGCATGGAATTTAACCAGACAATTGTAATGATTACCCATAATAACGAAATCGCCCAGCTTGCTGACCGCATTGTCAGAATTGAGGATGGCAGGATTGTAGGAGGTGGCGGATTATGATATGGCCTTTTGAAAATAATACCAGTGAGGTGGAAAAGAAACTGGCAGGCAGGAGTATGAAGGCGGACATGCGCCGGAGTATTTTTGTGATCATTACCATTGCTCTTGCTGTCTGTCTTATGGGAAGTCTCTGCTTTATCTACTCTGCACAGCAGCAAAAGACCCTGGATAAGATAATGGGACAGTATCAGGCCGGGTGCGGCGGACTGACCCGGGAAGAGATCACCAGGCTGGCAGATGCAGGAAAATTTGAAAAATGGGGCTATACTGCCGATGCCGGCTCAGTCCGGTATCAGGACAGTGTTTTGAACGTCAGCTATGTCAGCATGGAAATGATTGATCTGATGGGCTACGGCGAAATTATCGGGGATTATCCGCAGGCGGAGAATGAACTGTGTGTGGAACGTTCGTTTTTAAATTATTTCGGCCTTCCGGCAGAAGCCGGACAGACGGTCACGCTGGATCTGGGCGGCGGCTGGGAGTCCTATACTATTACAGGCATTTTAGAAACAGAGAACAATAGCCGGATTTTTATGGTCTGGATTGCGGAAACTGCCATAGATACAGGCAGCCATGCGGCTCCCTATGAACTGCGGTTCCGTTTTGCCGGAAGTCAGGGAATGGAGGCAGACCTGCTTCGCATAGACATCGAAAAGTTTTTTGCAGAAATGGGCATTGCGCAGGATCAGACATTTTACAGTTCCGGTTACTTTGACATGCTGAACCTTTATCTGGGAAACGGAATAGAGGTTTATGCCGTGGCCTTGCTGATTGCTGTTATCTGCGCCATCGTAATTTACAACATATTCTACATTTCCGTAATAGGAAAAATGCGGGAATACGGACGCCTGAAGGTACTTGGAACAACGCCGGAGCAGTTAAAGCGTATCGTGAAACGGGAGAGGCGTTTCCTGATGACGGTATCTGTTCCGCTTGGACTGATCCTCGCAGCAGTCATTGCACTGGCAGCAGTACCCGGCTTCTGGTCCTGGCGTGACAATTTCTGGTCAGCAGCAGTCATCACCTTCCTGACCTGTGTAACGGTCCTGGCTGCCACCAGAAAGCCGGTGTCAATGGCAGGAGAGGTCTCTGCCATTGAAGCTGTCCGTGCCACTGCCTATTCCTGCCAGCAAGGCCGCAGTATTTCCAGGCAGCTCCACCGCCGCCTGACTATGCCCCGCCTGGCTATGATGAACTTTTCACGGGACCGTAAAAAAGCCTTTATCACAGCTCTCTCCCTGAGTCTGACCGGGATTTTGCTTCTGTGCATTTCTGCCTGGACAAATTCGGTAGACATAACAGAAATGGCCCAGTCTCAATTTGGAGACAGGAGCCAGTACCTTCTGCAGTATGAGGACTATGCAGGCCGGGAATTTGTCGAGATGCAAAAAGATAATCCTCTGGGCCGGGCCCTTCAGGAAAATCTTTCCGCCATTCCGGGTGTGGATTTCGTCACAAATTACAGCATGTCCTGTGTAGAAATCCCCGAGATCAGTGAAATTCCCGGAAACCGGGAGCATGAGCCTTTCTTTCTCGAAGGAATTTCTGAGGAGAAGATGACACAGATGTATACAGAAGAGACAGTCCTGGAAGGTACGGCGGATTACCAGCAGCTGCTGGATGCAAATGGGATTCTGGTCTGCCCGGCAGGCAGTGCACTGAAAGAGATTTACAGAACCAGTTATCAGATAGGCGACACGGTTACGGTTTCCTGTTACAATGGACAGACAAAGACTTATACCGTGATGGGAATTGTCGAATATGTTCCTATTGGCGCTTCAGTCCATTATTTTATTCTGCCTGAAGAAGAACTGTCTGTCCTTTATCCGGAAATCCCGGATTTTACCGGCTATGTGAATATTCACACAAATCAGGACAGCCAGCAGCTGCGGCAGGCGGTATTTAGTGCTGTATCCGATGAACGTGTGGCGGTCACCGGCCTGAGCGATCTAGCAGCTGAACTGGAGGGAAGCATGAGCAAAGAGATGATCCGGCTATACTGCATCCTGGTATTTATCTTTGTGTTTTCTCTAATCAATCTGGCCAACACGCTGATCACCAATTTTCTCACACGCCAGCAGGAGTTTGGCATATTCCAGTCCGCTGGCATGAGCAGCCGGCAGCTGTCACAGATGCTGTCTTTTGAGTGTCTGTACTATGCGGGGATCACACTGCTTGCCACACTGACGCTGGGAACAGGATGCAGTCTGGCTGTATGCAGGGTCTTTGACCAGATTGGCGTATTCGGGAAACTCACCTATCATTTCCCGGTTCTTCAGGTACTGCTGTTTGCAGCCGCGCTGCTTGCAGTGCAGGCGGTATTCTCAGTCTGTGCAGCCCGCTATACGAGAAAACTCTCCCTCGTGGAGCAGATTAAGGCAGCTGGCTGACCCGGTTTTTTGAAAAGCGGACAGCCGGGTTTTGCAATACCCTTATTAATATAAGAAAGAAGACTTGTGTCAGCCAGTATTGATATGCAGTAAGATCAGTTTTTCCGGCTTTGTTCTTTCTGTTTTCTTTTCATCCATGTTTTGTCATCTTCGTAAAAAGCTGTCTGTTCCGGAAAGGCCTGTGTGATTTCTTCTTCAATATGGAAAATTTCATCAAGCGTATCATACAGCAGGAAATTTGCTGTAAATAGGATAAACCATACGCCGGGAAACGGGAGCCCGTTTGGTTCATGATACTGTAATAAAGTCATAACAGTTCCTCCTTGCTGATAAGTTTATGAATGATGATAAGAGCAATTACTTAAAAAATCAGTTAGCATAAAGGGCCGGCCGGCTGTCATTGTTTCTGACCGCTAATGTGTGGCCGGCTCCGCTTTGCACAGAAGGAGTCCATGTATACTGCCGTAAGTTTCCGGCCGTATGAATCCATAGTAAAGATAGACCGTAAATTTTCCGGTTCCAGACGGGCTGTCATCATGAAATCCGGCAGTCAGTCACCAGATTGTAACTTTTATCTGCTATACTAATAAGTGCTAAAGCAAGCGGCATAATAATCGGAAAAGCATAGATTACCCAGACATCAGACTGCGCACACAGTCAGTAACTGTCTGCCGGACAGACACTTAAATGCAGCCAGTACCAGCCGGGTAATCCATAGCTCTCCGTCCGCAGCCGCTAATGAAAGGAGCACACCAAAATGGAAATTTTAAAATGCGAAGGAGTACGCAAAATATACGGCTCAGGCCCCAGCCGGACAGTAGCACTTGACGGCATAGACCTTTCCGTCAGCAGAGGAGAATTTGTGGCAGTTGTCGGAGCATCCGGGTCTGGCAAATCTACCCTGCTGCATATTCTGGGCACTGTGGATAAGCCCACAGAAGGAAAGGTAATCATAGACGGAACGGACCTTTCCAGCCTGAACCAGACTCAGGCAGCAATTTTCCGGCGCAGAAAGGCAGGGATCGTATATCAGTTTTATAACCTGATTCCTACGCTCACAGTTCGGAAAAATATCCTTATGCCGCTTACGCTTGATAAGAAAAAACCGAATCAGGAGTATTTTGATAAAATCGTCCTCTCTCTTGGCATTGCGGACAGGCTTGAGGCAATGCCGAATCAGTTGTCAGGAGGACAGCAGCAGAGGGCTGCGATTGCGCGTGCGCTGATTTACAGGCCGGCGCTGCTTTTAGCAGACGAACCGACTGGAAATCTGGATCAGAAAAATTCCAAAGAGGTGATAGATATGCTCAGGCTGTGCAGCCGCAGCCTGAATCAGACAGTGATACTGATTACCCATGATGAAAAGGCAGCTCTGGAAGCAGAGCGTGTGATTACGATGGAAGACGGGCGTCTGGTTCGTGACGAACGGCGGAGGTAGGATATGTGGAAAGATTATTCAAAGGGGTATTTGAAAAACAACCGTTCATCCAGCCTGTCTGTCAGGATTTCGGCATTTATTTCTGCCCTTCTGCTGGCTTTGCTGTGCGGACTGTTTTATAATGCGTGGAAATATGAGATCGAAAGGATTGAACAGGAAACAGGTGGCTGGCAGAGCCGTATTATGGGAGAGCTTGATGAGGAAGACATGATCAGTATAAAAAATTATGCCGGTGTCAGGGATGCTGTGATGCATGAACTGGAAGATGATACACAGAAAACAGCAGCTGATATTTAT
This sequence comes from uncultured Eubacterium sp., assembly GCA_910580075.1. Lineage (GTDB taxonomy): Bacteria > Bacillota > Clostridia > Lachnospirales > Lachnospiraceae > Eubacterium_J. The sequence continues at coordinate 14,471 of CAJTVR010000084.1, read as the reverse complement.
TTTGACGATATGAGATCTGTTTTTACGGATACGCCGCGTATTGCGAAACAGGCCGGAGTTTCACCGGATCAGACAGAGTATAATTATGAGCTCCTGGCAATGTATCTGATCCGCGGCCCGGGCGATACGGCACCAAGGCTGCTGTTTCCAATGTATCTGCTGGTGGTGGTGACGGCGTCTGTTTCTCTGATTATTATTATCCATAATGCTTTTGCGGTGTCCATGAATGCAAGAATTCATCAGTTTGGCATTTTTTCCAGTATCGGAGCTTCCCCGAAGCAGATCAGGACCTGTCTTTTACAGGAAGCAGCAGCTCTTTGTGCACTGCCTGTCATAGCCGGAAACCTGGCGGGCCTTGCAGGGAGCATGGGGGTTTTGCATCTGGTCAATGTACTGCTGGGAGAAGGCATAACAGGACGGCATAGAGCGGTTTTTGGCTGTCATCCGATGCTGGCGGCTCTGATTTTATCTCTGACGGTTTTGACCATATGGATTTCCGCATGGCTGCCGGCCAGAAGATTAAGCAGGCTCACACCGCTTGAAGCTGTCAGAAATACCGGGGAATTACAGCTGAATAAAAAGAAAAATTCCTATCTGCTCACGCTGCTGTGGGGAGCAGAAGGAGAGCTTGCCGGCAATGCCTTAAAAGCACAGAAAAAAGCTCTGCGCACGGCCTCATTCTCTCTGATCGCATCATTTATGGCATTTTCGGTTATGCAGTGTTTCTTTTCTCTTTCCAGAATCAGCACAGAAGAAACCTATTTCAAAAGATATCAGGGAATCTGGGATATCATGGTTACGCTTCAGGATACCGGCGCAGATACTTTTGACAAAACAAAGGAAGTTCAGGAACTGGCCGGGGTACAGACTGCCATTGTGTATCAGAAAGCAGCGGCAAAGAGAATTCTGACAGAAGAGGAACTAAGCGGAGAGATGAAGACCTTTGGGGGATTTTTGCATGCTTCAGACAAGTATGTCACAAAACAGGACAATGGCTGGATGATCAACGTTCCGCTGGTCATTCTGGATGATCACAGTTTTGCGGATTACTGCAGGCAGACGGGAGTATCGCCGCGGCTGGACGGAGCAGTCATCTTAAACAGAATCCGCAATGTGACAAATCCTGATTTCAGACATCCGCAATTCTTGCCGTATATAAAAGAAAAAAGTGATAAGAGTGTTTTAACGGCTCCAGGAAACGGGAAGACAGATGTTCAGATCCCGGTTCTTGCTTATACACAAAAAATGCCTGCTTTAAGGGAGGAATATGCATCGGATGATTATTATGAACTGGTGCATTTTATTCCGGTATCTTTATGGAAAAAAATAAAAGAAAAGACCGGGGGAGCACAGGCAGACAGCCTGATCTGTATCCGGGGCAGGGAAAATGTGACACTTGATGAACTGCTTATGCTGGAGGATGAAATTGAAAGTCTGATAAGCAAAACATATACGGCAGAATATGAAAACCGCATCCAGGAATATGAATCAAATAACAAAATGATACAGGGAGCGGAGGCAGTGCTGGGAGGATTCTGTATCCTGCTTGCAGTTATCGGCATGGGCAGTGTGTTTTCAAATACGTTTGGATTTGTGAACCAGAGGAAGAGAGAATTTGCAAGATATATGTCGGCAGGCATGACTTTAAAACAGCTGCGGAACATGTTCTGCATAGAGGCTCTGGTGATTGCCGCACGTCCGGTTCTGACCGGCCTTCCGCTTGTAATCATTGCAGCAGGGTATATGTTAAAGGCAAGTTATCTGGAACTGGAAGTATTTATGGAACAGGCACCGCTGCTGCCGGTTCTGGCCTTTGTGCTGGCAGTCTGGGGCTTTATAGCGCTGGCTTATTATTTAGCATGGCGCAGTGTGCGGACAATCAGTATTGCGGAGGTGTTAAAAGATGATACAATGATGTAAAGCCTGCAAAAGCAGATTACTGTATGGAGGGTATTATTATGAATAGCCGCAAAAATATATGTATACTGTCCGCAGCCATATCAGCCGCCTGCCTTCTGTCAGCTGCCGTTACAGCAGTATTAGTTTCATACTGCTGCGGCCGGCTGCAGTTTGGGCTGTTAAATGCACTCTGCAGGGAAGCAGTGCAAAAGGCACCGGGCTCAGAACAGATCCTGCTTTCTGTATTAAAAGACTATAGCAGACAGAATGTAAAGCCGGGAACTGACGTTTTACCGGCATGGGGATATCACTGGTCCGACTTTTCGCTTCTGGCATATAAGCAGACTGTTTTGTGTATAGCGGCAGGTTTTTGTGCGGCGGTGCTTCTTTGTACGGCTGCTTTTTTATGCCGCAGCAGAACCGAAGCCAGGCGGATACAGGCTCTGGCAGATTATCTGGAACAGGCCTGTGCCGGCAGGGCAGCTATATGTTCTGCATCCGGGGAAGACGATTTTTCCAGGCTCGAAGATCAGATTTATAAGACGACTGCATATCTTTATCAGACGAAGGAGGAGGCGGTTCAGGCAAAGGATGGTTTTGCTCAGAATCTGTCTAATATTGCCCATCAGATCAAAACGCCGCTGACTGCCATTTCCCTTGCTCTTCAGATGCTGAAACTGGACGGCCTTAAATCAGATCATTTGAAACAGGCAGAAAAACAGCTGACACGCCTTACACATCTGGAAGAGTCGCTGCTTCTGCTGACCAGAATTGATGCCGGAACGCTGGTGCTTCATGAAAATGACACGGATGTGTATACGCTGCTTGTCCTTGCGGCCGATAACCTGCAGGAACTGTTTGCTGCCAGCGGTACTTCTGCTGATATTCCTGAACAGGGTGAGATATTAATTGCTGCCGATCTGGACTGGACCATGGAAGCGGTGATGAATCTGATGAAAAACTGCATGGAGCATAATCCCGGAGGAATGGTACACATTTCTTATACCGGAAATCCGCTGTATACGCAGATCCTTATCTGGGATGATGGGAAAGGATTTGCAAAAGAAGATCTGCCGCATCTTTTTGAACGTTTTTACCGGGGACAGAATCCGCAGGGGAGCGGTATAGGCATCGGATTAGCTCTGTCAAAGGAAATTATAGAACGCCAGAACGGGACGGTACGGGCCAGGAATAAGCCGGGCGCAGGCGCGCTTTTTGAAATCCGTTTTTACAGGCACTGAGTCTGGAAGGAACATGCTGCTGTCACAAATACAGCATGGTTAACAGCAATGCCAGTCGCATATGACCTTTATTATCCTTAATTTTACTCCTATTTTATCTCGACATTTTTTTTATAAAATGATAAAATAATGCTTAAAAATGCAAGGGGGGGGGGGTATGGGATGTGCTACATTACAATCTGTGACGACGTATTTGAAGAACGCAGGAAACTGCGCAGATTTTTAAAAGACGGACTGGGTGCCAGCGGTATGGAGGCGGAAATTATGGAATACGACAGCGGCGTTTCGCTGTTATCAGACTGGAAAAGGGATGGGATTCCTATGGATATGCTCTTTTTAGATATCTATATGAAGGGACCTGACGGTGTGGAAACGGCGCGCAGGCTGCGGGAAGAAGACTGCAGGGCAGATATTATATTTCTGACAGTATCGCCAGATTTTGCGATAGAAGGCTACGAGGTAGGAGCGGCAGGGTATCTTTTGAAACCTTTAGAGAAAGAAAAACTGAAGCATCTGCTGGGACGGCTGTTACAGAGGCAGAATCCGGCGATGCTTTCTCTGCGCCAGGGAAACAGTGTGTATTCCATTGTGCCGTCTGAAATCCTATATATCGAAAGCAGCCGCAATAAGCTGACAGTCCATACCGTCCGGGAAAAGATTTCCTGTTACGGGCGTCTGGATGATCTGGCAGTCCGGCTTCCGGAAAAACAGTTTTTACGCTGTCATCAGAGTTTTCTTGTAAATATGGACCGGATTTATTCGGCAAAGGATGATTTCCGTATGGAAAATGATGCAATTGTGCCTATCCGGGTCCGGGAACGCAAAGCCATCAGGGAAACGTATTTCCAGTATCTTACGGAGAAAAATTTATGAAACGTATAGAGCGGATTCTGTTTCTTTTTACAATGGCTGCATTTGCTGCGGGGCTGTTTACAGGAATATGGCGCTTTGGCATACCGCAGTTTACGACTACTGTACAGGTCATGGACAGCACCTGGACCTATACAACAGATACCGGGCTGAGCGGAACGGTCAGACTGCCGGACGTGCTGGATTTACCGAAGGGGACGACAGAAGTCCGGCTTACTGCAGATCTGCCGGAATGGACGGGGGAAGCATATGCCATTCATTTTATTTCTGTAGAGCAGTCAGTGGAGGTCTGGATAGACAAAGAAAGGCGTTATCAATACGGGGCAGAGCCGGATGCAGAAGATTTTGTGTTTCAGTCTGCCCGCCAGATCAATCAGGTGATGCTGAAGAAGGAAGACAGCGGCAGAAAAATTACGATTATTTACCGTTCACCGTCTCTTTTTCTCGCAGAACTGGGAATTCTGCGGGAAGTAAAAATCGCAGCAGCGGGCGATTTAGTGTTAAATTTGCTGGCTGAAAGTATGCCTGTGACACTGATCAGCTTTTTTACAGTGCTGACCATTCTGATGTCTCTGCTGATACTGGCTATTTACCGGGATGTGCCGCTGCGGGAAAATTTATGCATGCTGTTTCTGACGGCGGTGACTATTTTGTATTATAATTCAGAAAACAGTATCTTCTATTCTGTATTTCATCATTCTGCGGCATATTCTTCCCTGAAAGACTGGACGTTTTACTATCTTGAGCCGATGATACAATTTACAGCCTGGTTTACATTATATGTCTGCGGGTGGAAACTGCAGGCATCTGGCAGGAGGGTTTTATCTGCGTTTGGGACCGTGTATATTGCAGCAGCAGTGCTCTCTCTGGCAGGGTTTTTTAATTTCAATCTGACACGTCCGTTTTTTATGACAGCCGGAATGATATTTACCGTATTCTGGATGAAAAACTGGATCAGAAACCGCCAAAAGGAATATTTTGGGTTCTCAGAGGCCGTATTAATCCTTCTGGCAGGATATGCTCTGGATTATATCAGATACTGCCTGATGATTTTACCAGCCAGCATGCAGTGGTTTGTGTTTTTGCATGTAGAGCTGCCGTTTCAGTTCTTTACAGGGATTGCCCTGACTATTTTTTCTGTTCTGGTACTAAGGGAGACAATGGAACGGGTGGCAAAGCATAAATCTGATATCCAGGTAGAAGCAGCGTCTTCCCAGCTGTTAGTCGAATATGCCAGACAGCAGTATGAAAGCATTGTACAGCGGGATATTTCGTTAAGAAGCATGAAACATGATATGCAGTTTTATTTCCGTACAGCAGCCCTAATGCTTGCAGACGGACAGACTGCGGAAGCACAGCGCTATCTTGCGGAACTTGGAAATACGGTGGCAGCACTGCGTATTTCTTCCTGGTGTGCGGATTATGTAGCCAATATTACGATTGGATGGTATGCAGACCAGTTTCAGCAGAGGAACATTCCGTTTTCTGTGACGGCGGACATACCCGAAATCAGAGAAGCTGTCCACCCTGATATGAACTGTATTTTATCAAATGCACTGCAGAATGCTCTGGAAGGATGTGAGGACTGTGAGGAGCCTTTTGTCACACTTTCAGCCAGACCAAAGGGAGATGAGCTGCTGCTGAGGATAGAAAACCGGTGCAGCAGTAAAATGTGTGAGGCAGACAGTTTTTGCACGACAAAGACAGAAGAAGGACACGGATTTGGCATTGCCAGCATGAAAGCCGCAGTAAAGCGTCAGAGCGGATATTTCAAGGCACATGCTGAGGGAGGCGTATTCTGTATAGATATGATAGTCTGTGATGTGTTTGCATCAAAAAATTAGAATGTTCTCCGGTTTTGGAATGAGGATTTTATTGAAAAACATGATGATTATCCCTGGCCCCTTTTCAAAAAGAAGGGGCACATTTATATTAGAATAGCTAATCTATAAAAACATATGAAAGCAACACTTGAGGAAAGAAAGGAAAATCATTATGTGCAGAAAAATTACATATGTATCTGGGAAAGACATCAATGAGGGAAAGCCGGACAGAAGCTTGCCGTACTGGTAATAGAAACTGAAACTGGAAGAGAAGTTTTACAAAAGACCACGTACAGGATGTTTCACTGCTTTTTGAAGCAGGAGGAACGTCAGACAGCATGGGCGGGGAATACAAAGCATCGAAAGAAGCATAGAGAAAATTCCAAAACGGGATACTGCAGGGGTCTGTCTGCAGGTGAATCATCTTAAAAGCGGACAGCAGCGGTTATGAAAACGGCAGGAGGAAATATGGTGAATATGAAGAAGTTTTTAGAACAGATTGAGGCAAATGAAGAACTGAAAGCAAGAATTGAAGAACTGAGCCGGAATCCGAAGGCTGTCATAGAGGATTTTATCAGACTGGCAGCAGAATACGGGGTGATTCTTGAAGAAGAGAAGTTTTTGTCAGAGTCAGAAAGCGGTGAAGCATCAGACAGTCTGTAAAATAAGCAGGAAAGGAGAAGGAGTATGGAATATGAAAAAGTGTATGCGATGAAGTTTGCAAAAATCTACTCTCTGCTGACAGCAAAGGCAGAAAAGAAGGGAAGGACAGCAGAAGAGGTCGGTACGATTGTAAACTGGCTGACCGGATACGATGTACAGGGAATTGAAAATGCGGTTGCAAACGACATTTCCTATGGGGATTTCTTCAGGAATGCGCCAAAACTCAATCCCGGGAGGAAAAACATAAAAGGCACAGTCTGCGGGGTGCGTGTAGAAACCATTGAGGAACCGCTGATGCAGGAAATCAGGTATCTGGACAAACTGATTGACGAACTGGCAAAAGGGAAATCAATGGAAAAAATTCTGAGCAGATAAAGCCTGAAAGCGGAAAATGTATAAGAAACTGTGAAAAAGGAGCTGTTTCACTAAGTAAAAACTTAGCAACAGCTCCTTTGAAATGTCAGGATTGTGTCTGAATGCTTTCTGTGAGATGTGTTTCGCGGTCTGTAAAGAAACAGATGTCGGGAATCACTGGATACAGTACGCATAAAGTGCTCTGTACCTGTGAAAATACCAAAAAAATACAGCGGATTCTTTAATTGGTATTGTGCTTTGCTTTCAACTGGGTTTATAATAAAAAGCAGAAAGATAAACAGGGCAGGGGGAGGCATGAGCATGGACAAGGAGCAGGGAAACAGTGAAGGCATAAAGGACTTTGAGCAGGAACGCTGTCATGAAGCCGGGCTGTTAAAGGACAGCCGGATTCTGGAACATACACATTCTTTTATTGTAGAATACAGCTTTAAAACAAAACAGTGTTATATAGATCCGGCGCAGCGCCGTCATGTGTACGGGGACTGGAACAGGGAATATAATTTTGACAAAAATTACAGCCGGATTGTTTTAAAAGAAGATATCCCAAAACTGGAAGCACTATTTGACTTTACACAATTAAAGCCGGGGGACTCGAAAAGCACGACGGCCAGATTTTATATTAAATCCCATACATATGAATGGTTCCGGGTAAGCCTGATCTGCTACGGCGAGCCGGACGGGGATATTGAAAGGGTGCTGATTACTTTTACGAATGCGGAGCAGGAGCTGGAAATGGTGCAGAAGCTGAAGTTTCTATTAGCAAGAGACCCTCTGACCCATATGCCGAATATGGACAGCTTCAGGCAGATGACAGAGACGATGATTCAGATGCATCCGGATTTAAGCTATGCGCTGATCCGTATGGATATTGACAAATTCCGCATGATCAACCAGATGTACGGGACAAAAGAAGGAGATAATATTCTGCGCTATATCGGGGTTAAAATCCAGGAGTGGATAGGGCCGCTCCAGGAAGAAGAAAATGACAGTACGTATGGCAGGATATCTTCAGACATTTTTTATGTGTGCATGCCGGCAAATGCCAGTGATATTCAGGAGATTATAGATTTTATCCAGGCATCGCTGCGGACTTATCCTATTAAATTTGAAATGATTATGTCATTTGGTGTTTATATTACCTGTGAAGCAGACCGCACAGAGCATGTATCGGTATCTACGCTCATGGACCGTGCGGCAGCTGCCCAAAAGACTGTCAAGAACAGTTATGTCAATCATGTAGCCTACTATGACCATTTCATCCGTAAGAAAGAAGTGGCTGAACAGATTATTGTATCAGAAATGAAAAAAGCGCTGGAAACGGAACAGTTTCAGGTCTACCTGCAGCCGAAATGTGAGATGGATACGGGAAAGATTATCGGCTCCGAAGCGCTGGTACGCTGGATTCATCCGTCCCAGGGAATTATTTCTCCAGGAGAATTTATTCCGGTATTTGAAAAAAACGGATTTATTTCAGAGCTGGATTATTATATGCTGCGTTCCAGCTGCCAGATTATCAGCAGATGGATCGATGAGGGAGTCAGCCTGCATCCGATATCTGTGAATGTATCCCGGACAGATCTGTATAATCCAAACCTGCTAGAGCAGATTAAAGAATGCGTGGACCAGTATGAGGTTCCCCATGATCTGATCGAATTTGAGCTGACAGAAAGTGCATTTGTATCAGATAACATGCAGCTATATAACCTGGCAAAGCTGCTGCAGGAAAATCAGTTCCGTGTGCTTATGGATGATTTTGGCAGCGGATACTCATCCTTAAATTCCCTGAGGGAGATTCCGGTGGATGTATTAAAAATAGACTTAAAATTCCTGCCTCCTTCCTCAGATGATAAGCGTGGAAATGTCATTCTGCATTCCATTGTAGATATGGCAGAGCGCCTGGGACTTGACGTGATCGTGGAAGGCGTGGAAACTGCCAGCCAGGCAGAGTTTCTGCTCTCAATAGGATGCAGGAACGCCCAGGGGTTTTATTTTTACCGCCCGATGCCTGTTTCGGAATATGAGCAGTGCCTCAAGAAGCCGAAAGAAACCGGACTTTCGGCGCAGATACAGTAAAAGGAGGAATTTGTTATGGAGCATCTGATTTTAGTAGTAGACGACGCTAAATTTGCCAGAGTAATCGCAAAAAAGGCGCTGCAGAACGCTGGTTATGAAAATATTATAGAAGCAAAAACTGCAAAAGAAGCACTTGAACTGTTTATAGAGCATAAACCGGATCTGACCCTGTTAGATATTACGCTGCCTGATAATACAGACCTGACCCTGTTAAAAAAACTGCTGGAAACAGACCCTTCGGCATCCATTATCATTAATTCGGCCATTGGACAGGAACTGATTATTAAGGATGCAGTCAAGGCGGGCGCAAAAGATTTTATTGTAAAGCCATTCGAAGAAAAACAGTTTATTAAGACGGTAAACAGAGTCCTCGGCGTCTGAAATCAGGCAAAAGAGCAGGATCAGCCTCTGTCCGGAAGGCGGAGACTTTTTAGATAGAAACGGGAACGTTAGAAACACAAGGATAGAGATAGAAACAGATAGAAAGGAAGGGGTATATGAATCTGTTTGACCAGGATGGAAATCTGGATTTAGATGTACAGGACGCTTTATCCGAACTCGGCAATGTCGGCGTAGGCATGGCCAGTATTACAATCGGCAGAATTCTTGGAGTACGTGTAGAACTGGAGGCACCGAATGTAATACCAAAAGAAGAAGTATCCGAACAGACGCTGCTTGATTACATCGGGCAGAAAAATATAGGAATCTGGATGAAATTTGCATCGCCTTTAAACGGCTCGGTTTTATGTATTTTAAAGCAGGGATTTGTTTATGATGTTGTAGAGAAAATGACTGGCAGCCGGTATGAAGGAAAAGACCTTTATGCAGATGAAATCGCGTTATCGGCAGTCAGTGAATTTGCAAATATGCTGTCGGCTGCATATATGAAAGCTGTCGGCAGGTATACGGGCATGCGGATCTTTGTCTCGCCGTATCTGCTGGTAGCAGGCGGGGAACGGATCTGCATTGGAGAAGTTCCTGAGGAATGCGTGTCGCAGGTACATAAGGCAATCCTGGTAGAAACCAGGTTTCAGCTTCTGGAAGAAGACGGTGAGAAAACCAGGGCAGCCGGCAAAGTCGTTATGCTGCCGGACGATAATACGGTGGAGCTTTTGATGGAAGCACTTGGAATGTAGGAAAGAAGGATATAAAATCATACAAAAGGGTTTCTGTTTGTGCTGCATAGGGCATGGCAGCAGGCGGAAATCTTTTTCTATATAAAGCAGAATTTAGACGGCGTTCTGTGTGAAAAAAATCAGGGGAGATATCACATACATGGAGGATGAAAAGATTATTGAGCTGTACTGGAAACGGGATGAAGAGGCGGTAAAGCAGACCAATCTGAAATACGGGTCTTTTTGTTACTGTATAGCGAAAAACATATTAAAAAATGAAGAGGATTCGAAAGAGTGTGTGAATGATACGTGGTTTAAAACCTGGCTGGTCATTCCTCCCAAACGGCCGGAATTTCTGCAGGCATTTTTAGGGAAGATTACAAGAAATCTGTCTCTGGACCGGTATCGTAAAAGCCATGCATCCAAAAGGGGCGGAGGGAATATGGAGGTCATTTACGAGGAACTGAAAGAATGTATCGCTGGTCCTGAGACGCAGGATTCACAGACGGATACGATTGTGATTACGGATGCTGTCAGCCGTTTTCTGAGCGGCCTTTCGAAAGACGCCAGGATTATATTTGTACGCCGGTACTGGTATGCAGACAGTGTGGGACAGATTGCGCAGCGTTTTGGCATGAGTGAGAGCAAAGTGAAATCTTCACTGATGCGCAGCAGGAATAAACTGAAAGCTTTTTTGGAAAAGGAAGGGATAACAGTATGACAAAGAACGCAGAGGAACGGCTCTTTGAAGCAATCGGGCAGATTTCTGACGAGCTGGTCCGGGAGGCAGACTGCAGCTGCATGGATATGGAAGGTTACAGTCCGGGTCCCGGGGCGGTGGAAGAGAAAGAGCCTGAAACAGTGCCTGGCCGTCATTCAGCTCATACATACGCAGCAAAACTGGGCAGATATTTAAAATACCTGCCAGTGGCAGCGTGCCTTTGCATTGTATTTGGCAGTGCATATTATGTCGTAAACAATTACAGGGGAGCGGGCAGTTTTGGCGGTTTTTCCAAGGCTGAAAATATTGAGCAGGCAGCAGGTACATCAGAGGACGCAGCGGACCAGAGGGTACAGATGAAGGATGAAGCAGATGCAGACGGTGCATCCGGTATTCAGGATGCGCCGGATGCAGGCCATGCATCTGATGACAGGGCCGAAAGCGGTATTGCTCAGGATAAAGATATGAGCGGTGTGCAGGAAGGCGGAAGCGGCGGGATGAAAGGGCGGCTGCCGGTACGTTACGGCGCTTACCAGGGGCCTGTATTTGCGCTGACCGCCACAGGAGATACCCAGAAACTGACGGCCAGAAGGTCTTTAAAAGCGGATATTGTTACGGAAACAGATATTATTACAAATACAGGCAGTCCGGGTATACAGCCGCTTTTACAGATCACAGATTCCTATCAGATTCAGAATACTTCTGACAGGGATAAGACTCTGCAGCTTCTATATCCGTTTACCGGAGTGCTGAATCAGGCGCAGGATCTGGATGGTGAAATCCTGGAAGTAAGCGGTCAGGAGAAGCCTCTGCAGATTTCATACAGCTTTGGCGGCAGTATCGCAGAATACGAAAACATGGACTCCTTTATGGAAGCTCTGTCAGGGGAGGCGATGAAAGAATATCAGGAGCAGGCGCTGGAGAAAGAAGCAGACTGGGGCAGGCAGGTCAGTGTATATACGATTTCGGTGCAGGGAAAAACCGGATCAGAGCCGGCAGAGCAGTGCGTTGCAGGCATTACGGTAAAAGGTGCCGGTGCGGATACGCTCACTTTTGGATTTGACCATTCTTTTGAACGGGAAGAACATACGGCATACCACTGCTTCTTTGTTTCAGAAGATCAGGAGAAAAGATATCTGATTGTAACAGGTGAAACGCAAGGAGAGCCGGAACTTGAATTTTATACAAATCTGGACTGCGAAGAAAAAGCTGAAGGGATGCAGTATCAGATGCAGCGTCAGCGGATGGCATACAAGGATGCACTGAGACTGTGTACGGATACAGCCTTCCGCCAGATGGACCAGGAGTATGAAAAAGGCATTTATGCGGCTGAACTTCCGGAATATATGAATGCGGATGCAGCTTTCAGGGCACTGACAGTGACCAGTACAGAAGATGATTTTTATGATACGTTAACAGAACGGTATCACAGTACGGAATTACAGGAAATATCTAATCGCATGTTTGCAGAAACAAGGATTGTATATGCGATGGGCACGGTTACGATTCCAGCCGGAGAGACTGTAAAAGTAACGGCCAGGACACAGAAACAGCAGGAAAACGGGCATTATGTATTCGCAGACGGACCGCTCCAGACGGACAGCTTCCGGTATGATTTTCTCTCCGGCGCGCAAAACAGGCTCAGGATTAAAAAGACAGATTTCCAGCTGCATCTGGCAGACGAGTGGGAGATTATGAAGCAGAATATGGGGCTGGTGCAGAAACGGGATGATGTATGGAAAACCGTACTGCAGGATAAGGACTGCTATTTTATTTTGAAAAAGTAACGGGGTATCCTGTGAAAATTCAGAGGCATTTCAGAGGCCGCAGGAAGGTTTTTAGAGCCTGTCATCCCAGATGGCCGGCTGAAATGTTTTGAATCAGGAACATTAGAAAATAAGGATTGATTTCTTTTATGGATAGTGTTTTAATTAAATATAAGAAAGTGTATTTTACTTAGAATGCATGAAAAAAGAAATCAGGAGGAGAATCTATGTTTGGTTTTGGGCAGATGATAAACATCTTAAAAAAGAGTCCGAAAAAAATCGTTTTTACAGAAGGAAATGATCCGCGTATTTTAGAGGCAGCATCCAGACTGCTGGCCAGTTATTTCCTGCATCCGATTCTGGTAGGAGACGAAGAAGAGATTTACGATGCGGCAGAAGAGAGCGGTTTTAACATCCGCGGTGCGGAAATTATTGACCCGAAAAAGTATAAAGATATGGATGCTATGGTAGATTTATTCTGTGAACTGCGCAAATCAAAAGGCGTAACACCGGCTCAGGCCAGAGAAATCCTGTCTCAGACGAATTATTTCGGAGCGATGCTTGTAAAAATGGGACTGGCAGATGCGCTGTTAGGCGGAGCTACTTATTCGACAGCAGATACGGTGCGCCCGGCGCTGCAGCTGATTAAGACAAAGCCGGGAAACAGCATTGTATCATCCTGCTTTATTCTTGTCCGTCCTTCTGCGACCGGCGACAATGAAGTACTGGCAATGGGTGACTGTGCGATTAATATCAAGCCTACAGAAGACCAGCTTGTGGAAATCGCAATGGAAACTGCTGAATGTGCCAAAATATTCGGTATTGATCCGCAGATTGCATTTTTAAGTTATTCTACCTTCGGCTCTGGGGAAGGCGAAGATGTGGATAAGATGCGCAATGCAGCGCAAAAGATGAAAGCAAAATGCCCGGATCTTCCGGTAGAAGGAGAACTGCAGTTTGATGCAGCTGTATCTGTGCGTGTAGCGCGTACAAAGTGTCCGGAATCAGCTGTAGCAGGACATGCTAATACGTTTATTTTCCCGGATATCAGTGCCGGCAATATCGGCTACAAGATTGCACAGCGCCTCGGACATTTTGAAGCCTACGGGCCGATTCTTCTGGGACTGAACGCACCGATTAATGATTTGTCCAGAGGATGTAACGCTTCCGAGGTATATTCGATGGCAATTATTACGGCAGCTCTGGCATAAAGCCCGTATCATGCTCTTACGGACTTTGCGGCAGAATTTAAAGGCTTCCGGCACATTTTGTGTGGCCGGAAGCCTTTGTTTTTGCGGGTGTATGCAAAATCCTGGACAAAAAGCAGTAAATCTGAAGTTTATGAAAATGACGAATACAAAGTTAAAATATCAGATATTAATGGATTTTTTTACAAAAAATGGAGCTGATTATACAGATTATGATACTGATTTAGATGATGATGATTATAAATTTGTAGAAGCGGTGAAGTTAGAAATAACAAATAAAACAACTGGAAAGACTTCGCAAAAAAGATGTTATCAAGGATATAGTGTTATAAATGATGTACAAAACGATTTAGATGGAAATAAAACACAATTTGCAAGTATGTTTGAGAAAATAGATTCAAAATAATACTAAGATCTTTGATCAATGATTATATTTAAATCATCTGTATGAAGTTTTCAGATGCTCAAAGTGGAATTGTACATTGAAGATATGAAAACTTCATACAGAGTCGTTTGTATTTAAAAATTTTAGACTTGAATTATTTTGCTATATAGCTTATAATCAGTGTAGAGGTAATGGAGATATTGTAGCGTCCCCATTACCCTAGACGGAAACTTATATAAAATGGTTTACAAGTTACATAAGCTATCCCCTATTTGCGGGGTTCTTTCTGAACTTTGGGTATGATAGGTAATAAAAGAACAGGTCAAAGATCT
>CAJTVR010000083.1 GCA_910580075.1 uncultured Eubacterium sp. | reverse complement strand
ATAACATATTGTAATAAAATGTGATTCTTTTTCTTTCTATAACCCTTTTATTTATAGCATTTCATGCATATTCACAAATATTTTTATTACTCCGTATACCCTCTTGTGTTATCAATATTTGATACGTTTTTAAATTTGCTTTTGATGATGCTGCTGACTTTGTTCTTGAGGATTTTGTTGAACATCCATTTGTTAACACCTTTCTTAACTGGCCTTACTATTTTTTTCATTTCTGAGTTGAAATTAATCTATTCAAATAAAAATCCATATGCATATTATTTATATTTACATAATTATTGCTTTTTTATATTTACGTCAATAAATTTTTAGTATATAATTGAGATATTATTATGATCAAAGCAAAAGAGTCTATTACCTAATATCAGAAACTGTAAATATAATTAAAACCCAGCAAAGAGCTATACACAAATACGTTAAAAATAATTATAGCCACATTGAACTAACAATTCCTAAAGATTATAAAGCAAAGACTAAAGCTCATGCCGGTTCACATAAAGAAGGTGTTAATAGTTTTATCAATCGTGCACAGATGAAACTAATAAAAAAAATCTGTAACCGCAAATTATAGAAAGTGAGGAATGGAAAATGAGTGAACGAGTAATAGCACATCAGTTATTAGATACTGTGCCAGATTACAAATTAGACTATGTAATAGCTTATTTACAAGGTGTAACCGTTGGAGAAGCAGAACCTAATGAAGATACTATCAAAGCATTTTCAGAAGTGGATGAAATGAAAAGAACAGGTTCCTGTCAAAAATTTAGTAATCTTAATGAATTGTGGGCTAGTTTGGAGGAATAAAGGTGTTAAATGTTATTTACTCTGGACAATTCAAAAAAGATTATAAAAAGTGTGTAAAAAGGGGCTTGATATTCATCTGCTCAAAAACGTTGTTTCGCTTTTAGCAATACCGCAGCAATTACCACCCCAAAACAAAGACCATGATTTAAAGAGTAAATATACGGGCCGCAGAGAATGCCATATAGCTCCAGACTGGCTGCTTATTTATGAAGTCTATGGAAAAGACCTGTACTTAGACAGAACTGGCACACATTCTGATTTTTTTAAAAAATAAAAATTACATCCAATTATCAAGCACAATAAAACCGCAAATCAAATTATATCAATAGGCAGAGAGAGTGTATTACCCTCTCTTAATATCTTCTGTCACATTTGCACAGCAAAGACATCTTCCTCCCAGCCCGTTCTGCAGAATCTATAAAAATACACTGCTGATATAACCGAGTATCTTCTCCATCTCCAGAAGTTCCCCGGCTGCCTTTTGTTCTACAGAAATATACCCCCCGTACCCTTCCTTTTCCAGCAGGTGCATCAGTTCCTTATGGAGCCCCCGTTCTTTCACCGGTTCCAGTCCCGGTTCACTGATATGTACATGGCTGACCAGATGCACACTGCCTTCCAGCACGCTGGCAGATTCTTTGTTCTGAATCATTGTTCCTGTATCAAGATTCAGCCTGAATCCTTCTGAATCCACTTTCCTGACCAGTCTGAGTGCAGCGGCTGTATCTGTGATGTAGTTCGTATAATAAATAACCGGATTGGCTTCCATTCCGATAACCGTGCCTTTTGTTCTGGCATATTCCCCCAATTCTCTGAAAAAACAGACAGCCTCGTCTGGATCGGCCCCTTCCGGCATATTCCGGTTTACAGGACACCCGAATACTATATTACTGCATCCAGCTGACGCCGCAAAATCAATTGCTTTCCTTGTATAGTGGTACAGCACCGCACGTTCCCAGCGTGTGCCAAACAGCCTCTCCTTACGGCCGAACCAGACAGACTGCATGGAAGGCAGTATAAAACCATACTCTTTGTTTATCCATTCCCTCCATTTCTGTACTTCTTTCAGCCTGTCATACGCAGATAAGCCAAAAACTCTGGACGGCGCAAATTCCAGTCCTGAATAGCTGTATTTTTTCATCAGTTCAAAAACAGCTGCATCATCAGATGCTTTCCAGCCTATATTAGAAGCACATAAGTGCATAAAACCAGCCTCCTTTTTTGTGCATACTGCCCTGACTCTGATTCCAGAAGTATCCGATACGTGCTTAGAACCAGCCTCTTTTTTATGTGCACACCGCCCATAACGCCTTCCTAATCCGGGATTGCAGGCTGTGTACAACACCTTCTTATCTGGGATTGTAAGCTCCCAAAACATTTTTAAACAGAATTCTGATCAGCCCGCTGTTTCCTTTCAGAAAACTAATCTTTGTCGGAACTTTTCCTGTTTTGGGATAGGCCCGTGTCACAGGAATCTCGCATGCCCGATAGCCCAGCTGAACGGCTCTGACAGATAAATATGCCAGCAGTTCATATGTCATAAATACATCCCTGAGCGGTTTTACTCTCTCATCCTTTAGGTATGCGGCAGAATATGCCTTGTATGCATTGGTCGTATCTGTAAATCTCTGACCGGCCGTCATCGATATCACCGGCGCGTGAATCAGTCTGATCGAGACTGTGCGTATAAAAGGGGTATTTATCGCTCTCCCGCCCTTTACAAACCTGGAACCCTGTACCAGTCCGTATCCTTCCTTCAGCTTTTCGATAAAGCGCGGAACATCTTCGATGCTGTCCTTATTATTTCCATCTATGGTGATCACTCCTTTATAACCTCTTTGGAGCGCCCACCAGATGCCCATTCTAAGCTGTGCTCCCTGCCCTCCTGCACCATGCTTTACCAGCAGCGTATTTACTTTCAGTCTGCGAAGCATAGTCTCCTGTGTGCACCCATCTTCTGAGCCGCCGTCACATATCACAAGATCTGCATAGTCAGCAGTCTTATTTATAAAAGCCCTTTTCAGCTCCTTCCTGATTCTGTCTGCTTCATTTAAGACAGGAATTAAAAGCACATAGTCCTTCGATTTTTGTGCATACTCTGTACATTCAAAACACGGTACACCTTCCTGTTTTTGATAAATCATGCTTCTCACCCCCCCCCGCTCTGCTTTTATTCTTTCCTGTCACTTATGATCCTCTCAGCCAAAAGCAGTACAGATATACGTTTTTTTATAAATCTGACACCTTCTCCTAATAACATGCTTATTATGAACACAAAAACAGTTCTGCAAAACATATATAAATAACATCCCCGCGAAGATGTCAGCAGATTTCTTTCAAAAAATATTCTGAGTACTATGTATTCCAAAGGATCATGAAAAAGATAGACATAAAACAAATTTCTTATCACAATGTTCCATACCCGGGATGCTTCTGCATTTTTAAATACACGCGAGCAGATGTCTGCTGCCAGATACGTATAAAAAGAGCCGCATAAAGCCAGAAAGAAACTGTCAAGTATGCCATATCCTGCATGAAGGATTTCTATCAGTGTCAGAATCACAAACGCCAGCACAGTCTGTCTCATATTCCAGGCGTCACGGTTTGTTCTTTCGTATTCAAATACATACCCAAGAGCAAACCAGATCAGATAACCCAGCCCTCTTTTTAATCCTAAAACGTCAAATGGCAGATACGGGCACATCAGCTGGACTATTCCTGAAATAAACAGCAGCATATAGATACTGCCGCTTTTTTCAGACAGTATTTTCTGTATCGATACAAAACAGACCATGCACCAGAATAATGCCGGCAGAAACCATAAATGTCCGCTGTCCTGCCCGGATAAAAACTCACGCACTGCAGTAACTGCCGATTGCCTGTTATAAAAATTACCGGCATATTTTACCGGAAACATAAACAGCCAGCCATACAGATAATAAGGAATCAGCAGACGCTTCACCTTGGCAGCTATGAAGCTGTCGTATTTAGCGACTGGTTTCAGACCCAGTACGGCTCCTGATAAGCAAAAGAACAAAGGCATGTGAAAGCCATATACCCATGCTGCTAAATGTCTGAAGCCGGATACTATTCCTGCATCATATGCGGTACTCACGTGTTCCGGCAGTACATATGCAACACCTCCATATGACGTCTGTATCGTTAAATATGCGCTATGCCCTATGACTACATAGACCGTTGCTATAAGCCGTAACCAGTCGTAAATTTCAGCTCTTGCATCTCCCCCCCCCTTACGGTTTTAGAACATGAATAATTCATTCTTCACTTTCCCATTCCTTTCACTTTTAGTACTTCTTCTTCTGCCTGAAATAGCCCTCTGCGGGCTGGACGCCGGGAATCATATATGTTATCCGAATGCCGGGGGCGGAGACACTTTTTCCTTTTTCTGTTCCGCCTGCGAACAGAAAAAGGAAAAAGTGTCTCTTCCCAGCGTCCGCATTATTCATGTAACAAGAGGTATTACTTTTTGCCCCGGCTCTATTGATTTTCTATCGGGAATAGACTATAATCGGCTGTGAAAATGAGACAAAGAGGAAATGACATGAGTAACGATACTGAAAAATTTAAAGAAAAGATTTATTATCTAATGATTGGAGCTTTTGATTTAGAGCATTATCCCATTCAGGAAAGCCAGTATGTAGAAAATGAATATGAAGAAGGAAAATTCTGCGACAAGGCATATAAGGAAGTTTATTATGCCAGCCGCAGAATTTGTGAACGTCTGGGCGTTGATGAGGACAGGGATGTGGAGCTTATTATCAATAACCTGATAGATATAGGCCAGCATCTGTCAATGAAAATGTATGATTATGGCGTTTTCTTTTCTTCTCCGTCAATCAGATCATCATAGCCAAGTTCTTTTAAGCGCGTACTGATTAGATTTTTCCGTCTGTTTTGGTGCGTAGCTTTGGCATATCATATTCCCGCCTTTTGTATCATAATCTTTAGTTTATCCCAAAACTGTTATCTTATCGGTTGTAAAAGTGAGACAAAACTGAAACAATGCAGATGCAGCATATACTGCCTTGTATTCTTCGGGCAGATGAAATATAATAAAAAAGTGAAAGGAGGCATCCTGGTATGGCAAATATTTTGATTGTGGAAGATGAAAAAAATATGCAGAGTATTATTGCCGAGTATATGCGGCGTGGCAGTCATACGTGCTTTCTGGCAGATGATGGCGTGGATGCTTTGATGATATTAAAAAATAACCCTATGGATTTAATGATACTGGATCTTATGATGCCGCATCTTGACGGTTTTTCAGTCTGCAAAGTGGCAAGAGAAATGAGCAGTCTTCCGATTATTATACTGACTGCCAAAGGCAGCGAAGACGACAAACTGAAAGGCTACGGGCTGGGTGCCGACGACTATATGACAAAACCGTTCAGCCCAAAGGTGCTTTTGGCAAAAGCAAACGCTTTGCTGCGGCGTTCTTCCGTATTTCTGGCTGATACCATGAACGCGGGAAAAATCTCTCTTGCTCCAGCTTCCCATAAAGTTTTTGTGGATGGACAGGAAATCATGCTGACTCATAAGGAGTATGAACTGCTTTATCTTTTTATGGGAAACCCTGGCCGGATTTTTAGCCGTGAGCAGCTGCTAAACCGGATATGGGGGTACGATTTTGAAGGAATGAGCAGAACGGTGGATACACATATCAAAACCCTGCGCCAGAAATTAGGTGACGAGGGAAAGCATATTGTGACACTGATTCGTTCCGGTTATAAATTTGAGGTGGCAGTATGAAACTGAAAGACAGCTTCTCTCTGCGGACAGTCCGCAAAAGGATCATTATGACTTCCAAAATAGCGGGAATTATTCTGGTTATTTCTTATATTATAACAGCCAGACTGCCTGTTGATCAGGATTCCGCTTTTCTTCTCTGGCTGTTCTTTGTTACACTGCTGGTTCTGGCAGTCGATAATCTAATGGGGCGTTTTATTTCAAAGCCAGTTGACCAGTTAAGCCGTTCAGCCCGGAAGATGGCGCAGCTTGACTTTTCCTCTCCATGTGAAATCCATACAGATGATGAGTTCGGAGGGCTGTCCCAAAGCCTTAATAAAATGGCAGAAAATCTGCAGCAGGCCCTTTCACAGCTGCAGGATGCGAATTTTCAGCTTGAAAAAGATGTGGAGCAGGAAAAGCGGCTGCTGGAGGAACGCAAAGAACTGGTGGACAGTCTTTCTCATGAAATGAAAACTCCGTTAGGAGTCATCCGTGCTTATGCTGAGGGGCTTCAGGATGAGCCGGATGAGCAGAAAAGGCAGAAATATTCCGATGTCATTATCGCTGAGGCAGAACGAATGAGCGGTCTGATTACAGCGCTGCTTGATCTTTCGGCATTGGAAAACGGAGCCGTACAGCTTTGTTCAGAACGTTTTGATTTTGTTGAATTTGTGGAGATAGCCGCTGGCCGCCTGCTGGCTGATACGCCGGATGCGGACTATGAACTGCAGTACGGGCTGCCGGATCAGCCGGTTTATGTGGATCTTGATAAAAGCCGGATGGAACAGGTACTGAACAATCTGTTCGTTAACGCAAAACAAAATGTCCGTCCGGGCGGTATTATAAATCTGTCGCTGAAAGAGAATAACGGCATGCTGGATGTTTCAATTTTTAACCAGGGGCCGCCGGTTCCTAAGGAAAACCTGTCCAGAATCTGGACAAAGTTTTACCGTGACAGAAATTCCAGGCACAGCGGTTCGGGGCTGGGCCTTGCGATTGTGGCACAGATTTTGTCCATGCAGGAACTGCCTTATGGTGCGGCAAACCGGCCCGGAGGTGTTGTTTTTTATTTTTCTGTACCTGTCGTAAAATAAAAATTGCTGCCTGCAGAGCGGCATTTTCTGTGCAGGAGGTTTTGAGGAGCATAGTCTGTAAATTGGTTCGGATGAGAAGAAAAAAGTATAAATGCGTTAGCTGCCGGATTGGGTAATGTCTTTTAGATTAAGCTCTTGTCCGACAGCAATTGCTGGTGTGATTCAGTAAGATTTGGCGTTTTGCGTTAAAATTGGCGGGAACTCAAGTGATGATTTTTTCTATTTCTGTTTCCCCAAATGCATTTTCTTCTTTTAACTTTTGATTTTCTTCTTGCAGCTCAGCAATACGGCCTTCTCTTTCACGGCAGCATGTATCTGGAGGTTTAATTGTCCGCAAACCTCCAAAGCGGTCATCCGGATACATATTATGTAAAGGATCCATCCAAATTAAAATATTCTGTCCATTCCAGAGCAGCAAACGAAAACACTACACTATTGCTGCTGTCTCTTAATGGAGGGAAGGCTGGCTTTGGAATAATTTTTGATTCACTTTTTATTTTGGGCTTTGGTATACGGCTTTTACTCATGATCTATTAAACTCCGGTAATACGTTTTCATATCATCTTCACTTATAATTGTATTACTGCTCTGCCAGGGTTTTAAACCCTTTCGGGCATTGATCCATGGAAGTTCCTGATGGTTTATTTTTTCTAATTCATCTCCGCTGTATTCTCCATAAGTTTCAAAAATTTCGCGGGAAAAACTTAAAAATTCTTCTGGTAATTGTGACAGGTTTCCTGTAAACATAGGAATTAACTGAAAACCATATGACCTGTATTTATGATACAAAGAAGGCTGTACAGCACCATGCACCCACGCTTCAAAAGGTTCATCAATCAGGTTTTCATCATTAAAAGCCAGATACCATGCTTTAGCATAATAACATAGTTTTTGCAGTTTCTTGTGTGTCATAGCCTGAATAGTTAAAAAGGAGTCTGCTTAAATCAAAAATATTACCAAAAGTTTGAACTGCTCCGCCTTCTGTAGTGCTTGCAGTACGATCAATAATTTCAAAAGAGTCAAATATATTTTCATTCATTTTTCTCAACTCCTATTATATCTGAAAATACAGTTTCATCATTTCCTGAGAGATCCTTTTTAAATTGATCGGTTAGAGAATTGGCATATATTCTAAAAAGTATCTCATTCATTTGATTAAAGTTCAGGCTTTGTTCGATTGTGTTTATGTCATCAGCATATATATCTGAATCTAGAGAAATTCCATTTTACTGTGCATCTGCTGTATATATCGAGAAAATCCTTTAGTCTTAAGGTAAGGTTTTATCAGCATTAAGATCTTTTCCATCTCAGTTTCTAAAATCCCTTGGAAATCAATTCGTACTATAATGTGTTTTAAAAAATTGAACTGAAAATCAGTTCGAGTAACAGCTGCCATATATACCCTCCCAGTTCTGCTTTCCATTTTAGGTTGTTTTGATAATACAGAGTAATTTCCTGCTTCTGCCATGGCTTATGCAGATACATAAACTATAATCATTCTTATTCATCTGTATCAATGATTGTATTATATATCCCCTATTTTTCTAATAAAATTATCCTCATTTTCTGATTCTGTTCCTCAGTGCGCCGGAGGACCAGGTGATCAAAGACTTTCAGGGTAATAATTAGGGCCGGGAATCTGTCTTTCAGGATTCCCAGCACCTTTCTGCTGCTTATATCGTCTGGCCTGTTTTTATTTTTTACATTCCGCTGGAATGGTATTTTACTCTATACAGGTTCGTAGTTTCATATTAACATATACCTCCTGATTTTACAAGCTGCGAGCCAGTATATTTCGGACTCCCGGCGTCTTGGGCAGCATGCGGTTAAGCTATATTTCCAGCTTCCTAATCTGGCAGTTATTAGTCAGGGGGCTGCGTGTTTCATAACAGAAAAGCAGAAGCAGCGGTCTGTCAAAAATGATTTCAAATACTTCTGCATGCAGCATTTTGGTAAGATTCCGGTAACTGCAGCCGGATAGTTCCGGAAACAGTGCATGCGTTTCGGATTCCCTGTGTAAAATGTCATGAACCGTATCTTTATAACGTTCCTGCGAAGGTGCAAAAGAGGGACGGTTTTTCATATGTTCACGCAGATATAAATCATAAGTCAGATATTCTTTCAGGGCAGAAAACAGCCTGTTATCAGTCAGCTGCGCCAGCTGCAGTTTCCGGCATGCGCTGATATGGGCACATCCGAATTCCAGTAAAATTTCGTATCTGTGTACACGGGATGACTGAATGCCAGACAAATGATGTGTGTCATACCAGGAAGCGAGTGATTTATACATGGCAAAAGGTGTGTCAAAATAAGTACTTAAAAATTCCAGCGTATGTTCGAACTGTCCGCTGTTATAATACATTTCAAGCATTTCTTCGATCTGTTTTAAAAGGCACACATCTTCATAGGAAAGCCATTTTGTGGAAAGCACTTCATATGGGGGCTGGCTGGTATATAAAAGGTCGTAGGCAGAAGCATTTTGTTCTATGCGGGTGCCTTTGAGTACTTTCAGAAAACCGGACTGCAGCTGTTTCGGGTGCAGCGCATATACATCATTGAAGGAATTTTGAAATGTCTTAAGGTCCTCAAAAGGAAGTCCTGCAATCAAATCTAAATGAATATGGATATTGTCCCAGGAAGAAATGCGCCTGACAGCTTCGGTTATTTTTTGAAAATCCGTCTGACGTCCTATTTCAGCAATGGTCCGCGCACAGGTGGACTGTATGCCGATTTCTAACTGTACCGCACCGGGACGCATCTGCCTGAGCACTTCATAATAATCTTCATCGAGCAGATCTGCTGCAATTTCAAAATGAAAATTCGTAATACCATTGTCGTGCGTTAAAATATGCTGTAGAATAGGAAGTGCATGGGATTTTTTGCAGTTAAAAGTCCGGTCTGTAAATTTCACCTGCGGTACTTTGTGGTCTAAAAAGAAATCCAGTTCTTTTAAGACACGGCTGACAGAACGAAAATCCATAGATTTATCAATGGAAGAAAGGCAGTAGCTGCAGGAAAAAGGACATCCGCGGCTGCTTTCATAATATATGATACGGTGTTTAAAATCTGTCAGTGTGTCATACCAGAATGGAATATCATCCAGCGGCAGTATGGGTGCAGCTGTCTGGTCTAGAACGGCAGGGAGGCTTTCAGGCGTATGGGTGCAGTAGGCGGTTACCAGGCGGGAAAAGGCAGCTTCGCCAGGGCCGCTCATAATACCGCGAAGCTGCCAGCGGGCAGCCAGTTTTTGCATATTTTCATAGGAAACCTCGGGTCCGCCTGCCCAGATATCCGTATCCGGGAGGATTTTATGAAGGTCTGGGATGAGCTGGTCTATGATACTGCGGTTCCAGATATAACAGGAAAACGCAATCACATCCGGATGCTGCCTGTATATTTCCTTCAATATATAGGAAGGCAGCTGGTTAATAGTAAATTCTAAAATACTGACATGGGAACTGTATGCTCCGGTACAGGCTTTCAGCGAGTAAACGGCCGGATTTGAGTGGATGAATTTCGCGTTTATGGCAGTCAGTAAAATATTCATAAGCAATTCCTCCGCAGGGATTTTTTTATCAATGATATCATATTTAGCAAAATAGTAAAACAATGTTACGAAATCGTAAGAAATTAGCAAGAAATCCATGAAACATAACGGCAGGTTTTCTGATACGATAGACACATGAAAGGAGAGGAAGATCATGTTTCGCATACTGGCTATAGGAATTGATGCAGCTGCGGGGGCAGTGATATTTATTCCGTTATTTTCTATTTTGAGCGGCTGGCTGTTAAAGCATAGAAACCGTACAGGAAAAATACTTTATATGCTGTTTGCCGCATATCTGACGTCCGTATTTTCAGCAACAGGTATTCCCTGGTTTCGAAATGTTACGACAGATTTATCGGTAAATCTGATTCCGTTTGCAGATATTTTAAACAGCCCGTCCGAATACATAAAAAACAGCCTTTTAAATATCATTCTGTTTATTCCGGCAGGAATGTTTCTGCCGCTATTATGGAAAGAGTTTCAGGATTTAAAGAAAACAGCGGCGTTCGGATTTGGACTGTCTCTCGTTATTGAGCTTTTGCAGATTTTTACGTTCAGGCTGACGGATATTGATGACCTGATTACAAATACGCTGGGGAGCATGATAGGGTATTTTATTGCCAATCAGCTGTTTTATGTATTAAATGGAAAACTGACGGCCGAACGGGGAAACTGTAAAAGAGAACTGCCGATTCTGGCAGGCGTTGTATTTCTTGTGTGCTTTACGGTGCAGCCGTATGTGTCAGAATATTTCTGGGAGCTGTTTATCTACTGATGAAAGCCCCTGTCCAGCATGAAGCCGGAATATTTCCGGGAATTGTTTATCTATTGATGAAGAGCCTCTTTCAGCATGAAAAAGGCTGCGGCTGAGATTTGGCAAAACCGAAACCGGTGTTACGTTTCCGGGAGGAATTCTGTACCATTTTTAAATTTCTGCTTTACAATCCGGCATTTTTTTGGTAGAGTAACAGTAACAGGCAGTACCAAAGAGCCGTGAAACCGAATACAGCATGACCGTCTGCCCGGACAGGCAGACGCAGCATAAAACCCATAAGGGAGTGGATTTTTCAGAGAAATCTTTTTTCGCCACACAGCAGTATCTGGTATGTAATTTTCATTCAGTTTTTACAGAATTAGATGAAAATTACATGCAGCAGATACGGCTGTGTGGTTTTTTGCTGCATAGGTCTCAGGCTGTCATTATGCGCAGTCCGTCTGATGTGAGATTAGCGGAAGGGAACTCAGATCATTATGCGCAGTCCTGTCTGCGTGAGACTGGCAGAAGGGAAATCAAATCATTATGCGCAGCGGCTTGTCTGAACGTGAGATTAGCGGAAGGAGCATCAAATCATTATGCATAACGGCCTGTCTGAACGTGAGATTAGCAGGAAGGAGAATTGAACTATTATGGAACAGACATTTATGAAGGAACGCAAAATACTGCCGCTTGTGCTGTCCATGTCACTGCCAATGGTTATTTCCATGGCTGTGAATTCACTTTACAATATCGTGGACAGCTATTTTGTGGCGCAGTACAGTGAAGATGCAATGACGGCTCTGGCACTGGTTTATCCGGTGCAGAACCTGATTAATGCGATTACAATTGGATTTGGGATTGGCATTAATGCGATTACGGCCTATTATCTGGGGGCTGGCGAGAAAGAGAACGCGGACCGTGCGGTTACACAGGGAATGCTTTTTAACTTTATGCATGGAGTGGTGCTGGCGGTGCTGTGCATTGCGTTTATGCCGGTATTTTTAAAGGCTTTTTCTCCGGGAGAAGCTGTTGCAGATATGGCGCTTATTTATGCGGGCCGCGCATTTTTATTTGCTCCGGCAATCGGACTGAGCCTTGCTTTTGAGAAAGTATACCAGTCTGTCGGCAGTATGAAAGAAACGATGATATGCATGATGTGCGGATTTGTGGTAAACATTATTCTGGACCCGCTGATGATTTTTGGAATCGGTTTCTTTCCGGCTATGGGAGTGGCCGGGGCAGCATATGCGACCGGTATCGGGCAGTGCCTTTCGCTGGCAGTATATATCATCTTTTATTTTACCCGGCCGCTTCCGGTAAAATTCAGAAAAGAATATATGGGCGTGAACCGGGATGTACTTTTCAAACTCTATACGGTCGGAATTCCGGCAGCACTGAATATGGCGCTTCCGTCGCTGTTAATTTCAGCGCTGAATGGGATACTGGCAGGTTTTTCGGATAAATATGTGCTTGTACTGGGAGTTTATTACAAGCTGCAGACATTTATTTACCTGACCGCCAACGGAATTATACAGGGTATCCGTCCTCTGGCTGGATATAATTACGGAGCCGGAGAATATAAGCGGGTGGATGAAATCTGCAAAACGACGCTCAAGCTGTCTATGGGCGTAATGGCTGTCGGCACAGTTTTGTCATGGGCAGTTCCGGCTCAGCTGACAGGCCTTTTTACATCGACACCGGAAACAATTCAGATGGGTGTGCGGGCGCTGCATATCATCAGCCTTGGATTTATTGTATCCGCCGTTTCAGTTACATTCAGCGGAGTGTTAGAAGGGCTTGGAAAGGGCGCGGCATCGCTGTACATTTCTCTGGCCAGGTATGTGGCAGTGATTATTCCGGCAGCCTTTCTGTTCAGCCGTATCGCAGGAGCAGATGGTGTCTGGGCAGCGTTTTGCTTTACGGAATTTGTGTCTGCGGGATTTTCTTATTTTATATATAGAAAGAATTATAGCCAGAAGGTGCCTGGAGTCTGATTCATTCTGCGCGAAAGAACATGGTAAAGGCATGCAGAGTCTGATTTATTCTGTGCAAATGAGCATGCTGATAGCAGGAAATACATTCAGAGGGTATCCAGAGTTTAAGATGCTCTGCCCAATTGGGCATATAAGAACAGGCGGCTGCATAATGCCGCCGCCCTTCCCAGAAATAAATCTAGCGTTTTATATCATAATTCATATTCATAAGGTTGCGGATGCTTTCTACATCATCTGTGATATTTGCATCTCCGCGGATTGTATGTTTGATTGCGCTGCTGGCAACAGCAAAGTTTGCCATATCCATTGGTTTGTAGCCGTGCATCATGGCATAAATCAGGCCGCTGGCAAATGCGTCTCCGCCGCCCACACGGTCCAGAATATTAAAAGTAAACAGCTTGCTTTCGAATGTGTGGTCTGCATACCAGATGAAAGCCTTAAGACTGTTTTCGCTGCCGCTGTGGGCATAGCGGACATGTCTGGCAATACATTTCAGATTCGGGTATTTTGCTACAAATGCCTGAAAAATTTCGTCCTGCTGTTCATAGCTTGGCTGAAGCGGCACGCCGTCTTTGACGTCACCTTTGCTGTGGTCGTTATCGTCTTTCCACAGATGATACGGTTCGATGCCGAGAAGCACGTCTACATATGGCAGGCATTCGGTGCAGAAATCTCTGGCTTCTTCCCAGGTCCATAATTTGCTTCTAAAATTTCCGTCAAAACTTACCGTAATCCCTTTTTCTTTTGCGGCTTTTAAGCAGTCCAGCGTCAGTTTGCGGCAGTTTGGTGCAAGAGCCGGCGTAATACCGCTTAAATGAAGCCATGTAAAACCTTCTAAAAGTTCATTCAGGTCAACGGTATCAAAATCAAATTCTGTAATTGCGCTGTTTTTGCGGTCATAAATGACTTTGCTGGCGCGGATTCCATAGCCGGTTTCAAGATAATAGCTTCCGAGGCGGTGCGTAGGCGTCTGCTCCGGCGTGCTTAAAATAACAGGGGTACAATGCACATCATTGCTGCGCAGCATACGGACTGCGCTTTTTCCCAGGCTGTTGTTTGGCACGACGCTGAAAAATGTGCTGTCGACACCAAGATTTGCTAATGCCAGTGCGATGTTTGCTTCGCTGCCTCCATAGCTGGCTTCAAAGCTGGTGGCAATACGGATTTTTTCGTAGTTTGGAGGCGTAAGCCGAAGCATAATTTCGCCGATGGTCATGAATTTGTGGCTGGTGGTAGTGTTTAATAATGGATTTGCATGCTGCATGTAAAAACCTCCTCTGTGAAAAATATGGTAGTTTCTGACTTTATTTTAAGATATTTGAATGCGGATTTCAACTTATTTATTTTTGCGGGCAACGAGCAGATTGCATGATCCGGACGCTGGGAAGAGACACTTTTTCCTTTTTCTGTGACTCCGAAGAACAGTTAGAAATTCTTACTGTTTGGAGGCGGAACAGAAAAAGGAAAAAGCGTCTCCGCCCGGCGTTCGGGGAATCCATACTTACCGGCATCATATCATAACGCACCCTGCTGCCAGCATTCCCCCCCAGTCCAGGCATCATAAGCATTTCAAAAAAGATTGACGGCCAGCTGCCTTGCAGATATAATGAAGAAAAATGAAAGAAAGGAAAAAAATGGGTTGATGGTTTTTGAAGGAAAAAAGAGCTTTATGAAACGTCTTGTTTCCCTTCTGCTGACAGCGGTTCTTCTGACTGTAACATGTCAGCCGGCTGCTGCACAGGGAGATACATCACCGCAGCCAGCGTCTGTAAGGGCAAAAGAAACAGGGCAGATTGATGTATCTATTATTCCGGCGCTGTCATTATGCAGTCCGACGGAATTTACAGTGTCACTGACAGGGCAGAAACCGCGTACTGTGGTGTTAGAGCCGGATGAAGGCGCACAGTTTCCACAGAATGCGGAGACTTCTTTTGACGGTCTTGCTCCGGATAATTATACGCTGGAAGTAACAGCGCCTGGATTTGCAGGTTACAGACAGGAGATTAAAACAGAAGCTAAGAATGCATACCGGGTAAAACTGACAACAGGTTTTGTATCCGGTTATAATTATGAGAAAGGCAGCCTGCATCCGGGTGTGCTTTTGATCGGGGATGTCAATGGCGACGGACAGATTGATGAGCAGGACAGGAAGCTTATGACAGATGCTGTGAATGAATCGGATGAGAAAAACAGCGGAAATGAAATGGCAGCCGGACCGTCTGAAAGTGCCGGCAGCGCATCTGATACAGAAAATGGAACGATGCAGACACCGGACGCTGAACCGGATGCCGGCAGCGGATCTGCAGACGGATCTGAAAGCGAAATAAAACCGACGGATTTAAACAGGGATGGAAAAACGGATTTAGCGGATCTGGAATATTTTACAAAAGGGTATGAGGAAACAAGAAGAGCAGAATCTTCCATAGAAAAGAGCATACCGGCATCCATGATTACAGCCAGGGTTTCTGACAGTAATACAGTCGTGAACGGTGAACTGGAAGAACTTTTAAAATGCGGGAATAGTGTAAGTCTGTCACGGGCAGATAAGGCGGATATTTCAAAAGAGAATCCGGTATCTGCTGAATTTGTGATAGAAGACGGTACTGCAGGAGGAATCGTCATCGAAACCGGGACAGACAACCCGGTCAGATCAGCCGAGATCGGTGTAGTTACGGACAAGTCAGACGGGGAGCCAGTCTGGATTCAGGTTCCGGGTACATCAGACACGCGTTCTCTGCGCCAGGTGCAGGTACAGGATACAACTGTAAATAAGAGTGCCAGCGGTACCATCAGCATTGATTTTGGAAAACGTGTTGCTGTAAAGAGGGTGGTGCTGCGCATTACAGGTCTGGAAAAAACAGGAAGCCTGGCAGAAATAGCCAAAGTGACGTTTATTGGAGATATGAAGGACCGTATTCCGGAGCCTGAGACCGATATTCCGGCAAACCTGAAAGCAGCTGCAGGCAGTGCGTCATTTACGCTGGACTGGGATGCATGTGAAAATATTACCGGCTATGAAGTCAGCATAAGGCAGCTGGATGCAGAATCAGAAGAAGACGGTAAAGAACAGGTGATACAGGTTACAGGCAATACACTGTCAGTCATGTCTTTAACGGATACTAAAAAGGTAGAAAATTATAAAAAATATGTAGCTAAAGTGCGCTCTGTCAACGGCCTTTGGCGCAGCGGCTACAGCAAGGCGGTAACCGTAGAGCCAAAACCTTCCAAACTGCCGGATGCGCCGGATTATGTGACGGCGAAGGGCCAGTATAAGGCTTTGCAGGTGTCCTGGAAGATGATGAAGGACAGCGAGACATTTAATCTGTATTATAAACGGGCAGATGAAACGTCATTTACAAAAATAGAAGGTATTGCAGAAAATACTTATACAGTCACAGGGCTTGGAGAACGGGTAAAATATGAAGTTTATATTACGGGTGTCAATCATATTGGAGAAGGCAGGCCTTCACTGACAGCCAGTGCCGTTACGAAAAGCATAGAGCTGGCAAAAGTGCCTAAATACAAAATGATAAATAAAGCGGCAGGCGGCGAAGTCAGCCCGCATATTACAAGCGCTTCCACAGGCAGCGGCGGCATGCAGGACAGTGTAAAAGATACACAGACAGGCACTGCATGGGGCAGCGTGGATAACAATGCGGCTTCTTACTATCTGCTAAACAGCTGGGACAGCGGCGGATTTAATCCTCTTGGAAAAGGCGGACTATTCTTTGAATTTGACCAGGCGTACAAAATGCAGATGATAACGCTTCAGGAACCGGTCGAGCAGGATTTAAGCTATGCGTATGCGCAGATCCGGTACTGGGATGCGGATGGAAAAGAAACGCTGTTAGATAGAAGCCAGGTATCGGTACGGAAGAAAACGGATGAAGAAGGAAGAGCCTATTATATGCTGCGGCTGCAGCAGCCGGTTACGGCAAAGAAAATCCAGATAGGGCTTGCACGCAGTCTTGCAAAGGGGACGATTGCTGTTTCCGAAGTATATTTTTATCATTATGATCCGCTGGAAGACGATATTATGGGGCTTTATACAGACGATCTCCATACGGTACTGCGAAGTGATGTTACAATGCAGACAATCAGCGAACTGCGAAACCGTGTGAATACAAAAGAATCAGAAAGCGGAGAATATCATCCGGACCGGGAGATGCTTCTGAGAGAGCTTCAGACTGCAGAAGATATTTTAAATTCGGCGCTGCATGAGCCGGTACGGATTCACAGTACAATTACGACAAAAGATACTAACAGAGGCTTTGGCGGTCTGAATGCATGGCAGCCGCTTGGCGTTACTGCAGCTGCAGGAGAAGAAATCACTGTCTATGCAGGCCACAGCCAGAAACGTACAGGAGATCGTACGGATTTGCAGCTGGTTGCTACACAGTATCATTCCGAAGCAAATGCGATGTTCAAAGTTATTGCAACACTGAAAATCGGGCGCAATGATATTACGATTCCGCAGATCAGTTCTTTTGACGCAGAACGCGGAGGTGCATTATATGTACAGTATACGAACGAGAGAGCAAATGATGATTATGCCGTGCGTGTGAACGGAGGCGTACAGGTTCCGGTGCTGGATCTTTATCAGGTAACAGACCAGTCTGTCCGCAGGCAGCGCATTACGGATTACTTATCCGATCTGAATACATATGTAAGCCAGATGCAGACAAATCATAACCAGCTGCATAAAAGCTCATCGAATCAGAATGTAAAGTATGATTATGATGAAAGAAACTGTATCCTTGGCGCTACAGATATCCTGCTGGATACAATGATGCTTTCGATTCCGGCGCAGCAGGTGCTGAGCGGATCAGGCAGTTCAGACCCTGCAGGAACACTGTCACAGTCGATGCAGGCAATGGAAGATATGATGTATCTGTTCTACCAGCATAAGGGTCTGAATAAAAATGCAAAAGATCCAATTGACAAAATACCTGCCGGACACCAGAACATCCGGTATCAGAGAATGTTTGCAGGGGCGTTTATGTATGCTTCCGGCAATCATATCGGGATTGAGTATCCTGAAACAAAGGGCATGGCCAGCGGAAAGCCGGTTGAGTCAGATGCCGATGGCAGGCATGTAAGCGGACAGTATTTCGGCTGGGGCATTGCGCATGAAATCGGTCACTGTATCAACCAGGGTGCTTATGCAGTGGCAGAAATTACAAACAACTATTTTTCTGTGCTTGCACAGGCAAAAGACAGAAATGACAGTGTGCGGTTTTCTTATGACGAAGTGTATAAGAAAGTGACTTCCAATGCAAAAGGCCGTGCCTCCAATGTATTTACGCAGCTTGGCATGTACTGGCAGCTGCATCTGGCATACGACAAAGGATATAATTATAAGACGTATGACAGCCATGCAGATCAGCTGGATGGACTGTTCTTTGCAAGGATGGACTACTATGCCAGAAAACCGGCGCGTGCAGATGAAAAATTAAACAAAGAAATAAAACTGAATTTATCAGGAGATACAGATCAGAAACTGATGCGTCTATCCTGTGCTGCAGCAGAGAAGAATCTTCTGGAATTTTTCGAGCGCTGGGGAATGGTTCCGGATGAAGATACGGTAAAATATGCAGAACAGTTTGAAAAAGAAACAAGAGCGATTTACTATGCGAATGATAACGATCGTGTATACCAGCTGGCAGGCATCAATTCAGCTCTTGCACCGGACAAGGCAGGGCTGGAAGGAGCGAAGGCTGAAGCAGGAACCAGTGATGTAAGCATTACAATACCGCTGCCAGCAAATGCGTCCGACCGGGAAAAAGTACTTGGTTATGAGATTGCACGTTCTGTGAAAAAGCCTGGCGGCAAAGAGAGTGAAAGCCAGCTGGCGGGATTTGTAACTGTGAATGGAAATTCCGGTACAGAAATTGTGTTTAAAGACAAATTAGCGGCAATGAATAACCGTGCGGTTACTTATGAAGTAACGCTTATTGACAGATTTTTAAACCGTACAAAGACACAGACGATTGCACCGGTGAAGGTCAGCATCGAAAGTTATATCAGTAAGACAGACTGGACTGTGAAAGCAAATAATCTGACAGCCGATATCGCAGCAGACAGCGGAACGTCATCTGCCGGCGGTGTCCAGGATTGTGAAGATGAACAAAAAGCGCTGATGCAGGGAGAACTCCAAAAAGCAATTGACAATGATGCCAGCACGTATTTTACAGGCAGAGCGTCAGAATCCGGGAATGCAGAAGTGATTCTGGAATTTAACAAGTCACATGCAGTTACGGCACTGCAGTATCAGGGAAGTACGGACGGCAGTTATGAGATTTATGTGCGGAATATGAACGGTATCTGGCAGAGTGCCGCAGCCGGCAGCTTTAAGGGAGAAGAGGCCGAAAAGATACCTCTGGCCAAAGATGTAAATCTGGATCAGAATTATTCCATGGCTTATCAGACCGATGCCCTGAAACTGGTTCTTTCCGGACAGAGTAATAAAATTCAGATTCACGAACTGGATGTATTAAAAGTAGCCGGAGATAATATTGAGTTTGGAATCGATGCTCTGGATAGCAGTGGCAGCACGGTGCGGATTGAAGCAGCAAAACTGTCAGCAGATTACCGCTATGGCAGTGATGCGTCTGATATCATTACACAGGGCTCCATTGTCTTTATCGGTTCTTACAGAGGTAATCCGGCGTATAATGTAGTACGTCTTTATAATGAAAACGGAAATACGGTGGGAGGCACAGATTCACAAAATGCTGTTAATGCAGGACAGGTAATTCTGGCAGATGTGCCGGAAGACGGGCCGGTGCAGAATGTAGCAGACGGCATATGGATTTATTATATCGGGTCAGAGTATGTGAACAGCCAGCTGCAAGCAGGCCTGTCTGGCAGGAAAATCCGTGCAGAACTGTACCGGGTGGATGACGCTGAAACACTGGAAGGGGAAAGACTGGTAAGTGATACAGATTACATCAGCCTGCCTCAGAGTCTGGAGTCCGTGACACTTCCATCTGCCAGCCAGGGGATATCCCTGGCTGTTCAGGAGGAAAAATCACAGCAGACGGCCAGCGTATCCGCAGCAGGCCGCACGGAAGAACAGCCAGTTTTAACGTTTGCAGCAGCACCGTCCGCCGAACAGCCAGTTTTAACATTTGCAGCAGGCCGCACAGAAGAACAGTCAGTTTTAACATTTGCAGCAGCACCGTCTGCAGAACAGCTTGTGCTGGAAGCGCAGGACAATGTTATAACTGTAAAACTTATTATGCCGAATGCAGCTGACGAGAAACTGTCATCTCTCCAGCTCAGCCTGAAGACCGACAGCGGGACATTTTCCGGTTTTAAATTTTCATCACAGGTAACTGGCAGTTCGAAAGTGGCTGAGACATACTCAGGCGATGATAAAAAAACGCTGGACGTTTACATAGCAGGCACAAAGCCGCTTTTTACAGAAAAAAGCGGTATGCTGACAGTCGGAACTGTTACGCTGCAGCGGGACTTAGCAGATTCAGCCATGGTTCAGGCAGGAAATGTGAAAGCTGTGCGCGGAACATTTTTAGACGACAGGGATTTGTCGGATCTGGTTCAGATTTCATTTGGAAACTCTGATTCATCCGGCTCATCTGGTTCATCTGGCTCGTCTGGCACATACCATCCGGGTATTATCTATCCGCAGCAGCCGCCAAAAGACGACACAGACAAGGAAATACCGGAAACCCCGGATACGCAAACACCAGAACCGGAAAATCCGCAGCAGCCGGAAGCAGAAAAAGCAGTTGCAAAACCGAGGCTTTTGAAAGCTCAAAATGCAGCAGCAGGCGTTACGGTCAAATGGTCCAAATCTGCGAATGCCTCCGGTTATTATATATACCGTAAAACATCTGCAGGACGCTGGAAACGGATAGCAGACATAAAAGGAAAGAAAAACGTCAGCTATACCGATCCGGCAGTAAAAGCGAAAAATGGTAAGACATATATTTATACAGTCAGGGCATACAATGACAAAAAGACCAGTTCATATGATAAAAAAGGACTGAAAATATACCGTCTGACAACACCGGCGGTTTCCAGTCTGAAAACAGGGTCTGCAAAGACAATGACTGTAAAATGGAAAAAGAACAAAAAAGCGACAGGATTTCAGATTCAGTATGCATTATCTTCGGATTTTAAAAAGCAGAAGGTAATGAAAACAGTGAAATCTGTATCAAAAGTTTCCAAAACTCTGTCGAAGCTGAAATCGAAGAAAACATATTATGTGAGAGTCAGATGTTATAAGAAATCTGGAAAAACGGCTTATTACAGCGCGTGGAGCAAAGTAAAGAAGGTGAAAGTGCTGTAAAGCTGAAGTGGACCTATGTCAATACTTTGGACAAAAAAAGTCGAAAGATTATGCTGTTTTTTTGGTTTGTCAAGTAAAGTGTGTAAGTTTTATAAAATTTCCTTACCGGCAGTTTTCAAAGCTGCCGGTTTTACATGCAGAATCAACACTGCTCATATTTGAGAATGCGTGTCTGCATCTTATCATCCATGGCAAGCTGATTACGTACTAATGCCCGATTGGCTACGGGACGGTCATTCCACTTTTTATACAATTTCACAATTCGCAGATAGAAGGCCTTTCGTACAGCGTCCTCATTGGGGAACGCTCCCTTTTTCGTGACTTTCCTCAAACTCGAATTTCAGTGTCAGACAAAACGTTTTAATCTGACATATTATAAACAACAATCTTATAATCTC
>CAJTVR010000082.1 GCA_910580075.1 uncultured Eubacterium sp. | reverse complement strand
AGATCTTTGACCTGTTCTTTTATTACCTATCATACCCAAAGTTCAGAAAGAACCCTCGCAATAGTGGATAGCTTTTTGTAATTATTATAGTACAATATAGTTTCCGTCTAGGGTAATGGGGACGTTGCAATATCTCCATTACCTCTACACTGATTATAAGCTATAAGACAAAATAATTCAAGACAAAGATTTTCAGCAATTAACGTTTAGATTATCGTTTTATATTTTTCTTTTTTACAGCTCTTTTTCTTGTCTTGCCATTATTAACTTTCTTAATCTTATTCCTTCCCGCCTATAATATAATCTTTTTTTGTTTTACTCATCCCTACAGAAATTCCTCCGGCACCTGGTCAATGGTCTTCCACTTCTCCATTGCCTGCTCCATGCTCATCCCTTTGGCAATGGCATCTTTTCTGACTGCATTAACTGCCTGAATTTCTTTCATTTTATCTCCAGTCAGTATATATCCTTTCATCGCAATCAGCGTCGCAGCCCATGCCGCCATTGGAATCACGCAGAATAAAATAATTACTACAATGTTCATCCCTGGCACAAACGGATCATCTGCACCCGGCAGCGCCTGTGAGAATCCAATCGCTGCGGCAGCAAATGCTACAACCGTGGAGCTGAGTGAGGATACGAGCTTGTCTACAAGCGAAAACAGTGTCCCGATAATGCCCGGAACATATTTGCCTGAACGGTAAGTTTCGTAATCTGAGCAGTCTGCTACCATTGGAATCGGCATGTCGGCTGTTGCATAATAAGCACCGTAACCAATGCCAAAGAATAAAATAAACAGTACCGTATACAGGTTCAGTGTCAGGTGAAATCCCTGATCTGTACTGTATAAAGACAGTGTAAAGACATCTGAGCGCCCCCACAGAATCAGCAGCACCATAACGCCGATATAACATACCAGCGCAACCGCTACATACCGCATCAGCGAGGCTTTCTGTCCCTGTTTCTGGGAAGTACGTATCGTTAAATAGAAAAACGGAGCAGAAAATACATATCCTAATACCATCATCGGCAGATACAGATTATCATAATCCCCCATCATGCCGCCATAAAGCATTGCCAGTACGGCCGTGTTCGTCGCAATTGCCAGTGCCAGCTTACAGCCGCCTCCGGCTACCATCAGCCGCTGCAGGGGTCCGTTTGCCTTAATCAGGGCAATGTATTCGGAAACCTTTACCTTCTCCTGAACTGCCCCGCCCATACCGAAATATTTCGGCTGGTCTTTTTCCCAGATACCAATCACACCCAGTACGGTCAGCCCTGCAGAAACGACAATAGCTGCAGGGATCAGCACATTAAAGAAACTCTGTGTCGTATAATCCCCAAAGTTAGCACGGATAATCGGTGCACAGAACTGAATTGCCCCCATGCCCAGCATGCTGGCTACCAGATTAAAAATCGTAAACATCGGGCGCTGTTTCGGGTCATTGGTTAATACCGTCTGGCCGGAACGGGTAACTGAAGTCTGGAATGTATATCCGATTACATAGATTGCATAAAAAAGTACATACAGCACATACCGCATCGGCATCATGCTGGCCGGAACCAGCTGGGTACAAAAATACAGCAGAATCGAAGAGACTGCCATAATCAGATTGCCTAACACCATAAAAGGGCGGAATTTGCCAAATCTGCCATTTGTCTTGTCAATCAGTGCCCCGATTACCGGGTCTGTCACTGCGTCAAACAGACGCATAACTGTAACCATTGTGCCGGCAAAAACCGTCAGAAGCCCTAAAACCCCGCCATAATAGGCGATGTACGAAGATGTCAGGATGTAATAGACATTCGTAGCGCCATTATTAAACGGAAACAGGACAAGCTGGTATGGTTTTGCCCGGTTCATTGTAACCGAAGCCGTATTTTCCGTCTTGCTCATAAAGCCCTCCTTTTTCTTCTCAGACAGCCGTATACAGAAAATACTGCATACGGCTGTCTGCTTTTTAATTCTATCTTAGCCCTGATTTAAGCATTCTGCTGCCCTTTGGGGTTTCCAGGCCTCTCCTGCCAAGGCTTCGTTTTTTTGCGAATCCTAAGGATCAGCATCAGCACGCTGCTATCCTCAGGCTTCGTTCTTTTTGCGAATCTTAAGGATCAGCATCAGCACGCTGCCTGCAAATGCCAGAGCAATTACAACATTCAGTGCTGTCAGTGCTGTCTTCCACCATGGTGTAACCACTTTGAGTGTATCATTTTCTGACAGGCCGTTCATTGCGTTGGAATTAACGACTGTATACAGCACATTGTGCATTGCATTACGCATTGCCAGCACAACATTCGGATCATTTTCATACTCTTTTGTATTTGCCTTTGTCGTGTGTATCGTCGGGTCCGGGCTGTCCCAGATATCGGATCCGGCACGCATGCCGTCAATCAGATCCATATATGCGCTGCTGCCGGAGTAGTCAGTAATGCTCATGCCGCGCATGCCAAGCTCGCCTCTTAAATAGTCTGTCTGAAGTGCTTTATAAGCGCCGCACCAGGTTGTGCCCCAGCGGTTGAATCCGCTCATCGTACACCATGCACCTGCGTCCATTACTGCCTTGTCTGCTACTTCCAGATAAATCTCGCGGGCTGTCTGTTCATTGAGCCATGTGTTAACGCCGCGGCGGCTGGATTCAGAGTCATTTAATGCTACGTGTTTCAAATATACATAAACACCCTTTGACTGGATGCCTTTTGTCTCTGCTGC
This sequence comes from uncultured Eubacterium sp., assembly GCA_910580075.1. GTDB lineage: Bacteria > Bacillota > Clostridia > Lachnospirales > Lachnospiraceae > Eubacterium_J. The sequence continues at coordinate 19,218 of CAJTVR010000082.1, read as the reverse complement.
ACAGATGGTACCTGAAATAAACGGATCTTCGGAGTAATACTCAAAATTACGCCCGGAATAAGGAGTACGGTGCATATTGACACCCGGACCGTAAAGTCCTGAATAGCCCCATGCAAGACAGTCTTCTCCGATACACCGTCCTAAGTCTTCCATTAATTCTACGTTAAATGTTGCTGCCATCACGTCTTCAGACGTGTAGCACATAGCAGAAGCACCGCCTGTTAAAGCTGCTGTTAAGCCCTGCGGACCGTTTTCGTCCTTTGTTGCTGCCTTGCCGATTGATTCACAGGCAGCCGTATTGTGGAAACCTAATGTAATCGTATTTACCATTTCGCTGTAGGTCAGCTGGTCAAGGAGCTGCTCCCACTGCGGATCGTCATATTCTTTGCCTATCATAGAAGCAAGTATCAGTCCGTTGTCCGCGCCGAGCGTCGGCATCTCTGCCTTTTCTTCTTCAGCTGCATTATAGCGGGTAATTGCCAGTGCTGCTGCCATATCCTCATTTGCGTCTAACGCTGCTGCTTTTGACGGATACGTGCCTTCCCAGTCTGAACGTGAAAGCCATACAACATTTCCCGGAGCTGTGGAACACTTATTCGGATCAGCCTCGTCAAACAGGTTTGTAATCTGAGAACCTGTTGCTGCGGATGTGGCAAACATTGTTGTGTCTAACTCAGAATTTGTCCACTTCCAGGTCACGGACTTATCGCCTTTGGCATCTCCTTCAAAACCTTTGGCAGTCAGAATGTTATTCACTGCTTCATGTGCTCCGTTGCCGATGGTAAAGTAATAATCACCTTCATCTAAGATGTATGTTTTTGCATTGTCAGCGTCGTAAGTACGCAGTTCTTTCTTTGGAATATTAATGGTAACATCTTCAGAAGCACCTGGCTCCAGCACATCTGTCTTTGCAAATCCGCAAAGCTCTACGCTTGCCTTTTCAATGCCGTTTTGTTTGTCATAGTCTGTGTAAGGCGACTGGAAATATACCTGTACCGTTTTCTTTCCTGCATAATCGCCTGTATTTTTTACTTTGACAGAAATATCAAAGCTGTCATCATTTTCTACAGCCTTAAATCCGCTGTATTCAAAATCTGTATAAGAAATGCCGTAGCCAAACGGATATGCTACCTGTTTATTGTAGTCAAAGTCTCCGGCATTGCCTGTTCCCATAACGGAATCTTCATAACGCGTCTCATAATAACGGTAGCCCAGGTAAATGCCCTCCTGGTACACACTGTACATGCCCTGTACATCAGCACCGTCTATGTTCAGTTTTAAAGATTCTGCACTCGGATACTTAATTGAGTAAAAGTTATGTATTGCAGGATTTGTCATATTGTCATAGCAGAATGTATCCACAATGCTGCCGGAAGGCGATACTGCGCCGGCAAGCAGCTGTCCTACACCATTTGCACCAGTCTGGCCTACATCACCGATCCACATGCAGGCATCAATACCGTAATCTGTGCCGCAGATATCCGGATTTAAGAAATCCAGCTCTATTGCATTGGAAGAATTCAGCAGTACAATAATACTCTTAAACGTACCGTCGTCTTTAAGCGCTTTTAACCCTGCGAAAAGTTCCTGTTCTTCTTTTGAAAGTGCCAGATAATTTCCGTCACCTTCCTGTCCGAAGCTATAATCTAAATCATTTCCTGTATCGCCGCATGGAAGGTCTGCACCTTCGCCGCCGGAGCGTGCCAGCACGACAATTGCAGCATCCCCAAACTCTGCAAATGAACTTTTGGCATCTTTTTCAATCACAGACCATGGTGCTTCATTTACCGCATACTGGGTATTCGCTTCCAGTGTGTCTGAAATCGCATCCGGTGTCTTGCGGGTATATTCTTTTGCAGCACCTGTCGCATAAACGTCCCACAGTGTCTGATTGATTTCAATTCCCTGGTCATTTAAGGCATCCTTTAAAGTCGGCGCATTATCTGTGGAAACACCGCCGGATCCGGTACCGCCATACATCAGATCTACCGATCCTCTTGCAAAAAGGCTGACTTTTGCGCCGGAACTAAGCGGCAGCGCCTGATTATCATTTTTTAACAGCGCAGCGCCTTCTGATTCTACTCTGGCACACAGCTCTTCTTCATACTTTACACGTTCATCCTCTGAAGCAAAGTCGCTCTTAAAATACTCTGTATCGCCAGAATCTTCCCCTTTGATAATCTTGGTCGTCTCAATACCCAGCGCTACATTAATCGTAGTAGCATACCGGTTCGCATAGGATGTGCCGATGATAACTGCCACTAAAAGTATGGCTGTTACCACGCTTAAAGCACTCCACAGCTTAACGCCAGTTCCTTTCTTTTTCATATAACTTTCCTCCTTTAGATATATATTGATTTCCGCCCAGGCGGAGAAATCACATCATTATACCCAGTTCGCACTTTTGCTTTTTGTCTTTTTTAGTTTATAGGCCGGATTTGGTGTGTTTACATGGCGGATAACTGCCTGGTCCCGCAGCTTACCTGCACGTGCTTCCAGCTTCACTTCCCCATTCAGCGGAATCTGGAATGTAAATACATGCTGTCCGGACTTTTTCCCTGCCTTTGTCCCGTTTGTATACAGTTCTACTTCAGGCTGATTGGAATATACTTTCACTGTCGTCTGTGTTTCCGCCCGGTCTTTATAACGGCTGCCGCAGATATGCACAAACGGTTCGCTGCTCCACCATGCTTTATATAAGTAAAAACTGTCTTTTTTTGTTTTGCGGTCAAATGTGACCAGACCCTTATGATTCATCCCCGGCTCTCCGCCCTGGTCTCTGGCATCTGCTGCAAAATCAAACATATTCCATACATGGGTCGCCCACAAAAACGGATGTCTTTCAAAACACTCCAGCATATATTCATGGTAAACACACTGGTATTCCTCTGTATGGTCGCCGCGGTGCGGTTTTGAGGAATGAAGATTCGGCATTGCCTCGCACCCGTACTCAGAAAATCCCAGCGGACGGTTTGGATACCGGAAATGGAAAAAATCCATCCACAGGTCATTTAAAAACAGGCCCGGCACATACCAGCCCAGATACAGGTTCCAGGACACCAGGTCGCTGATATGCGCTACACGGTTAAACGGCCCGCACATCGCATAACATGCCAGCGTCGTAGGCCTTGTCGGGTCCATTTTGTGGCACAGGTCATTCAGCACATGGTGGTTATCCAGCATATCTGCCTTATCCTTCGTAGAAATCGTAATCTCATTTGACAGCCCCCAGGTTACAATACACGGATGATTGTAATTCTGCGTGATCAGCTCTTTCATCTGGGAAACCGTATTTTCCCTGCCCTGCGGCATATGCTCGGATATATAAGGAATCTCCGCCCATACTGCCATGCCGTATTCGTCGCACAGATCATAAAAATACTGGTCATGCTGGTAATGCGCCAGCCGGATTGTATTCGCACCCATCTCTTTGATCAGTTCCATATCCCGCCTGTGGTGTTCTTTTGTAATCGCATTGCCAAGCGCTTTAAAATCCTGGTGTCTGCTGACACCCCGCAGCGGATAAGAGCGTCCGTTTAAGAAGAATCCTTTTTTAGGATCTATCGAAATGGTACGCACGCCAAACCTGGCACTCACCTCATCCACAGTCTTTCCATCCACCAGTAAAGCTGCATGCGCCGTATACAGATAAGGATCAAATACACCATCCCATAAATGTACATCCTGTATGTCAAGCGTCAGGTCTGCACCCTCTCCAAAAGCAGCCTGTTTCCCCTCGGCATCTAGAATGCTTACCTGTACTTTCGCATCTTTGGCATCTTTGGCATTATGAAACGTCTCTATGTGTATACCTGCGTTTTTCCCCTTTACAGAAGGCGTCACCCTGATTCCATTGCCGCCCAGCTCATCCAGGTCAAAGTGGTATTTTGATACGGTTTTCAGCAGCACATCCCGGTAAATGCCGCCATAAAATGTAAAATCTGCCTTCTGTGGATATACGCGGTTATTCACACTGTTATCCACCTTCACCTTCAGCACATTTTCGTCCTTGAGTACTTCTGTGACATCTGCCCTGAATGTGGAATAACCGCCGTCATGTTCCGCAACCTTTACACCGTTAAGCTGTACTTCCGCTGAAGCATTCACCCCCTGAAACTCCAGATACACCCGCTCATCCTGTGTAAATACCGGTTTTGGAAAATTTTTTTCATAAAGGCAGCTGCCGCGCCAGTAATCGTTTCCGCCGTCCTGCCCGTCCAAATTGTTCCATGTATGCGGCAGTTTTACCGTCTTTTTTGTACCAGAAGGTCCTCGAAACTGCCATTCGCCCATCAGCTTCTCATCATTTCGCATAAATACCTCCTTTTCTAAAATGCATTTTTATTAATTTAGCACAAAAAAGACCGCCCGGACAAAAAATGTCTCAGGTGGTCTTATTTTTGTCATAAGCGGTTTTAAATGGAATCGGTATCACAATCCGGAGCGAAACGATGTCCCCCTCCTTCTGATCTATAGACGCCCTCCCGTTATATTTTGCAGCAATATGCTGAATACTCCTTACGCCAAATCCATGATAGCCTTTTTCCGGCTTTGAACTGACCAGCCGTCCTCCTTTGTACTGCAGCCTGGAATTACTCGGATTCCTGATCACGATAACGGCAAACTGCTGCTTTTTGTGTATTAAAATATCAATGCTGCGCTTCTCTTCATCCTCAAAAGCCGACACTGATTCAATCGCATTATCAATCGCATTGCCAAAGAGCGTATATAAATCCACCGGATTCATAAACCGCAGAATTTTCCCATCAGCAATACACTGAATATAAATCCGGACCGACCGGCAGTACAGGCTTTTTTCCGTTAAAAGAACATCCAGCACCTCATTTCCGGTCCGTAAAATATAGTCATAAATCTGCGCTGTCCGTTCCATTTCATCTAACATCTTTATTTTTTCTTCAGAATCATCCATGCTCCTTAAAGCTTCTACCTGGTATTTCAAATCATGGCTCTTTTGATTCAGCTGCGCAATGGTTTCCCTGGACAGCTGATACTGCTTCTCACGCTGGTGCCACATCAGATCCATCTGCTGCAGTTCATGCGAAACCGCGCTCTCACGAAACAGTGCGTTCTGCAGATACAGCACCGTTATGCAGTAAACCTGCAGCAGCACATTGACCGGGTACTGTTCCAGACTGATTAATTCATTTACATAATAAAACAGGTAATCCGAAATCATGGCCAGCATAACCGCCGACGACAGCTGGCGCGGCCCAATGACACGTACCTGTTCATGAAACATCCACTTTGAAACCGTAAAAAACAAAACGGCACACCCTGCCGTATAAAGAATCAGATACGAAGCAGTATGTGCCAAATCCAGCACAAGCCCTTTACCGTGCTCTACTTCCCACATCCACATGTACAGACTGCTGAAAATACAGCTTACAACTCCGGAACAGACTGATGTATATAAAGCCATCGTCCAGTCCACATCCGATACAAGACAAATATTACAAAACTGCACCAGATGAAACAGCGCTATCATAAGCGGAATAAAATCCATCCCGTTATGCACAAATTCGATCACATTTGTCCCTGCCACACAGACCAGATAAGAAACAGCTGCCCGCAGCCTGAAGTTTCTTTTATGTTTTAAGCGGTACTGGAATACCATGCTGCAGAGCCAGAATGCAGATCCTGTTAAGACATATCCCAGATACACCATCAATTATCGCCTCCTGCGTAATCCATAAATGCAGAAAGAAATGCATTCCGCATGCGCCTGCTGATTTTCAGCTCTTTGTCCAAAATTCTGATTGTATTTTCGCGGATTTCCTTCACATGCTGAAGATTCACCAGGCACCACTGGTTACATTTAACAAAATGATAATCCGTCAGCTCAGATTCTGCCTGCTTCATCGTCCCTCTGATTTCCAGCACTTCCTGTCTGATATGGTAACGCAGGGTATGGCCGTCTATCTCCACAAAATAAATATCGCGTGTCTCAAGGCTCCTCGCCCCGCCTTTAATCGCAAGCCAGATACGGCCGGGCGAACGGTTCTGTGCCCGCCTGACCGCTCTTGCAAGCTTGACCGAAAAATTATAATACGTAATCGGTTTTAAAATAAAATCAAAAGCATCTACAGAATACCCTTCTATCGCATACTGTTCCAGCTTTGTAATAAATACAATGACTACATTTTCATCCTCGGATCGGATCTGCTTTGCCGTCTCCATGCCGCTTAGTCCCTGCATCCCGATGTCCATCAAAAGGATATCATACTGTCCGCGGAAATCGTCCAAAAGATCCATACCGTTTGCATATTCTGTAGTCTGGATTTCCACGTCAGATTCTGACTGGTAGCGTGCAATATATTCTCTGATTGTTTTACGGTAACCTGCGTTATCTTCTAAAATTGCAATAAACATGGCTGTGTCTCTTCCTTCAAATATGTCTGACTGCCGCCTGTACCGGCTCTGCAAAATATCATTTCCTAATTTAATCAGGGTCTGACTGCTTACAGCATCTTTTTTAAAACTCTGAAAACAGTTTATATTTATTATATACATTTTTTTTAATTTCTCAAGCTATATCTTGTTATTTCTGCCTATTTTTGCCATACAGATACGCTGATCCGCAAAAGCCTGCAGCAAAATCATATGAAATAAAATGTCCGGGCTGCATTTTCCAAACGGCACATATCCGTTTTCACTTCTGCCAAATGTGATTGTCATTGATTTTTATCTCCTGCCATGATAGTATTGTTTATATAAAAGGGCTGTCAGATATCTTTGCTAATACATACTCAGGGAGGAAGGAATCATGAACACACATACCGGCTGTTTACTTTCGCTCAACGCCTTTCAGATCAAGATCATTGCGTTAATTACCATGACCATAGACCATATCGGCGCATATCAGACATTCACATCCAGCCAGACTGTCAATGACGGATTACGGATTGCCGGACGAATTGCCGCGCCGCTTTTTCTATTTATGGTCACAGAAGGGATGCGGCATACACATAATAAACCAGGTTATATTTTCCGCTTATATGCCGCGGGCGTGATCATAGAGCTTCTAAACAGGATGATTGAACTCTATACCAGACAGCCGGGTCCGGGCAATACCCTTCCTGCGTTCTTTTATACAGCATTATTCATATACTGTATAGAACGTATGATACAGCAGAAACAGATTCAAAATAACCGCAGCCGGGTCCGGACCGTCTTAATCTGCTCCTTCGGCCTGCTGCTGCCGTTTCTGTCTTATGTGCTGCATGTTATTTTGTCAGAGCATGGCTTTCATAACGTATGGGCTGTAATCTCTGTCTTTTTCCCGTCCCCAATGAACGTAGATTATTCTATTTTGTTTGTACTTATGGGAATTGCATGGTATTTTATCCATAACAGTGTAATAAACAGCATCATCCTTGCATTACTGTCGCTGATTTGCATGCTTGTACCGGGATCTGTCTTTTTTACAACGCAGTCTGTATGGTTTGCTCCGGTATTTTTCGGTGTTTACCAGTTATTTATAAATACACAGTGGTGCATGTTTCTGGCAGCTCCATTTATGCTTTTATACAATGGCCAGAAAGGCCGCAGTCTGAAATACCTGTTTTACATATATTATCCGCTCCATGTATATATTCTCTTTTTCGTTCAATTCTTTCGGAATATCTGAACCAGCCAGTGCTCTGCACACTGTGAATAGGATACCGGATAAATGGAAATACCATATATTTAAGAAAGGCAGAAGGTAATTTACATGCGTATTTTAGTTGTCGAGGATGAACCGGATCTGAACCGGCTGATTCTAAAAATATTAAAAAAAGAAGGATACAGTGCAGACGGCTGTTTTAACGGCGAAGATGCTCTGGCGTATCTGCCGGGTGCAGAATACGACGCTATTCTGTTAGACGTTATGATGCCAAAATTAGATGGTTTTGGCCTGCTGCAGAAAATACGGAAACAGGGGCTGGATGTTCCCATACTGATGCTTACTGCACGCGACGCCGTTGCAGACAGGGTAAAAGGCCTTGATTACGGAGCGGACGATTATCTGGTCAAACCGTTTGATTTTGACGAACTGTTAGCAAGAATCCGTGCCATGACCCGCAAACATGCCGGAAGCCGCAGCAACCAGCTTTCCATTGCAGACCTCACCGTAGATATCCGCCAGAAGACAGCCAGCAGAAACGGCGTAAATATCCCGCTGCTGCCCAAAGAGTTTGCTATACTCGAATATATGATCCGTAACCAGAGAGCCGTCCTGTCCAGGGAACAGCTGGAAAATCAAATCTGGAATTATGAATATACAGGAAACTCAAATAATATAGACGTATATATCAGCCGTCTGCGCAAAAAGATTGACGGCGGACAGAAAACGAAGCTTCTGCATACAATCCGCGGCACTGGCTGGACGCTTCGTGAAGACGTCCCGGGAAACAGCCTATGAGAAATATATCTGTCAAAATAAAAATTACCGTCTGGCTTACGCTGCTGATGTCTCTGCTTGCGGTCCTGATGCTTGGTTTTACACTGTCAGTCAGCAGCCGGGTCACCTTTCAGACATGCATGTCCCAGCTTTCTCATACCGTACAAAACAATATGAAACAGATCACCTTTGAAAACGGACGTCTGAAATTAACAGACGGTTTTCAGTTTTACCGGTATGGCGTATCTACCCTTGTTTACAGCCAGACCCATTCTCTGATAGCAGGCCAGGTTCCGGTATCTTTTCCCGCCGGGGAACCTTTTCAAAACGGACTGACCCGGACGGTTTCTGCAGGCGAAGACGAATATCTGGTACTGGATCTGTATTATATAAACAGCTGGAAAGAAGGTGCCTGGCTCCGCGGCCTGATCGAAATCCCCCGCAGCCGCCAGTTTTCGCAGAGTCTGCTGTTTGCCGTACTCATAGTGCTTCCGCTTTTTCTGATACTGGCCGCACTGGGAAGCTACTGGATTGCCAGACAGGCATTCCGGCCACTGGAGAGCATTGTACAGACTGCAAAAGCCATGAATGAAGCAAGTGACCTTTCCAGGCGTATCGGCCTGCCGCCGGGACAGGATGAATTTTCAAGGCTGGCTGAAACCTTTGACCATTTATTTGAACGGCTGGAACGTTCTTTTGAAGCAGAAAAACAGTTTACTGCGGATGCTTCCCACGAACTGCGCACCCCGGTGTCAGTTATTAAAGGTGCCTGTGAATATGCACAAAAATACGATGAAACACCTGAAGAACGCCAGGAAACCATTACGATGATTTACCGCCAGGCAGTAAAAATGTCTGTCCTGATTTCCCAGCTCTTAAGCATGACCCGCCTGGACCAGCAGACAGAGCTAAACAGGCTTGAACCTGTAAACCTGGCTAAGCTGGTGCAAAACCACTGCGAAGAATCGTCCTATCCCCGGAAACGCCTGACTCTGGAACTTCAGGAAATCACTGTCCATGCAAACCCTTCGCTGCTTGCCCGACTCCTTCAGAATCTTGTGGAAAACGCATTTAAATACGGAAAGCCCGATGGCCATGTATGGATTACTGTCATCCGCAGCGGAACCGAAGTCCTGCTGCAGGTAAGAGACGACGGTATAGGTATTCCGAAAGACCAGCAGGATAAAGTCTGGCAGCGCTTTTATCAGGCTGACACAGCACGCAGCGGAGAAACCGGGGCAGGACTCGGACTGTCTATGGTATCACAGATTGCACGCATCCACAAAGGATACATGACACTGGAAAGCATCCCGGACACTGGCAGCTGCTTTACACTGCACCTGCCGGATGCAGCACAGAATATAAAATAAAAAAAATTTTTAAATTTCATACTCATTTCATAAATCTGCTTTAGACTTAATACAGATTCAAGAGCAATGAATAAAATATAATAAAAAAGGAGTACAGATTTCATGAAAGCAAACTATTTCCTCTGCGCTGCCGGGCTGGCTGTGCTGTTATCTTCCGGCTGCTCCGGGCAAAAGTCTCAGATGGATTTTATCAGCTTAGATGAAGCAAAGCGCGCAGCATTAGAAGATGCGGGCCTGGCAGCATCAGATGTAGAATTTACAGCATCAGATCTTGCCAGCCGCAGCGGTGTGGATTATTATCAGATAGATTTTATAAAAGAAGGCCAGACTTACAAATATGACATAGATGCCCTGACCGGAAACATTATCGATTCCAGCGCACCCCACACCGCTTTGGACAGTACGCCCGCTGATTCGCTAAATACCGGTACAGACAGTACGTCCGCTGATTCACAGAACAATGATACAGACAGTGCATCTGCTGATTCACAAAGTGCAGCCGCAAATGATACAGACAGTTTACAGAATACCAGCAAAAATACTGCTTCGGACGGTTCGCAGAATACTGAAAAAAACGGCACATCCGCCAGTTCGCAGAATGCCGGCAAAAACGCTGCATCCTCTGATGCTGCGGACAGTCAGCAGAACAGGAACATTACTCCGGAAGATGCGAAAGCAAGTGCCCTCAGACATGCAGGCGTTTCTAATAAAGATGCCGTTTTCCTGAAATGCGAGCTGGATTATGATCATGGCCGTACACTGTATGAAATAGAATTTTTTGTAAACGGCGGCAAAGAATATGACTACGAAATTGATGCTTCTACCGGAGATGTTCTAAAGTATGACTATGACACCGGACACACTCCTTCACAAGCCGGATCAGGAGAAAAAAAGATTTCTGAAGAAAAAGCAAAAGAACTGGCACTTGCCCAGGTTCCTGGCGCATCCGAAAGCGACATCTATAAATTTGAAATGGATTTAGACGACGGTGTGATGGAATATGAAGGAAAAATTATCTATAGCGGTATGGAATACGAATTTGAAATTGATGCCTACAGCGGAGCTATCCGCAGCTGGGAAGCTGAACCGCTGGATTAACCAAATATTTGATTTGTATTTAATTTTATATTTAATTAAGGAGGATTCAAAATGAAACTGACAAAAACTATGAAATCAGCTCTGTTTACCGCATGTTTTGCAGCATCCGGCATTCTGGCATGGTCACACAGCGTGTATGCTGCATCCATCAGCAGCGAGCACCAGGCAGGAGAAAAAGCACTGGAAAAAGTTCCTGGCGCAGTCATTACCGAAACAGACCGTGATTATGAAAAAGGCACGCTCGTATATGAGGTGCAGCTGGTCAAAGGAAATAAGAAATATGAAATCACTTACCGTGCGAAAGATGCCAAAATTCTGGAATACAGCTGGGAAAAAATCTCTGTAAACCCGGACAGCCAGAAACCCGTTCTCAGCGAAAGCAAAATCAAACGCCTGGCACAGAATAAAGTAAAAAAAGGCACTATCGCAAACATTACCCGTAAATTTGACGACGGTACTGATTATTACAAAGTAAAAATGACAGATTCCAGCAAAACCTATACGCTGAAATTTCATGCCCGCACAGGTGCTCTCATAGAATACGTCTGGAAATATACTGCCTCTTCCTCAAATGGCTCCGGCAGCAGCAGTGGTGATATCGGCATTGAAAAAGCAAAGCAGATTGCCCAGCAGAAAGTTCCTGGCGCAGTCATTGTAAAAGCTGAGTCTGATTATGACGACGGCGTTCCTGTATATGAAATTGAACTTGTAAAAGACCGTATAGAATATGAATATACCATTCATGCCCAGACCGGACAGATCCTGGACTGGGATAAAGACTACGATTAATGATGAGTGATATAATATTTTTATTTCAAAAGAGACCTGTTTGAACTGGTCTCTTTTCTCTTGCTTTAGAAGTTCTTACTGTTTGCAGGCGGAACAGAAAAAGTGTCTCGGCCTGGCTGTTACCGGAAAAATTTTACATATCTGTCTGGATACCGTTTTCCAGATGAATTCTCACTGACATTGACTTTTTTTCACAAACATGTTATCTTACAAAAGAAAAAAGTCAGACAATATATATTTTCCTCCGCAACGTTTTATAAATATAATTTCGATTATATATCATCGCATTGAAATGGAGAAATATAGGATAAGGAGATTCTAACTATGAAACTTTTAATTATAAGACATGCCGACCCGGATTATGCAGCCGACTCCCTGACGGAAACCGGCTGGAAAGAAGCTCAGCTGCTCTCAGAACGGATTTGTAAAATGGACATTCAAGATTTTTATGTATCACCGCTGGGACGCGCAAAAGACACTGCCAGCCTGACCTTAAAAAAACTGAACCGTCACGCCCGGGAATGCGAATGGCTGCAGGAATTCAAACCGCTTATCAAAAAACCAAACAAAGACGACGCATCCATCGCCTGGGACTGGCTGCCTGCTGACTGGACAAAAGAAGCCCTGTTCTACGACAGGGACAAATGGTCTTCGCATAAATCCATGCAGGAATCTAATGTAGCAGAAGAATATCACCGGATCACCAGATCGTTTGATGAATTACTGGCAAAACACGGTTACGAACGCGAAGGCAGTTATTACCGTGCGGTACATAGCAATATGGATACCATTGCTTTCTTCTGTCATTTCGGGCTGGAATGTGTGCTGCTCGGACATCTGCTTGGTATTTCTCCAATGGTACTGTGGCATGGAACCTGCGCGGCTCCGTCTTCCGTTACAACACTTGTTACCGAAGAACGCCGCAAAGGCATCGCATCATTTCGCATGAGCAGCTTTGGAGATGTGACACATCTCTTAGCAGCAGGAGAAACTCCGTCATTTGCAGCAAGATTCTGCGAATGTTATGATAATGAGCTGGAACGGCACGATTAGTATGAAATTCTTTATTTTCTGCCTGCTGCCAGAAACCTGGAAGCCCCAAAAGGTGTCTGCCAGTGCCAGAATATAAGGCATGCCAGAGCGCCAGGGCATCAGGCACCGGTCCGTCCGCTGCCACACAGCTATCGCAGAAAATTTAGGATTTCTTACTGTTAGCAGGCGGAACAAAAAAAGTGTCTCCGCCCCGGCGTCCGGATAATCTATACCGAACCCGCCGGCTGAAAACATTGAAAGACTGGGATAAAGTATGAAAAAATTTAATGAAGATTATAAATTGTTAGAAAGCATGTATAAGGATTCTTATTTTCCAGATTTTTTAGTAGATAAAATAAAATTTCTGGCAGAAAAAGTAATCGGATTTCTGGAAACAGGCGAACAGGACCTCCAGGCAGTCCAGAAGCAGTTTGATGAAATGACACTGGCCATCAATGACCTTCAGGAGGAATTTGAAGAAAATGACAGTGAAATAGAGACTTCCGCAAGAGAAAGTATCGGCGAAACCGTAGCATACATTTTAAAATGGTTTGACATTGAGATCGACGCAGAGGATGCCATTCGGGAACGCGACTGGTAAGCAGCCAGACAGCCGGAAATATTCTAAGAATAAAATCTCCGGCTGTCTTTTCAAATTTATCCTGAATCCTTTTTATTGTTCTTATTTGTCTGAATCATTCCAGCATCAGAATTTTGCGCTGATTTGTTTTATTTCCCAGCAGTTTCTGCCATTCCGGCAGTTATATTTTCCCAAAATCTTACGAATATCATTTTTAAGACAGACTCCAGCTTGACAATCCAGCGACAGTATGGTTTATAATACTCTTCAAAGAATTCAAAGGAGGAACTCAGATGCACAGAGATTATAAAAATAAAGGCCTTCGTCTCTTGAAAAAAGGCCAGAAAGGTATCATACATGCCATATTCAGCCGCTTCGGACTCATTCTTGTCATGCTTTTTGTCCAGGTGCTGATTCTTTTTGGTATTTTACAGTGGTTTGGAGACTTTCTGCCGCATGTCATTGGAGGATCCGCACTGCTTAGTTTTATTATGGTAGTCCTTCTTTTAAACAGCCAGATGAATCCTGCCGTTAAGATTACATGGCTGATTGTCATTATGCTGATGCCTGTATTCGGGGTGCTTTTGCTCATCTATACGCAGAGCGATATCGGACATATTGCACTGAAAGTCCGTACAAGCGAGCTGATAGAAGAAACGAAAAAATGCATTCCGCAGTCTGAGGATGTCATGGAACGGTTTGAAAAGCATAACAAAGGCGCTGCTGCACTGGCCCGCTATATGCAGCGCAGCGGGTGTCATCCGGTTTATGACCAGACAATGGTAACCTATTTTCCAAGCGGCGAGGACAAATTTGATGAAATGCTAAAACAGCTGGATCTGGCAGAACATTTTATTTTTTTGGAGTACTTTATCGTAGACGAAGGAATTATGTGGGGAAGAATTCTGGAGATTCTGGCAAAAAAAGCTGCCCAGGGTGTGGATGTGCGGGTCATGTATGATGGAACCTGTGAGTTTGCGCTTCTGCCGCATGATTATCCTAAACGGTTAAAAGCACTCGGTATTCAGTGTAAAGTGTTTGCCAAAGCGACACCTTTTGTATCCACACATTATAATTACAGAGACCATAGAAAAATTCTGGTCATTGACGGACATACTGCCTTTAACGGAGGCGTAAACCTGGCAGATGAATACATTAACCAGATCGTAAAATACGGTCACTGGAAAGATACTGCCGTCATGCTTAAAGGAGAAGCTGTCAAAAGTTTCACACTGATGTTTCTGCAAATGTGGGGCATAGGTGAAAAAGAAACAGATTACGGGCATTATCTCTCTTATCAAACGTTTCCTGTAAAAGAAGCAGACGGTTTTGTCATTCCTTACGGCGACTGCCCGTTAGACGACGAGCGGGTAGGCGAGCGGGTGTATATGGATATTTTAAACCGTTCGCTGAATTATGTACATATTATGTCTCCTTATCTGATTCTGGACTGTGAAATGGAAACTGCACTCCGGTTCGCTGCTGAAAGAGGTGTGGAAGTCATACTGATTCTGCCAGGAATCCCGGATAAGTCAGTTCCTTATGCCCTGGCTAAAACACACTATGCACCGCTGCTTCAGTCCGGTGTAAAAATTTATGAATATACGCCGGGATTTGTGCACGCAAAAGTATTTGTAAGCGACGACCGTGAGGCTGTCACAGGAACCATTAATCTGGATTACCGCAGCCTGTACCATCATTTTGAATGCGCTACTTATATGTATGAAACAGACTGTATTCCACAGATAGAAAAAGATTTTCAAAATACACTGGCAAAATGCAGAGCCGTCACACCACAGACAGTCAAAAGCGAAAAGTTAAAAGTTAAAATAACAGGTCTGCTGATGAAAGCAATTGCGCCGCTGATGTAGGGACTATTCAAAATTGCAGCGCAAAATTCTGCCTGGTGTCTGAATCATTTATGGATACCCGGACGCCGGGCGGAGAAATTTTTTTCTTTTTATGCTCTGCCTTCGAACCGTTACAAAAACAGGTTCTCCCTCCAGCCGGGCCTGAGGCACTGGCACTGTCAGTCACCGGTCCGTCCTCCGTCACAGTCCTGAAGCGGCGGAACTGAAAATAAAAAAGTATCTCTTCCCAGCGTCCGGGTAACCTAAGACCTCCGTATAGCAAGGCGTCCAGCATTTACCGCACATTTTCATGCAAAAAGCGCTCTGCATTTTTCCAGCATATGTTTTCAGCAGTCTCCCGGCCAAACCGTTCTTTCTCTAAGATGTTTATAAAATCCGGTACTGACTGCACACCTGTGATTCCTTTTGGAAATGCGGCACCGCAGCCGTCAAAATCACTTCCAAGTGCTAAAATTTTTTCTCCTCCCAGCTGTAAAACCGCATCAATATGACGGAGCAGATCTGAAATCTCTTTTTTTCCGCCTGTAAATTCATCGTAAAAATTAATGCCCATCAGTCCGTTTCTTCGAATCAGTTCTTTAATCTGTTCTTTTGACAGGTTACGCGGATGATGACAAATCTCCCGGACGTTGGAGTGTGAAGCCATAACCGGACGGTCTGTCAGATTAAAAATCTCTTCTGTCCCGCAGTCTGACAAATGTGAAATATCCAGCACGACACCCTGGCCCGTCAGTTTTTTTACAAGTTCTCTCCCCCGCCCGGTCAGACCTTTCAGCTGACTGGATACGGCACCACAGGCATATTCATTTTCATAGTTCCATGCAGGCATGGCAAAGCGGAAGCCAAATTCCGCTGCGCGTTCTGCAAGATTTCCCATTATAGAAATATCCTCTATTGACAGAAATGCCGCTGATTTTCCCTCTGCATGGGCTTTTTCCATATCAGAAACATTCTGGCAAAGCTCTATGTACGCAGACTGGTCTTTCAAAAGCCCGCATACTCTTTGATACAGGCTTATAAATTCATCTTCCGGATGATCTTTTGACATCGTATTACGGTCTTTCCAAACCGCAAAAATCTGTGTATAACGGTCCGCAAATACACGTACCCTCGCTAAATCCAGGCAGCAGCTGTTATTCATAAGGGTTTCGGACTGTGCGACCTGTGTCAGAGTGTCTGCATGAGCGTCAAAATAATGCATGTTCAGATTCCTTTCTGTATTTTCCTGATGATTTATCTGAATTATTTTAACACATTTAAAGTATGATTGTATGCAGAATTTGTCTGAAAGAACCGGTATATCTCCAGATGCTCACAGGCCGGGCAGAAAAGTGTCTCCATCTGCTGCCAGCCAGACGGAAACACTATGAATTACCCGATATGTATACATAAAAGACATCCCGCATTTCAGCACTAAAAATCAAAATATAAAAATGTCGAAATCCCTGCAAACGACATCACAGACCACACTATGCACACCACCGTAGCCAATGCATTGAAAACGTTCGGCCGGAATTCTTTCTCCCTGCTATTGCGGCAGTTCAGCACGACAAAAAACGCACCTGCCAGAAACAGCCACAGGTGAAATCCTGTAACCCGTGCAGGCAGATAGCTGAATACCGGCAGTTTTTCCAGATATTCCAGTTCCTGCAGATGAAAACATGCATACAGCTCCTCGCGGATGCCAAACCCCGACAGACAGCCCAGCCGGAATAAAAACAGCTTTGCAGATGCCACACTTTCAGCCCGGAAAAGTATCCAGAGCACATTTACAATCATAAATGTTACAGCCCATTTCGTCACATCTCCCAGCCTGTCCCACGTCTTTTGAAACATCCGGTTCAGACAGCTCAGCATTCCATGCAGCAGCCCCCACAGAATAAATGTCCAGTCTGCTCCGTGCCAGATGCCGCTTACCAGATAAACAGCCATAATGTTCAGATAAGTCCTGATTTTTCCCTTCCGGTTTCCACCGAGCGGAATATAAATATACGTCCGCAGAAATCTGGTCAGCGACATATGCCATCTTTCCCAGAATTCCGTAATAGACACCGCCTTATATGGAGAGTTAAAATTCTGTGGCAGTTCGATTTGAAACAGATATCCAATGCCGGATGCCATGTCACAGTATCCGCTGAAATCGAAATACAGCTGGAATGTGTATGAGAAAGAGACAATCAGTGCTTCCATCGAGCTGAGTGAATCTATTGTACCGAATCCAAATACAACAGCCTTACCGAATGTATCCGCTATCAGTACCTTTTTAAAAAGCCCCACAGCAAAAATATAAAGTCCCTTTGATAAATTCTGCATCGATATCCGCCGTTTTTCCCTGTCCCGGAACTGTGGAATCACTTCGCTGTGGAGCACAATCGGCCCTGCCACCAGCTGCGGAAAGAAAGATACAAAAAGCGCATATTCATTCAGCGTATAGTCTTTCGTTTCCCCTCTGTAGGAATCTGCCAGATACGAAATCTGCTGAAATGTAAAGAAACTGATTCCAAGAGGCAGCACAATGTTTTGAAGTTCCAGCGACTTTCCAAATACCGCATTGACATTCTCAATGAAAAAATCAAAATACTTAAAATAAAAAATCACGGCAGTATCTGCAGATATCCCTAAAACCAGCAGCAGCTTTCTGATCCCCTGCCTCTGCCCGGCACGCTCCATTCCTTTTGCCACCAGAAAATTACCGGCTATACTCCCGCAGATAATCAAAAGATAGGAAGGATTAAAATAGCCATAAAACCAGAGCGACATTCCGATTAAAAATAAATCTGCCATCCGGTATAATTTGAAAAAATTTATCAGATAATATCCCGCCAGCGCTGCAGGCAGAAACAGAAAAATAAATATATATGAATTAAATAACACAGCCCTGCTCCCTTCATCTTTAGTTCTCTTCTTCCCTCAGGGAATCATAATCATAGTTTTGAAAAAATTCACTGACAGACTCTATGTATTCCATATAATTATCTTTCGTCAGAAGATATCTTCCTTCATGCATCCATTTCAGCATCCAGGAATTAATCCATTCCCTATAGTGAGCCTGGTCTTTATAATTATCCAGATTACAGATAAGTGCAAAATTATTTGAAAAAGAATACAGCCTGATATTTGGATGCTTTAATATCTCTTCTATTGCTATTTTCTCAGCATTAATCTGCCATTTTGTCAGTCCGTCATTATTCTGACCATCCCAGTAGCAGATACTGTATGGCGGAAAGAAATAATAAAATATTGTTTCAGGATGCTCATCTGCCAGGTCTGTCACATTCTGGCGGATATTGCCTAGAATTCTGTCTCTTTCTTCCTCTGTCATTACTCTGTCTGTTTCTGCTTTTTCTCCAAGCGTATAAGTCTGAAGCACCGTTTCTGCTCCAAACGTATAGTTTGCATTCCAGTTCGCATAACTGTCAAACGATGTCGTCTGTCCGCCGGATTTTGTATAGTCAATGACACTTTTTGTCTGATTCATCAGTATTGATTTATTTAAAATATAATTTAAATCATCAAATAACTTATCATTATATAGATAGTCTGGATAAACAGTATCCTCACGGCATGCATCTTTATCCTCTGCCAGCAGACTGTAGTCCAGACACCTGATTACATAACGGACTTTTTTTCCAGCTGCATATGCTCTTTTTAAATTATCATTTATTTCTTTATATCTTCCCCCTGAAAACGGTACTTTTATAAAATCAGCACCGAAAATTTTATCTGCTTCCGTCTTCTTAAAGTTTTCTGTCATGGATGTTCCAGTAATAATGCCGTCATATGTAAAGTGACGCGTAATACCGTCATTTTGGTATCTTTCGTTATTAATCGGGTATTCGTAATTTTTTAAAGGGGCATGGTAATGAAAGAGCGGGTCAATATAAATGGTAATCGAAGCAAGCAGCGCAAGCGCGGTAATTGTAATGACAAACGTGCCTGCTAGCCAGATTTTATAGATTTTACTTTGTTCCATATCATTTTTATCTCCTTATGCTGTATATTCCAGGCGAGTCTGAACGATGGCCTTTCCATTCGCTGATACCTGTTAAAACATAACATTTTATTACAATATGTTAT
>CAJTVR010000081.1 GCA_910580075.1 uncultured Eubacterium sp. | reverse complement strand
CTCATATGATAGTTTTTGGATATTTCCATTGTCTACCATATGGGGAGCATATCAATAAGAACCGTTTTGGAAAAATGTTTTACGGAACAGCCCACATCCGCTGGTGCAGGGACAGGGAATACTATTCCCAGGCAGAATGGCGCGGAACATGGGAACAGGACGGCGGAGCGCTTATGAATCAGTGCATTCATAATATTGATTTATTACGCTGGATGATGGGGGATGAAATAGAAGAAGTGTCTGGCATGACAGACAGACTGAATCATGATTATATTGAAGCGGAAGATTTAGGAATTGCACTTGTAAAATTTAAAAATGGTTCTTATGGAATAATTGAGGGGACGACAAATCTTTATCCGCAAAATCTGGAAGAAACGCTTTATTTATTTGGAGAAAAAGGAACTGTCAAAGCCGGGGGACAGAGTGTAAACAAAATAGAAGAGTGGAGATTTGCAGATGGTCTTGATGATCCTAAAATGGTGATGGCTGAATATGCGGAAGACCCGCCGGATGTATATGGATTTGGACATACACCGCTGTATAAAGATATGATTGATGCGATTGAGCATAACCGTGAACCATATGTCAATGCCCAGGCTGGAAAAAAATCTTTAGAGCTTGTTCTGGCAATATATAAATCAGCAGCAGAAGGCAGGACAATAAAATTTCCATTGAATCAGTGCTCAGTCATGGACTTTGCCGGCAGATTTGGAAACAGGAAATGAAAATGATGAATGATGGTTATTTTGTTCATCCGACAAGCATAGTGGATGAAGGGACAGAAATAGGAGAAGGGACGAAAATATGGCATTTTTCTCATATCCAGTCTGGTGCAAGAATAGGAAAGAACTGTTCATTAGGGCAGAATGTAAATATATCCAGCCGTGCGGTTCTTGGTAACGGAGTGAAAGTACAGAATAATGTATCTGTTTATGAAGGTGTGGAACTGGAAGATTATGTTTTCTGCGGGCCGTCCTGTGTGTTTACGAATGATACATCACCGAGGTCGAGATATCCAAAGAATGGGAAGTATAAAAAGACGCTGGTGAAACATGACGCTTCGCTGGGCGCGAACTGTACGATTGTCTGTGGCAGTACGGTTGGCAGGTTCGCAATGATAGCAGCGGGAGCAGTTGTGACGAAGGACGTAAAGGATTATTCGCTTGTGGCTGGTGTTCCGGCAGAACAGGTAGGCTGGGTGTGTGAATGCGGCCAGGTACTGGAGGGGAATCTGAAGTGCAGCAGCTGCAAAAGAGAGTATCAGATGGAAAATGGAACTTTATGGAAAAGGAAGATGGAGCAGAATGCCTGAAATGAAAGAATATCAGCAGTGTGTCAGATGTGTGATGGATACAACTGATCCAGATATTAAATTTGATGATAATGGTGTATGCAGTCATTGCAAAAACGCTGAAAAATATGTGGCAGACCTTCGGGACAGGAAGAAAAAATTTAATCTGATGGCATACATTGAGCAGATGAAAAAAGATGGCCGGGGAAGAGAATATGACTGTGTGGTAGGAATCAGCGGAGGTGTAGACAGCTGTTATGTCATTTGCAAGTTAAAAGAACTTGGTTTAAGAACTCTGGCCGTCCATGTGGATAATGGCTGGAATACAGAGCTGTCAGTTTATAATATAAAAAAACTTATGGAAATTACAGATACTGATTTGTATACGTACGTTTTAAACTGGCAGGAATTTAGGGATTTGCAGCTTGCATTTTTGAAATCATCAACACCTGACTGTGAGATACCTACAGATCAGTTTATTATGCCTGCTTTAGCTCTTGCAGCAGATTTTTATCAAGTGAAGTATGCAGTTTTAGGTGTTAATTCTGAAACCGAGTCTGTTATGCCAAGAGCATGGTCTCATGGTCATGGAGACTGGAAATATATTAAGGGAATACATAAACGGTTTGGTACCATTCCTCTTGTAACATATCCCTATTTTACAAGGATGACCAAAATGTATTTTAACGAAAAGATAAAATGGTTTGATGTGCTTAATTATATTGATTACAACAAACAGAAAGCAAAGCAGGAACTGATGAAAAAATATGGGTGGAGAGATTATGGAGGCAAGCATTATGAGTCGTTTTATACGCGTTTTTATCAGACCTATATCCTTCCGGAAAAGTTCGGATTCGATAAAAGAAAGATGCATTTGTCCAGTCTGATTGTGTCCGGGCAGATCACCAGAGAGGAAGCGATTTGCGAATTGGAGCTCCCGCTGTATGATGAACGAAGTGTAGAAAGGGATATTGAGTATTTTTGTGAAAAGATGGAAATAGGAAGAGAAGAGTTTGATGCGCTCATGAACGCACCGCTGAAAACTTTTGATGATTATCCAAGTTATGAAAATGATTTCTGGGGAAGGTTAATGAAAAAGATAAGGCGGGCAGTGTGATGAGAAATGTTATAAAAAGAATATATTACCGCCTGTTATATCTGATTGCTTTTCCTGAATATATCTGGCTATACAAAATCAGAAAGAAATGGAAACTTTAAATATGGCGAAAAATGGAACAATCATTATTATAGATTATGGAATGGGAAATATCAGCTCCATTCGGAATATGCTGCGTTATCTGGGATATGACAGCACTCTTACAAATGACCGTGAACTTATACGTTCAGCAGACCGGCTGATACTTCCAGGTGTTGGGAATTATAAAAAGGCAATGGAGAATATCAGAAGTCTGGGCCTTGAAGCTGATATCAGGTATGCAGTCATTCAGAATAAAAAGCCGATTTTAGGTATATGCCTGGGAATGCAGCTTTTGCTGTCTCATAGTGAAGAAGGGGATTGTGACGGGCTGGGATTGATTGATGGAATGGTTAAGAAATTTAATCTAAATAAGTCAGTGTATAAGGTTCCTCACATGGGATGGGATTATATCACAATTAAGAAGCCGGATTCTCCTTTATTTGAGCATCTGCAGGATAATCCAAGATATTATTTTGTTCATTCGTATTATGCAGCATGTGACAGAGAAAAAGATGTACTGGCTGAAACGGAGTATGGAATCCGAATCCATTCAATCATAGGGCATGGAAACATTGTAGGAGTGCAGTTTCATCCAGAAAAGAGTCATAAGTATGGTATGAGAATACTGCACAATTTTTTGGAGAAAGTTTAATGTATCATAACAGAATTATCCCCTGTCTGCTGCTGGACGGTCAGGGTTTGGTGAAAACAGTTAAATTTGCAGCCGGGAGGTATCTTGGTGATCCGATGAATGCTGTGAGAATTTATAATGACAGTGAGGTTGATGAACTCATTTTTCTGGATATCAGTGCTTCAAAACATGGAAGGGGTCCGGATTATAAATATCTGGCCAAAATTGCACAGCAATGTTTTATGCCGGTGTGTTATGGAGGCGGCATCACAAACACGGATGAAATTCGAAGGCTGTTTGAAATTGGATTTGAAAAAGTGTCTGTTAATGCTGCGCTGGGTATTTCTTATCAGATATTATCGGAAGCATCAGAAATTTTTGGGTCACAAAGTATTGTTGGAGCTATGGATGTAAGAAGAGCAGAGAGCGGGGAAAGAAAAGTTTATATTAAAAACGGATCGGTGCAGCTCAATATAGATCCTGTTGAGCATGCGGTTAATATGGAACGGTATGGAGCCGGAGAAATACTGATTAATTCGATAGATAACGATGGCGTATGTGAGGGATATGATATAGAACTGATAAGAGATATTACAAAGGCAGTTGGTGTACCGGTGACAGCCTGTGGCGGTGCAGGGACATTGAAAGACTGCAGGGATGTGGCTGATGCTGGAGCAAGTGCAGCAGCAGCCGGAAGCCTGTTTGTATACTGGGGAAGAAAAAAGGCTGTTTTGATTAATTATCCGGATAAAGAAGAAATTGGAAAGGTGTTTGAATAGCAGGCCTGCATGGGAAAAAGAAAGAATATTACAAGTATAATCGGATGGCAGCTGACAGGAAAATTATTTGTGCAGGGAATTAGTTTTATTTCGGCTCCGGTCTTTACAAGGATTTTATCTCCGGCAGATTATGGGCAGACATCTGCTTTTTCTACATGGGTATCTATGCTGCAGCTGGTTGTTGGATTACAGACCTTTGGTTCTTTGGCACAGGCAAAAATGAAGTTTGGTGAAGACAGATTTGAACAGTATGCATCAAGTATTTTAGGGATATCAATATGGTCCTATGCTGTATTTTTTCTGGCTGGAATTATATTTAAAACGCCGCTTAGCCATTTGCTGGGTTTTCATGAATATCTGATACCGGTATTAGTTACGCAGGCTTTTAGCAATTTTATATTTGAACTCTTTTCCGCTAAGTTAGAGCTGCAGTATAAGGCAGATAGAAAAACGTTTATTTCAATTATTTATGCAGTAAGCAGTGTTTTTCTTTCTTATTTTCTGATTATTCATATGGAAAGTGACAGATATACAGGAAGAATATTAGGTACATTTTTCCCGTCTGTTATAATTGCAGTTATAGAAGCAGCTGTTATTTTTGGAAGAGGCAGAAAATTATTTGACAGACAGTACTGGGGATATTGTCTGAGGCTTACAATTCCAATTATTTTTCATGGGCTGGGAGGGATAATTCTTGGACAGAGTGACAGAATAATGTTAAAGCAGATTGCGGGAGAAGAAGAAACAGGAATATACAGTCTGACTTATACATTAGCATTAATTGTGAGTATTCTAACGGCAGCTTTTAATCAGGCATGGACACCTTTTTATTATGATTATAAAAAACAGGGGAAGATTTCAAAGATCAGACAGGGAGAAAAAGTGTATTGTGTTGTATTTACTATCATAACAATGGGTTTTATACTTTGTTCTCCAGAAGTATTTAAGGTAATTGCTCCGAGTGATTATTGGAGTGGCATGATACTGATTCCGTTAGCTGCAATGGCATGTTATGCTGATTTTTTATATTCTTTTCCAGCAAATCATGAGTTTTACAATGAAAAGACAAAAATGATTATGTGGGGAACGATATCTGCTGCTTTGATTAATATTGGATTAAATTATCTGCTTATACCGCATATAAAAGGAGTGGGAGCAGCAGCTGCAACATTATTATCTTCGATATTTATGATTATCTTTCATGATTATAATGCGAGAAGGAAAATAAAGAAATTCGAATTTAGAATGAAGTTTTACTTCGCGGGTTCTGCAGGATGTATGCTTTCAGCTGCATGTTTCTATGTTTTTATGGACATGTGGATAATACGGTGGGGAGGTGCTGTTCTTTTAGGAGTGCTGCTGCTGGTATATATATATAAGAATAAGAATTTTATAATAAATTTTTAGTGTGAGGAAAATATGAGAGATAACGCATATGAAAAATTGTATGAAATTGAAAGAAAATATAATGTCGAAGGCATAAAATATGATGGTATTTGTCTGTGGCCTTTTATAAGAAATGATTTATATATGGAATATCAACTTTATGAAGAAATCAGTTCAGGTATGGAGTTATGGAGTACAAGATACAAAAAAAATGAGAGTAAATTTGTCAGATTATTGAACAGTATCCGGGTATCCAGTCCTGGATTGTTTAATCTGAAACATGCTGATTTGCTGTATACAGACTCAGGACAGCAGAGGTATTGTAATGGACGGTACATAGAAAAAATAACTAATGAAATATTAAAGAATACTGAAAAGCTGATACCGGTTGTTGGGTTTTCCAGTAATACTCAAATAAGATTTACAGATAAATATATAGATCAGGATGTTATCAGATATATAGGGGCTATTGGAAGCAGAATTCTTAAATTTGATGAGACCAAATACGAGGGCAGACAGACCGCTGACAGGATTTATGCTGAATTAGGACTTAAGAACAATCTGCGTCAGATGACGTTACGTTTATTGACGCTGATAAAATTTTATCGAAAGTGGTTTGCCAGAATAAAGCCGGGGTATATATACATGGTTTCTTATTATGAATTGGATAAGCTGGCTGCAATATATGCTGCGAAAGAGATGCACATCCCTGTCATAGAGTTTTCTCATGGAATTATTATGCATAGCCATACTGCATATAACACTGAAAAGAAAATTGAAAAAGCTCCATATCCAGATTTTCTGTTTGTATTTGGTGAAAGATTTAAAACCTTTGTATCAGAAAAAATATATGATAAAAATGCCGTGAAAGTGATAGGAAATTATTATATTGAAGAATTGAAGGCTGCTAAAAGTAAAAATACAGAGCTGTTTAACAAAAAGTATAGAAACTGGAACGGTAAATGTATTATAACAGTTGCCAGTCAGACATATCTGGATAAAGAATTATTGAAATTTTTTATTCAATTTGCCCGCCGGCAGGATCAATATGGAATTGTTTTTGTTCCCAGGCTGATGAAAGCATACCATAAAAAAGTAAAGGAAAGAAATCTTGTTATAGAAAGTGAATTAGATGTGTACCAATGTATGCAGAACAGTGATGTAACAGCTACAGTTGCTTCTTCTTGTGCATATGAATCTCTTGCATTTGGTACACCTGTAATATTGGTCAAAATAAATGATACTGCAAAGAACATGAAATTGAATTTTTTTCCGGATACAAAATCAGTGATGCTTGTGGAAGATATGGAAAAAATGGAAGCATGCATTAAGCATCTGGCAGGCATAAATGAAAATGCGGTTTTGGAAGAAAGCAGGAAGTTTTTCGGTTCTGGGCATAAACAGTTATTAAAACAGGCAATGCATGAAGTTTTATCAGAATTTGAATAAATAAAAAGAGTTTCATGAAAATACTAGCTGCTATTTTGTCAGAGAAAATGGATAGCAGACTATGTATTTTGTAATAGAAAAGAAATTTTTAAGGAAAATATGGTCAATGGAATTTAGAGATTTGAAACGTCAGTATGAGAGACTTAAAACAGATATAGATATACAGATTCTGGATGTAATGAATTCTGCAGATTTTATATCAGGAAGCCAGGTGACGGAGCTTGAACAAAAACTAGCTGAATATGCAGGTACAAAGCACTGCATTTCCTGTGCTAATGGTACTGATGCAATCACAATAGCACTTATGGCATATGACATAGGGGCTGGAGATGCAGTATTTGTTCCAGATTTCACTTTTTTCTCAAGCGGTGAATGTCCTGCGGCTTTGGGAGCTGTGCCGGTTTTTGTGGATGTAAAACAGGATACTTATAATATTGACCCGGAAGCCTTGGAACATGCAGTAAAAACAGTACTTGAAGAAGGAGAGTTAAAGCCGCGTGCGGTTGTGGCAGTGGACTTATTTGGACTGCCAGCCGATTATAATGCAGTCAGAAAGGTATGCAGGAAATATCATCTGCTGCTGCTGGAGGATGGTGCACAGGGGTTTGGCGGACAATACTGCGGTAAACGGGCGTGCAGTCTGGGGGATATAAGTACTACGTCTTTTTTTCCGGCAAAACCGTTAGGATGCTATGGAGATGGGGGTGCAGTATTTACAAATAACGATGAAATAGCGCAGATATGCCGGTCAATTGCAGTGCATGGTAAAAACGCTGACGATAAATATGACAATATTCGTCTGGGAATGAACAGCCGTCTGGATACTTTGCAGGCGGCTGTTTTACAGGTGAAATTCAGGGCTTTTCGAGATTTTGAACTTGAGGATATAAACAGGGCAGCAGACTTTTATACAGAGCAGCTGAACAGTATGGAGGGATTCATACTGCCATCAGTTCCAGAGAATTGTTATTCCTCTTGGGCACAGTACACAGTGCAGCTGCCGGAACATACAGACCGGACAGCTGTCTGTAACCATATGAAAAACTGGGGAATTCCTGTTATGATTTATTATCCAAGGCCGATGCATAAACAGGGAGCATTTGCTAATACACGCAGTTGTGTGGCAGACTGTCCAGTAACAGAAAAACTATGTGAAAGAGTACTATGTCTGCCGATGCATCCATATTTAGAGAGAACAGAAATAAGCTGCGTATGTAATAAATTAAAAGAGGCTCTGCAGACAGAAAATCACTGAACTTTAAGAAGCCGGGACAGAGTATTTGCAGGTTAAGAGATTCCCACAGAGCTAAGTCACAATGCATGAGCAGATGAATATAGAAGAGGTGTTGCAAAATGAGCGCATTTAGTGGAGCGACTTTATTAATTACAGGAGGAACAGGGTCTTTCGGCCATACAGTACTAAAGCATTTCCTGCATACAGATATTGGCGAAATACGTATTTTTTCCCGTGACGAGAAAAAACAGGATGATATGCGTCATGAACTGCAGCAGTTTTATCCAAAAGAAGTAAAGAAAGTAAAATTTTATATAGGAAATGTCCGTGATCCACAGTCCGTGCGGGATGCAATGCCGGGTGTGGATTTTGTCTTTCATGCAGCGGCTCTAAAGCAGGTCCCAAGCTGCGAATTTTTTCCGATGGAAGCTGTGGAAACAAATGTCATCGGTACAAATCATGTGCTGCATGCAGCCATTGAGGCAGGTGTGAAAAAGGCAGTCTGTCTGTCCACAGATAAAGCGGCATATCCGGTCAATGCAATGGGGACTTCGAAAGCGATGATGGAGCATGTGGTCAGGGCGAATGCGAGGGTCGCTGCCGAACGGGGAAATACTGTGATCTGCTGTACGAGATATGGAAATGTAATGTGTTCCAGAGGCTCTGTAATTCCTCTTTTTATTGAGCAGATCCGTTCAGGCAGTCCTGTTACCATTACCAATCCGGATATGACACGGTTTTTAATGAATCTGGACGAGGCAGTTAATCTAGTGGTATTTGCCTTTCAGCACGCAAATCCCGGCGACCTGTTTATACAAAAGTCGGATGCAGGTACAATCGGGGTGCTGGCGAAAGCGGTGCAGAGCCTTTTTGGCGATACCGGAACCCGTGTGATAGGAACACGCCATGGCGAAAAGCTGTATGAAACGCTGATGACCCGTGAGGAGGCACTCCGCTGTGAAGATATGGGGAATTATTACCGTGTGGGTGCGGACAGCCGGGATCTGAATTATGATAAGTACTTTGTCGAAGGGAAAGTTACAACAGAAGCAGAAGAGGCTTATACATCGCATAATACACGTCATCTGGATTTGGATAAAACTGTAAAAAAAATTCTGACGACGGACTATGTGCAGAATCAGCTGAAAGGATGCAGATCTCAGCGGATGGTTTAATAAAAGCAAAGCAATACATATGGAAAGCAGAGGGAAGGCATGAACATACTGGTAACAGGAGCAGATGGTTTTACTGGAAGAAATCTTGTCTGGAACTTAAAAGCGATACGGGACGGGAAGAACCAAACGAGACCGGATCTGAATATTACAAAGATATACAGTTATGATCGGGAGTCTGCCAGAGAGGAATTGGATGCAGCCTGCAGACACTGTGATTTTGTATTTCATCTTGCCGGAGTTAACCGGCCGAAAGAAGCAGCGGAATTTATGCAGGGAAATTATGGTTTTACATCGGAACTTCTTGAGACACTCAAAAAATATGGAAACAGATGTCCGGTTATGTTTTCAAGCTCTATACAGGCATCGCTGACAGGACGTTTTGCTGATTCGGAATACGGAAAGAGCAAACTGGCGGGAGAAGAGATGTTATTTAAATATGCTGCAGATACAGGCGCAAAAGTATTTGTCTACCGGTTTCCAAATCTGTTTGGCAAATGGTGCAGGCCTAATTATAACTCAGCAGTCGCTACGTTCTGTCATGCGGCAGCAAATGGCCTTGCGTACAGTGTCCATGACCCGGATACGGTACTGGACCTTGTTTATATTGACGATCTGGTTTGTGAAATGCTGGACGCCCTGGAAGGAAAAGTGCACCGCTGTAATTACGACGGGCTGGATGTGCTGGCAGATGATGCTGGCCGCTACTGCTATGTGCCTGTAACACATCATGCATCATTGGGGGAAATTGTATCTTTGCTGCAGTCGTTTAAGGAAATATCGTCAGCACTTTATGTGCCTGAAATGCCGCCTGGTTCTTTTGCAAAAAAACTCTGCAGTACGTATCTGTCTTATCTGCCGCCGTCTAAAATTTCCTATGATTTCAGATCAAATGTGGATAGCAGGGGAAATTTTACCGAGCTGGTCCGTACATTGAACTGCGGCCAGGTCAGTATCAATGTTGCCAGGCCGGGAATAACGAGGGGGCAGCACTGGCACAATTCAAAGTGGGAAATATTTATGGTGGTTTCGGGCCGCGGGCTGATCCGGGAGCGCAGAATCGGCATGAACCCGGAAACAGGAAGAGAGTTTCCTGTGTTAGAATTTGAGGTTAACGGAGACCAGATGAAGGCAGTTCAGATTCTGCCGGGATATACGCATCATATTATCAATCTGTCAGAAACGGAGAATCTTGTGACGGTCATGTGGGCAAATGAAAAATTTGATGAAAAATATCCGGATACGTTTTATGAGCCTGTGATCCCGGATTTAGAGAAAGGCAGCATGGTATGCGGAAAATGAAAAAAGCGGAATGGAAAAACAACGGAACACTGAAACTTCTGATTATCATAGGAACCAGGCCGGAGATTATAAGGCTTTCGGCAGTCATCAGCAGGTGCCGCATGTACTTTGACACAATTTTGGCCCATACGGGACAAAATTATGATTACAGCCTGAACGGGGTGTTTTTTAAAGATCTTGGGCTGGAAGAGCCGGAAATCTATATGGATGCAGCGTGCAGTGACCTGGGAAGCACGATGGGAAATATTATTGAAAAGTCATACAGGATGATGTCGGAATTAAAGCCGGATGCTGTGCTGGTTCTTGGAGATACAAACTCCTGTCTTTCTGTGATCGGAGCCAAGAGGCTTCATATTCCGGTTTTTCACATGGAAGCAGGCAACCGATGCAAAGACGAGTGTCTGCCGGAAGAAACAAACAGGAAAATTGTGGATATTATTTCGGATGTAAACATGGCCTATTCCGAACATGCCCGCAGAAATCTGGCGGCATGCGGGCTTGCGGCGGAAAGAACGTTTGTGACGGGTTCCCCGATGGCGGAAGTATTAAAGAATCATCTGGAGGATATTTTAAATTCGGATATTCATAAGAGGCTCAGTGCTGAGACGGGGATGAATATAGAGAAGCAGAAATATATTCTTTTGTCAGCCCACCGGGAAGAAAATATT
This sequence comes from uncultured Eubacterium sp., assembly GCA_910580075.1. Lineage (GTDB taxonomy): Bacteria > Bacillota > Clostridia > Lachnospirales > Lachnospiraceae > Eubacterium_J. The sequence goes on along the minus strand of CAJTVR010000081.1, from coordinate 11,006 downwards.
GATACGGAAAAGAATTTTATTTCCCTGTTTCAGGCGGTGAATGCAGCAGCAGAAAAATATGATATGCCGGTTTTATATTCGTGTCATCCGAGGAGCCGCAAGAGGCTGGAACAGTCGGAATTTAAGCTCGACCGCCGTGTATGCGCCCACGAGCCGCTGGGTTTTCATGATTACAACTGTCTGCAGGTGTATGCGTTTTGTGTGATTTCCGATTCCGGAACGCTGCCGGAAGAGAGCAGTTTTTTTACAATGGAAGGCAGGCCGTTTCCTGCCGTGTGTATCCGGACATCGACAGAACGTCCGGAAGCAATGGACAAAGGATGTTTCATACTGTCCGGCATCCGTACAGAAGGTCTGCTGCAGGCGGTGGAGCTGGCTGTGGCAATGAACAGAAACGGAGATTACGGTATTCCTGTGCCGGATTATACGGATACGAATGTCAGTGTTAAGACTGTGAAAATCATACAGTCGTATATGGAGCAGGTGAATCAGTTTGTGTGGCGTAAAACGGAATAAATGGAACGGCGGAATGATGACTGAAATATTAAACTATACGTTCAATGACAGAAAGCAGATGTTCATGTAAAATCATATATATATCAGATTTATAGGAGGATTTATATATGAAAATCAGGAACGATTTTGTTACAAATTCAAGCAGCAGTTTTATTCTTGCACGTAAGCCAGGCATGAATGACAGGCAGAAAGAAGCTGTGCTTCGGTACGTAGAGAATCATTTTTTTGGAGTGGCAGTGCTGACACCGGAAAGCACAGAAGATGAAATACAAAAAGTATTTCAGAAAGATTATACATTCGAGGATGCTCAGGAGAAGCAGAAGGAAGTGCGGCAGATGCTGAAAGAAGGAAAGTCCATCTATGAAGGGTGTGTTTCCTATGAAGAATGTGAATATGCATATGTAGGAATGTTTGAAGATATCTGGAAAATCATGCAGGAAAACGGTGACAATGAATTTACTCCAATTGACGATGACCTTTCTTATTAGGAGCCAGGCATGAAGATACGAAAAGAGAAGGAATTCATTTCCATGTTTGACGGCCAGTCGGGGAAATATATCCGTACGGGAATTTTAAGGCATGGAAAGGAAACAGGACAGGAGCCGTTTATGTCTTCGTTCCCGGAGCTTTTGGACGTTGGTATTAGACTTATCAGTTTGCTTTAGGCGGGTGTGGAGATCCTGACCAGCATGAAAATTTTGCGGAGATTTTAGAGGTGTGCAGGCAGAATAAAATTGTTCCCAATTTTACAACTTCCGGGTTTGGGATGACGAAAGAGACAGCATTGCTTTGCAGGGAATACTGCGGAGCGGCGGCTGTCAGCTGGTATCGGAGCAATTATACAATCCGTGCGCTCAATATGCTGCTCGAAGCCAGGGTCAGGACCAACATTCACTATGTATTAAGCAGGGACAGTATTTCAGAAGCGTTCGATAATCTGCAAAATGGAAGATTCCCAAAGGGAGTGAATGCGGTAATCTTTTTGCTGCATAAACCAGTCGGACTGGGGGAATCTGATAAAGTGGTGACAGCTGATAACAGAGATTTTAAGAAATTAATAGAATATATTGGAAAAGGCAGTCTGAAGTATAAAATTGGATTTGATTCCTGTACAGTTCCGGCACTTGTGAATCAGCCTGGAAATATAGATATGGACAGTCTGGATACCTGTGAAGCAGGAAGATGGTCTGCGTATATTTCTGCAGACATGAAAATGATGCCGTGCAGCTTTGACAATCAGGAGAAAAAGTGGGCAGTTGACTTACGGAAATGTTCTATAAAAGAAGCATGGGAAAGTGTCGAATTCGAAACTTTTCGAAATTATCTGAGAAATGCATGCACAGACTGTAAAAAAAGAAGCTTATGCATGGGAGGCTGTCCGATCCGGCCGGAAATTGTACTGTGTACACAACAAGTGAAAAAGTCTTAGACAGTAAAACAGAAAAATGCCCTTTACAATAACAGTAGCATTCAGGACTGAAATATGCTACTATTTACAGGAGGCAAATCAGGCAAAATTACATTCTGTTAAGGAGGCATTTTATGTGGTACGTATTGCAGACCATGACTGGCAGGGAGGAAGCACTTGTGGACATGGTAAAGAAAACCATTCCTTCCAGTCTTTACGAAAACTGTTTTATTGCCTACTATGAAAGGGTCTGGAGAAAACAGCAGAAAAGCATTGTTCATGTAGAGCGGCTGTTTCCGGGCTATGTATTTATCGTTACAGATGATCCGGACGGGCTTTTTTTGGAATTAAAGCATATTCCGGCAATGGTGAAACTGCTTTCGGACGGGGACTTTGGTTTTGTTCCGCTCAGGGCGCAGGAGGAGGCTTTTTTCGGCGAACTTTTAAAAGACGAGGGGATTGCCAGGCTTTCTTATGTGGAAAAAGACAGAAACGGGCATGTGTACCGTGTATCCGGGCCTTTGCATAATTATATGGGACAGGTTGTGAGATATCAGTTTAAGAAGCGGTATGCGATTATCCGGTTTGAACTGCTGGGAGAGGAAAAGACGGCAGCACTTGGCATTATTCTAAAAGAAGATATTGAGCAGGAGTTAGCTTACGGCAAAGTGGAAGCACCGGTGCGCGTGCCGGAACTTTATGAGACTCAGATGCCTGAACCGGAACAGGAAAGTGCATTTAAGACAGGAGATCTGGTGAAAGTAACGTCCGGCTCAATGGATGGAATGGACGGGATTGTCTGGAGAGTAGGAAAAGGAGTTGTGGAAATCGGGGTGCATCTGTTTGGGCAGGATGTGTCGGTGGAAGTGCCGGCAGAAGATGTGTGTAAAGTGTAACATTATATATCTGAACGAAACATTTCCCAATCTGTACTGCCCGCTATGCAAAAAATTCATCCCTGATCTAATCAGCATAGTCCGATATGCCGCATAAATCCGGGATGAATTTTCTGCAGACTGCAGAGCACATTTTACAGAAAGTATTATCAAAATATACTCTGGCTGGTGATTCAGGTTATGGAAGAATACAAAAACATTCTGCCAGAATCCATTCATTCATCTGGCAGAATTCCTGCCATGCGCAGCAGATAACGTGCGTTTGACGATGTGCTGCGTCCTTTTCTGATTTTATAATCAAATAGAATCTGATTTTGTTCATAATGCTCTTCAAAATAATAATTTTCAGCGTCCGTTTCACTGGAGTTTTCCAGGTCGCACAGTTCGAAATCATGAGTCGTGAGTATGGTGAAAGCGTAAGGCTGTGACAGTTTTCTGACGGTTTCTCCTGCAGCATATATTCTGTCTCTGGAATTGGTTCCTTTGTAAATTTCATCAATAAGTGCTATCATGGGAACCTGTTTTTTTCCGATATCAGTCATCCTCTTGATGCGCAGCAGTTCGGCATAAAAAGTGGAGATGCCTTCACTTACATTATCCTGTACCCGCATGGAAGTGCACAATTCCATCGGAGAAACGGCAAGGCTTTTAGCGGTACAAAATCCTCCGGCATATGCAAGGATTAAATTTACACCGATACTGCGCATAAAAGTTGTTTTTCCAGACATATTGGAACCGGTGATAATGCAGGTGCGGTGTGTCATTGCAAAATCATTTCCTACAGCATCGGATTCTTTTAATAGCGGGTGGCTTAATTCTTCAGCCGAAAATACAGGGTGCGGCAGAGTATCGGTTTTAATTTCTGGCAGGGTATGGACTGCTTTTACATGGTATATGACGCAGAGACTGATCAGGGCCTCGGCTGTTCCGGCTGCTTCCAGCCAGGATCGGATGCTCTTTTGATAGTTTTCTTTCCATCGGATATACCGCTCTGTGCAGTGCCAGTCGTATAAAAACAAGGAGTTATACATCACAAATGCAAACAGGTTTTTTCGGACAATCACAGATTCCGTAATGGCTTCCAGTTCCCTGAACGCTTTTAAAGCACTTGCTCCGTCTGTAAGCGTATGCTGTATATTCCTAAGATAATCGCAGGAAAAAGATGCTTCTTCCAGCGCTTTGATTAGTTTCTGATATGGCCTTACAGACTCGTTCATTTTGTAAGCAGGAACGAGCAGGCGGCTGATTTTCTGATATCCGGCAAGACACAGCAGCAGCTGTAAGGATATTAAAAAGGAAAAGCAGGGCAGGAACAGGGATCTTTGAAATCCAAGTATAGTAAAAACCAGAAACAAAACCGTAAGGAAGGGAAGGAGCCAGGCAGCAGTTTTACGTACGGAACGAAAACGGATACAGCTGTCTGTGGAGCAAAACAGATGCTCCATTGTTTTTTGCGCTTCAGCATAAGGAATGTCTCTCAGTTTTCTGGCAGCTGTTTCAAACTCTGTGCAAAAGGCTGGCTGAGCTGCCAGTTCTGCAGCAGCTTTCTGGCGTTCTTTGATCTGGGCAGGATTTTTTTCACTGCTTCTCAGCCAGCCGGCCAGGATGTCCTGTCCCTGTATGGTTCCGGCTGTGCAGATATACTGGTACAGGGAATTTTTTCCAAATATATCCAGGTCCGCCGGTTCCGGGGTGCCGTCTAAATACCGTTCTCCGGTCAGAGGGAAATTTTTCCAGCTGTCGCTGTAACGTGCGAGATAGTCTGCCAGCACATCCCTGCGGCATGCAAGATCGTCCAGTGCTGATTTCAGCTGGCCGTGGCGGTGGACGAACAGCAGGAAGACGGTCAGGGCAGCAGCACCGCATAGCAAGAGTAAAAGATTTTTCTGACTGAAGCCAGTACAGAATAAAAGAATGGCGCAGACAGAAGTAATGCCGCGCCAGAAGATAATTCTGCTGCAGGCTTCTGAAGTTTTCTGCAACTGTTTTTCACAGTCTTCATGTTTTTGCTGGTAAGTGGCAGGGTGCATGATATTTTCCGGGCTGTCCGAAAGAAGCGGTAAAAGCGGCTGGACAGCGGTTCTCCTTTTTATATTTTTTGATATTGCAGGGGCATGAGGGACTGCAAGAATTTTTACATGGATTAGCCGGACGCCGGGCGGAGAAATTTTTTCCTTTTTCTGTTCCGCCTGCGAACTGTAAGAAATTCTAAATTTTCTGCTTCCAGGCTGTGGCAGCGGACGGACCGGTGCCTGATGCCCTGGCGTTTTGAATTCTTTCTTCTATTATAAAAATTCATCCCATTTTGTCAATAGCAATCATCTGTTTTACCCAGTACATCAGCCCCCTCTTTGCTCCGCAGTCACATCCCCGTTTTGGGAGGCATGCCCAATCATTTTTCAGACCCCGTTACCCGCTTTTCCAAGACTTCTCAGACACGCCCGCATACTATAAAATGGAATTTAAAAAATTTCTTCCACCCTCTTGACGTATGGAAAAATTATGCTATAATAATTTCTAGTGCTAAAATTAAACCTAACAGTTGATATGCACAATACGCAACTGGAGGGAGGTTAGGTGTGAGGCTATGTCAAATGTGATCGTAAAAGAGAACGAGACTTTAGATTCCGCTTTACGCAGATTCAAAAGAAACTGTGCAAAAGCAGGAATTCAGCAGGAGATTCGCAAAAGAGAACATTATGAAAAACCGAGTGTTCGTCGTAAAAAGAAATCCGAAGCTGCAAGAAAACGTAAATATAACTAAACAGGTAACGATTTAAAAAAAGGGCTGCTGCATGTGCGACAGCCCTTTTCCATTTAGCGAAATACAGTTGACGGCAAAAAATGGCTGTGGTAATCTGTTAAAAGAATATTACAGAGGAAGGAAAAAGCAATGGAAAGCAGAATTTCAGGTACGACAGGATTACTGGCATTAATCGGTTCACCGGTTGGGCATTCAGGTTCACCGGCAATGTATAATTACAGTTTTCAGAGGCTTGGGCTGGATTATGTATATACCGCTTTTGATATAAAAGAGGAAGAAGTGGCAAAGGCAGTGGATGCAATACGTACGTTTCAGATGCGCGGATGCAATGTGACAATGCCGGATAAGACAGAAGCCGCAAAATATATGGACGAGCTGTCTCCGGCGGCACAGATTATTGGGGCAGTGAATACGATTGTGAATGATAACGGCAGGCTGACGGGATATATTACAGACGGGGAAGGGTTTGTAAATAACCTGCGCGATCATGGCGTGGAGATCAAAGGGAAAAAAATTACCGTTGCCGGAGGCGGCGGGGCTGCAACAGCGATTCAGGTGCAGTGCGCACTGGACGGGGCACGGGAGATTTCGATTTTTAATATCAAAGATGCATTTTTTGAACGGACCTTAGAGACAGCAGAGAAAATCCGCAGTGCGAAGCCGGAATGCACCGTGCAGGTATATGATATTGCGGATCAGGCAAAAATGAAAGAAGAAATCGGATCAAGCGATATTTTTGCCAATGCAACGATTGTGGGCATGAAGCCGATGGAGCATGAAAGTGTTGTAAAAGATGTGACGGCTTTCCGGCCGGGCCTTGTAGTATGTGACGCAGTGTATCATCCAAAGAAAACAAAACTTTTGAAAGAGGCTGAAGAGGCAGGGTGTACATGCATTACCGGAGAGGGAATGCTGCTGTGGCAGGGAGCGGCAGCGTTTAAACTGTATACCGGCCTGGATATGCCTGTAACAGAAGTGAAGGAAAAATTTTTTCAGTAATCAAAACGGGCAGCTTATCAGAACAGCAGGTTTCGAAGTAAAAAAAGTATGTACGGGATGACTGCTGTTTAAGTTATTTTTAATGTCTAAGGTATACTATTATTTTTAAGTTATGATTCCCTAAGGAGGAACAATATGAGTGAATTATCACATTTGGACGAGCTGGAGGCAGAAGCCATATATATTATCCGCGAAGTAGCTGCAGAATGTGAAAAACCAGTAATGCTGTATTCGATTGGAAAAGACAGCTCTGTTATGCTGCATCTTGCTATGAAGGCATTTTATCCGGAAAAGCCGCCGTTTCCGTTTCTGCATGTGAATACAACCTGGAAATTTAAAGAAATGATTTCGTTCCGCGACCGCATAGCGGAAAAGCTGGGAATTGAGATGATTGAGTATGTGAATGAGGACGGTGTGGCGCGTGGAATTAATCCGTTTGACCATGGCGCGGCGTATACGGATATCATGAAGACTCAGGCTTTGAAGCAGGCACTCAATAAGTATGGGTTTACGGCGGCTTTTGGCGGAGGACGCCGGGATGAAGAAAAATCCAGAGCGAAAGAGAGGATTTTTTCGTTTCGCAATGAAAACCATGCATGGGACCCGAAAAACCAGCGTCCGGAGATGTGGAAGCTGTTTAACACGATGATTAACCAGGGAGAGAGTATCCGTGTATTTCCGATTTCGAACTGGACGGAAAAAGATATCTGGCAGTATATTAAGAGGGAAAATATTGAAATTGTTCCGCTGTATTTTGCCAAAGAGCGTCCGGTTGTATACCGTGACGGCAATATCATTATGGTGGATGACGACCGCCTGAAACTGCGTGAGGGAGAAAAAGAGGAGTACAAAAAAATACGTTTCCGCACGCTTGGCTGCTATCCGTTAACCGGAGGCTGTGAATCTGATGCAGAATCGCTGGATGCAATTATCGAAGAGACATTAAGTGCGGTGGAATCCGAACGTACATCCAGGGTGATTGATAACGAAGCGGCAGGAAGCATGGAAAGAAGAAAGCGGGAGGGGTATTTTTAAATGAAAGGGCTGTTAAAATTTATTACCTGCGGGAGTGTCGATGACGGAAAATCCACACTGATCGGGCATATTTTGTACGATGCCAAATTAATCTATGCAGACCAGGAACGGGCGCTGGAATTAGACAGCAAGGTTGGCAGCAGGGAAGGCGCTATTGATTATTCGCTGCTGTTAGACGGCCTGATGGCTGAGCGTGAGCAGGGGATTACGATTGACGTCGCATACCGCTATTTTACAACGGATCACCGCAGCTTTATCGTGGCAGATACGCCGGGCCATGAAGAATATACGAGAAATATGGCTGTCGGTGCCTCTTTTGCAGAGCTTGCAGTTATTTTAGTGGATGCCCAGGCGGGTGTTCTGGTTCAGACAAGACGCCATGCTAGAATCTGCGCGCTGATGGGAATCCAGTATTTTGTATTTGCAGTCAATAAAATGGACTTAGCCGGATACAGCAAGACGCGCTTTGAGGAAATTACTGCACAGATTCAGGAATTAGCCCAGGAACTGTCTCTTGGCAGTGTCAGAATTATTCCGGTATCGGCAACAGAAGGGGATAATATTACAAAAAGAAGCAGCAATATGCCATGGTATGACAAGGAAGACCTGCTGACGTATCTGGAAAATATCGATATCAGTGAAAAGACGGCAGAAACGGGCACTTATATGCCGGTACAGCGTGTGTGCCGTCCCAATCATGAATTCCGTGGATTTCAGGGCCAGGTAGAAGCTGGGGAATTTATGGTCGGGGATGAAATCGAAGTGCTTCCAGGCTGTCAGAGGGCGCATATCAAATCCATTCTGGCCGGGGACAAAAAGTCAGAATCTGTCAGAAAAGGCCAGCCGGCGACGATTCAGCTGGACCGTGAAATTGATATTTCAAGAGGCAGCGTTCTTGTAAAAAATGCACCGATTGTACTGTCCAAAAAGATTACAGCTACGCTTCTGTGGATGGATGACGAATGTCTGAAAACGGAGCAGGATTACCTGATTAAGATTGCTACCAGACAGATGCCTGCGATTATCAGCAGCATTCATTATAAGATAGATGTCAATACAGGTAAACATTTACCGGCTGTATCTCTGCAGAAAAATGAGATCGGGGTCTGCGACATTGTGCTTTCTGAAAACATTGCGGCAGACGAATTCCGTAAGCATAAGACGATGGGCGAGCTGATTCTGATTGACCGTGTAAGCCATATGACTTCCGCATGCGGTGTTGTAGAAAGTACCCGGGGCAGAGGGGAACGGGATACAATGACCACGTTCTGGTATCAGGATTTAATAGCAGGAGCGGGTATTTTTAAAGAATATTATCTGAACCTGTTTTTAGATACGATTACAAAGGAAAGCCCGCATAACAGCCGTTTTACCGTTGGCGACGTGGTTCCAGTGCATGGAGAAAGCTATCATTATCCAGCGTATTTCGATATCATTATTCTGCATGAGCATATGGCAGTCTGTGTCCGCGACAGCAGGATTTCCAAAATTGTATCTACGAATGACTACCGGTATGAAGGTTATCCGATTGTAAACGGCCGGGGATGTGCCGTTCTGGCAGGAAACCAGAAAGAGGTGGATACATTTATTCATGAATTCGACACAATTGCAAAAGGCAGCACAGCTGAATTTTATAACCGCTGGCTGAAATTTGAAACGTACCGCAGTATTGTGTTTAAAGATAATTTCTGGAGTGCGTAAAGATTATAAACGATAGAAAAAAACTGCACTGAATGATTTTGCTATGGTATTTTTCATGGCATATAAAATCATTCAGTGCAGTTTTTTTTATCTGCAGTATTTTTGTCAGGCCAGCGTCTGGCGCGGTGCGTTCAGATTTCAATACTGGCGGCTGCAAGCATCAGAACGTATCTGTTTATGCGTTTCATTTTTAATCCGGGCTATTTATTCTGCCAGTCTTTCGATTTTTTATAAATGATGGCTTTTAATAGAAAGCACACAGCAAGTACAGTAAGTGCAGATATCCCATACATCAAAATACTGGTATACCATGGGGCGGACTGCATGTCATACAGGTCAGGACGCGTCTGATAGTCCCTGTATATATAAATTGAATGTCCCAGAAAAACTCCCAGGGTACTGCTAGTCAGAATGTTCAGGATCTGATTAAAACGTTTAAATCTCATATGCTTCCTTCCAACTTCAAATACAAAATATAACAGGTCAAAGTTTTTCTTTTATTAAAACATACAGGAAGAGTATTGTCAAATTTTCGGCTGCCTTCCATTATGTATAGGCTATCCGAACGCTGGGGCGGAGGAACTATAGGTTTCCCGGACGCCGGGGCGGAGAAACTTTTTCCTTTTTCTGTTCCGCCTCCGAACAGTAAGAACTTCTAAATTTTCTGCTTCAAGACTGTGGCAGCGGACGGACCGGTGCCTGATGCCCTGACGTTATGATATGCTTTACACTTTGGCATTGGCAGGCACCTTTTGGGGCTTCCAGGATTTCTGCAGCGACAGTCTGTGTGCCCCAAATCCTGAATATCGTGCAGAAAATTAAGAAGTTCTAACTGTTCTGCGGAGTCACAGAAAAAGGAAAAAGTTTCTCCGCCCCGGCTGTTACTGGCTGAATTTTATTTACCTGTCCAGCTGCTGTTTTCTGTCCAGGAATGTGTTAGAAAAATAAATATGATACATTCTTATAAATATCGTTTTAATGGAGTAGAGTAAAAACAATCAGGTTACTTTACCTTTTAGACTGATAAACCCAATGAACGGTGCTGTTTTACAAATCAGCACTCTGTTTTCCGGAAAATGAAACAGCAGGCATAGTCTCATAGCAGGACGCTGATCCTGTTACAGCCAGCTGTCTGAATTTTACGTGTCTGCCAGCTGTTTTCCAGACATGTTCCGAAGAGGCAGCCAGAAGTATATTCTGCCGCAGACAGCCGGATGAATTTATGTGTATACCTGGATTTTGTTTTCCAGACTTCCAAAGCACGGCAGTCAGACGTATATTCTGCAGGATTTCGGCCTGTATCTGTAAACCGTATGAATAAAGAAGATCACATAGATTATTAATGCCGGGAAAATGCAAATGAAATATATAGAAATTGTAAAAGAAGAAAATGGTGAGAATGATAAGCAGAAAAAGCAGAAATTTATCCAATACCAGCTGGGAAGAGACATTTTTTCCTTTTTCTGTGACTCCGCAGAACAGTTAGAACTTCTTAATTTTCTGCCTGATATACAGGATTTGGGGCTCACTGCCTGCTGCTGTCAGAAACACAGAAGCCCCAAAAGGTGCCTGCTAATGCCAAAGTGTAAAACATGCCATAACGCCAGGGCATCAGGCACCGGTCCGTCCGCAGCCACAGCCTGGAAGCAGAAAATTTAGAAGTTCTTACTGTTCGGAGGCGGAACAG
>CAJTVR010000080.1 GCA_910580075.1 uncultured Eubacterium sp. | reverse complement strand
AAGAATTTCTAACTGTTTTCCGGAGTCACAGAAAAAGGAAAAAGTTTCTCCGCCCGGCTGGCAGCGGATGAATTTACTATCTGCCTGGATGCCGTTTTCCAGATGTATTCCGAAACACGGAAGGCAGGCTTTTATTCTTCCGCAGCCAGCCGTCAGCAGGCTTTGTAATACGGTCTGCCAGCATGATGTTTATCCTGCCACAGCCAGGCAGAGCAGGACGTTTACTTTGTCACAGGCAGCCGGAAAGCAGCCAGATACATAAAATTCACTCAGTGCCAGCTGGAAAAAGTGTCTCATCCCAGCGTTCGGATTATGCAAATTCAGTCTCGCCATTTGCCTGAAAACGTTTTCTAAATCTGGCATATTTATAAAAGCCCGCATACATTCAAAAGTCAAAATCTTGTATCTATGCGGGATATATATTTATAAAAAGTACAGAATATACAAGATAACGTTTTCAAAAAAGTGTAGAAAACATGAATGAAACTATGGTAAAATGCAGACATTGAATAAAAGAGAACTATTTTATCATGGAGGTTTGATATGAAACGTGCAGTCAAAAAAATGGTAACAGGCATTCTGCTTGCAGGTGTTCTGGCATCTTTTACGGCATGCGGTTCAAAAGAAGATGAAGCAGCTGGAAAGACAGATGTGCGTGTTGCGTATTTTCCTAATATCACGCATACACAGGCGCTGGTTATGAAAAATCAGAAAACACTGGAAGAAAAATGGGACGGCAGATGTAATGTTACATGGACATCCTTTAATGCAGGTCCCGCAGAGATGGAGGCAATTTTTGCCGGGGAGATTGATCTTGGCTATATCGGGCCAGTGCCGGCGCTGAGTGCAAATGTAAAGTCACAGGGCGATGTGAAAATCATTTCGAATACTACAAATGCGGGAGCTGTATTATTAAAGCGCAAAGACGCAGGGATTGAAACGCTTTCAGATCTTGCCGGGAAAAAGATTGCAGTTCCGCAGATGGGCAATACGCAGCATTTATGTCTTCTTAGTATTTTATCGGATGAAGGGTTAAAGACCGTAGATGCCGGCGGAGATGTGACTGTGAATGCCAGCTCGAACGCAGATATTTTAAATCTGATGGATAACGGAAGTGTAGATGCCGCGCTTGTACCGGAACCATGGGGAACGACGATTGAAAATAATGGGAATGCACAGATTCTGCTAGATGATAAAGAAGTATTTCTGGATGGAAATTATCCGACTGCAGTTGTTGTTGCGAGCAGCGATTTTATAGAAGAGCACCCTGAGCTGGTAAAAGAATTTCTGCAGGTGCATGAAGACACAGCGCTTTACATTAATGAAAATATGGATGAGGCACAGTCTATTGTCAACGCTGAAATCAAAGATGCGACAGGAAAAGCGATTGATGAAGAAATCATCAGAAATGCTTTTACGAGAATGACAGTGGATACGGATTTAAATAAGGAAGCCATTATGAAATTTGCAGAAATCAGCAAAGCAGAAGGATTTATCAGCAGTGTGCCGGAGGAGAGCGATGTATTTACAACTGAATTCAATTAGTAAAATTTTCAGTGAAACGAAAAAGGAAACTTTGCAGGACATTTCTCTGGGAGTGGAAAAGGGAGAATTTATCTGTATCGTCGGTCCGTCCGGCTGCGGAAAGTCTACACTGTTAAATCTGGTCGCAGGGCTGGATACGCCGACGTCCGGGGAAATCCTGCTGGACGGAAAAAAGGTAACGGGTCCTGGCGCGGACCGTGTCGTGATGTTTCAGGAAGCAGCGCTGTATCCATGGCTGAATGTTATAGAAAATGTGATGTTTGGCCTGGAGGCTGCCGGATATACGAAAACAGAGCAGCGGGAGACAGCAGAAAAATATTTGAAGATGGTGCAGCTTTGGAATTACAGAGAGTATCCAATCCACCAGATATCCGGCGGCATGAAACAGAGGACCGCTTTAGCGCGGGCACTGGCTTTGGACAGCAAGCTCCTTTTGATGGATGAACCGTTTTCGGCTTTAGATAAACAGACAATTAATATTCTGCGGGCAGAGCTGGAAGATATATGGGAAAAGACGAAAAAGACTATTCTGTATGTTACCCATAGTGTGGAAGAAGCGATTTATTTTGCAGACCGTGTAATTGTAATGGCAGAAAATCCGGGCCAGATTAAAGAAATTATCCCCATTGGCTTTGCGCGTCCAAGGGATATTGAAGCGCCAGAGTTTACGGCACTGCGCAGACAGATTTTAAACCAGGTCAGTCTGAGCGCAAGAAAGAGTGTGGCGGATGAATTTGACAGTGCAAAGAATGATTTGCCGTAAATCAGAGCTCATATGAGCAGCGGTACAAAATTATTTCTAGTTTTAAGTTCGGAGGTTACCAGGTTATGAAGCTTCGTAAAATAGCAGGAAGCATATTATTTTTAATCGGACTGATTGCGCTCTGGCAGTTTTTATATACTGCAGCTACAGACTGGCTGGAACTGGCAAAGCCTTATGCGGTCCCGAATCCGAAAGGAGTACTCGAAAGTGCGGGCACGCTGCTTAAAAACGGCACATTAATTGCGGCAGCAGGAAAAAGTATGCTGCGCGTGCTGGCTGGTTTTCTGATTTCTGTAGTGATTGGTGTTTTGTTTGGGATTTTAATTATCCAGTCTGAGTATTTTGCCAGAAATCTAAAGCCGCTTTTGCTTGGAATCCAGACACTGCCGAGTATCTGCTGGGTTCCGTTTGCAATTCTCTGGTTTGGCCTGAAGGAGAGCGCGATTATATTCGTAGTAGTTATGGGTTCAGTTTTTAGTATTTCGCTGTCAGTAGAAAGCGGAATCAAAGAAGTGCCGCCGATTTATATTAAGGCAGCAAAGACGATGGGAGTTACATCGGGAAAAATGTATACAAAAGTAATTTTTCCAGCGGCGCTTCCGTCATTTGTAGCAGGCATGAAGCAGGCATGGTCTTTTGCGTGGAGGGCTCTGATGTCCGGGGAAGTTATGTCGGCATCTGTCGGGCTCGGCTATACGCTGATGATGGGACGTGACCTGGCAGATATTAATCAGGTGATGACCGTTATGCTTGTGATCATCTTAATAGGAATCGTAATTGACAAAGGAATATTTTCCAGCATTGAGAATCATATTTTAAAACAGAGAGGATTGAAATAAGAAATAACTGCGGCATTTCACAGGCCGTCTGTCAGATGTCTGGAAAGTCTCAGGGAAAGGGGGAAGCGGATGTCGCTGAAAAAAATTGCACAGATGACAGGTGTATCCGTGGCAACCGTATCCCGTGTACTCAGCAATGCGGATTACCAGTGCCAGGACCGGGCTTTGACGGAGCGCATCCGCCAGGCTGCGAGAGAACTTCATTATGTGCCCAATCAGAGTGCCAGACAGCTGAAACTGGGAGAAAATAGGAAATATGACAGCACAAACAGGCAGTTTGTGATAGATATTCTGCTGGCCAGAGTGCATTCTTTTGAGGAGGATCCTTTTTTTGCGGAAATGCATCGTTATATTGAGACAGAATGTTACAAACAAAACTGTGTTCCGGGACAGGTGCTGCGTGTTCCGGATATTTCCATGCTCGGAGCAGGTGCATCCAGGGTGCGGGCGGACGGGCTGTTAGTACTTGGAAAATGCCCGCAGCCAGTGGCGGATGCGGTACTGAGAAAATACCGTGCGGTAGCCGCGATTGACCGTAATCCGATGGACTACAGAATGGATGAGATTACATGCAGCGGGGCAAAAGCGGCGGAAATGGCGGTTGAATATCTGTTAGAGCTGGGCCATGTTTCGGTTGCATATATAGGCGACTGCACGATGGAAGCAAGATACCAGGGATATTATGAATGTCTGCTGAATCATAAGCTGTCGATTGTTTATGAATACACCGTGCCCACAAATCAGACCAGAGAAGAAGGATATGCAGCATTTGGCCGTCTGGCAGCGCTGGATAAGCCGCCCGGGGCGGTATTTTGTGCCAATGATGTAACGGCACTTGGATTTTTGCATGCGATGAAAGAGTATAATGGACGGCGGCATAAGCAGGTTTACCGTCCGGCAGTCATTTCGATTGATGATATCGAAGAGGCGGCCAGAGTTTCTCCGATGCTGACGACGATCCGGATACCAAAAGGAGATATGGCGCATTTTGCGCTGCTGTCTCTAAAAGACCGTCTGATGGGCGGACATCAGGCGTGCGTGAGAATGGAGCTGCCTTGTCATCTGATGGTACGCGAGTCTGCAGGGATGTATGTACCCTGAAAAACGGAGTGTATGTGAAGATATATGAATGCGGCTGAACTATGCAGGAATGATTGGATTTCCTCTTTATGTATCCGGCCAGGTGTGCTATAATATGTGCAGTAAGAAGCTGGCAGGTATTTTCTATAATGTAAAGGAGCAGGGATGAATAATATATTTAATTATGATAATGCATTTTTCAGAGGCATGAATAAGGTCATGGATGCTTTTTTTGCAAGCGCTCTGTGGCTGGTGTTCTGTCTGCCGGTTATTACAATCGGGGCATCAACAACCGCATTTTATTATACGGTACATAAATCAGTGTGCGGGAACCGCGGGTATATATGGCAGAGTTTCTGGAGTTCTTTTAAATCTAATTTTAAGCAGACGACAAAAATCTGGCTGATTCAGGCTGTGATGTTTGCATTTTTAGCTGCAGACAGACATATCATGGAAGTATATCTCGAACAGGGGTCTAAACTGGGAATATTGTATTATGTATTTCATTTTCTCATCCTGTTCTGGGCAGTGTGGTGTGTGTATACATTTACTTATTCTGCCAGATTTGAAAACGGTATGAGGGATACGATGAAAAATGCTGCAGTTATTGCGGTTTTAAATCTGCCATGGTCGCTGCTGATACTCGGACTGCTGATCGGTGCGGGATTTGTGATTTATTTATTCCCGATTTATTTACTGCCAATTATTATTGTGGCTGTACCTGCGGGGCTGGCAGTTTTGTATGATACATGTCTGGAAAAAGTATTTCGAAAGTATATGTCGGAGGAAGATTTGAAAAAAGAAAATGAAATGAACTGGGAGCGGCATTATTAAGCAGATCCCAAAGGCATCCGGTATCGAAGCCGGTTTTCATTCTGTTACAGTCTGGTGCAGATACAGGCTGTAACGGAATTTTTTATGGATTTTACTCTTGCTTTCTGCATTGTACTTGCTGTCTCTGCTGTCTGGTTTTTTATTTCATACATGATTGCGGTTAAGATATATCAGAAGCGGGATATTATATGATAAATGTTATGATAAGTGTAAGGGGAAAGTGTCATTCACTAAATTCATGTGAGGGAGGATGACTATGAAAAAGATTTTGGTAGTTGAAGACGATGACCTTTTAAATAAAACGCTGACCTACAACCTGATTTCTGAGGGCTACGATACTTCATCAGCCCTGAATGTAAATACAGCCGCCGGGTTATTAGACCATACGGAATATGACCTGGTGCTTTTGGATATCAGTCTGCCAGACGGCAGCGGCTATGACCTGTGCAGGATGATAAAGCCGGAAAAACCTGATACCCTGGTTATTTTCCTGACTGCAAATGAGCAGGAAAGCGACCAGATCCGCGGGTATGAAGCCGGTGCGGTGGATTATATTACAAAACCCTTTTCCATTGGGGCTCTGCTGCGGAAAATCCGTGCGATGTTCGCTATGCTCGAGCATCGGAGGCCGGACAGGGATGTTTATGATGACGGCAGGCTGTTTCTGGGCTTTTCGGAGCAGGCTGCTTTATTAAATGGAAAGCCGGTTACACTTTCCCCGATGGAGTATAAAATGCTGTACCTGCTCAGTAAAAATCCAAAACAGATACTGACAAGGAAGCGGCTTTTGGAAAAACTGTGGGATGCACAGGAAAATTATGTGGACGAACACACCCTGACGACTCTGATCAGCCGCATACGGGGCAAAATTGAGGCAGACGGCGATACTTACATTAAGACGATTTATGGAATTGGATATCAGTGGATGGGAGGAGAGAGAAGATGAGGCTGGGAACAATCTCTGTGAAAAGGATATTCCAGCTGGTCTGCGGCGCTGCAGCAGTTTCCATGCTGGCAATCTGCGCATTTCTCTTTACTGTGACAGGTGAACTGTGGATACTGAGAGCCGGCGTGCTGCTGACAGCATGTGATCTTACCTGGATGTTCATTCTGATGCTGTGTATCAGTAAAAAGCTTACTGTATTTACCAAAGATCTGTGCGTGATGATAGACCGTATGGTAAGCGGAAGCGAAGAGCCTGTGCATGCCCCAGACAGCGAAACAATTTTTGCCCGCATCAGCAGCCGCCTTTTGCGGCTGTATGGTATCCTGCAGGAAAACCGCCGTAAAGTAGATGAAGAGCGCCAGGAGCTGCAGATGCTTGTATCAGATATTTCCCATCAGGTGAAAACACCGGTAAGCAACCTGAAAATGGTGGCGGATACGCTGCTGGAAAAACCCGTCACAGAGCAGGAGAAGAGGGAGTTTTTGCAAGGCATGCGAAGCCAGACAGACAAGCTGGAATTTCTCTTTCAGACACTTGTAAAAGTTTCCCGGCTGGAAAGCGGAGCAATCCGGCTGGAAAAGACAGAAGGACCGCTGATCGATACGCTGGCACTGGCCTGCAGCGGCATTGTGTATGAAGCCGAAAAAAAGAACATTTCTGTGACTGTGGACTGTCCGGATGACCTGCTCCTTTCCCATGACAGCAAATGGACAGCGGAAGCACTGTTCAATCTGCTGGACAATGCAGTGAAATATACTCCAAAAGGAGGAGAGGTACGTGTGCTGGTGGAACAATGGGAAACGTATGTCAGGCTGGATGTGTCTGATACCGGCAAAGGAATTCCTGAAAGCAGTCAGGCCGCTATTTTCCGGCGTTTTTACCGTGAGGAGGATGTGCATAGCGAACAGGGAGCAGGCATTGGCCTTTATCTGACCCGTGAAATTGTTACACAGCAGGGCGGTTACATGAAAGTGACTTCACAAGTCGGCAGGGGATCGACGTTTTCTGTGTTTTTTCTGCGCAGATGATAATGAAAAAGGGCCTTGATGGGGAGAAATAACCCCGGATGCCGGGCGGAGAAATACGGCACGATGTCCGGCTGATGTCAGGTAATTTCTGAAATCAGCCGCTACATATGAGAAAACAGCTCGCCGCCGTAGTCCTGACAGCAGACACGCTGCCCTGGGTTCCGGCGGCAGATGACACCTGTATCTGGCCCCGGCATGGGACAGACACAGGCGGCAGTGCTTTAAAGCGGTATTTTCTAAGGAGCTGGAACAGGCGCAGCCCTTTTTGATTTTGGCAGGATTCCTGCTGGATTAATGGTGAAACAGCCGGATACCTGTAAATGCCATAACCATATCGTGTGCGTTGCAGGCATCGATGACGTCCTGGTCACGTACGGAGCCGCCTGGCTGTGCAACATATTTTACACCGCTTCGGAAAGCACGTTCAATGTTATCGCTGAATGGGAAAAATGCATCCGACCCAAGTGTGACGCCGGAATTTTGCTCAAGCCATGCACGCTTTTCGTCTGCTGTAAATACAGGCGGTTTTACTTTGAATGTATGTGCCCATACATCTTCGGCTAATACATCCATATAGTCTTCCCCGATATACAGGTCAATGGCATTATCGCGGTCAGCGCGTTTGATGTCATCCCTGAACTGCAGATTTAATACCTGTGGAGACTGGCGTAAAAACCAGTTGTCTGCTTTGGTTCCGGCAAGTCTGGTACAGTGAATGCGTGACTGCTGTCCGGCACCGATTCCAATAGCCTGGCCGCCTTTTACATAACATACAGAGTTGGACTGCGTATATTTTAATGTAATCATGGCAATGGCAAGGTCTATTTTTGCCGCTTCTGGAAGATCTTTGTTTTCTGTAACAATATTGCTGAAAAAATCTTTGTCAATGTGCAGTTCATTGCGGCCCTGTTCAAAAGTAATGCCAAATACGTCTTTGCGTTCTACAGGTGCAGGCTGAAAGGAAGCGTCAATTTCAACCACATTGTAAGTACCGCGTTTTTTTCTCTTTAAAATCTCCAGAGCTTCAGGCTCATATCCGGGAGCAATGATGCCATCGGATACTTCATGGCTGATAAATTCTGCCGTCGGTACGTCGCAGACATCGGAAAGAGCAATAAAATCTCCAAAAGACGACATACGGTCTGCGCCTCTGGCTCTTACGTAAGCGCTGGCCAGCGGAGAATAGGAAATATCATAATCATTTGCCCAGTAAATCTGACGTTCGGTATCATTAAGAGGCAGACCGACAGCAGCGCCCGCCGGGGAAACATGTTTGAAAGAAGCAGCAGCTGGAAGATTTGTGGCTTTTTTTAATTCTGTGACAAGCTGCCAGCCATTGAAGGCGTCCAGAAAATTAATATAGCCTGGTTTGCCGTTCAGAACGCGGATTGGAAGGTCTGAACCGTCGTTCATAAAAATCCTGGAAGGCTTCTGGTTTGGGTTGCAGCCGTATTTTAATTCTAGTTCATTCATGGCAGATTCTCCTTTAGTAGTAAATTTTGACTGTTCTTATTATAGCGTTGTATGGTAGTGTTGTAAAGAAAAAACAGGCCCGGCTCTTGAAATAAACGGGAAGTGATCAGCTCAGCTCAGACACCATTTTGCAATATGTTCAATTAATTTTGCAGGTAATGCCTGGTCATAAGGAAAGTATATGGCATTTTTTTTAGTGACAAATTCGTTTAACTCGAATGCAAACTTTTCAATAGCTTCAGCCCCTGCATAAAAACTGATGTGTTTTTTACAGGCAGAAAATGAAATGGATTTTCCTTCTTTCTCATAATACGGCATGCTCCATAAAATACGTTCATTTACGCAGGGAACACTGTTTTGTAATATCGTCATCATTTCTGTTAAGTGTGTGTGTGTTTCCACAGGCTGCGAATCTATATATTCTAATACTGTTTCGGGCGCTTTTCCGCAGTAATGGCCTTGATTTGTTCTTTTAAATTCTCTCCCGCATTTTGGGCATATCCACATATTCCGTTTCCTCCGTAAATTATGATTTGCGCTGCTTTATTATAAATCCGTTTCACCCAAAATGAAAGCAGTTTTTAATTTTAACGCAGACATTTTCAGTTGACGATTACTTTTTAAAGGAATATAATAGTATTCATAAGATTCTGCCTGGCAGACCAGTGGAATTTGAAAAAGGAGATGTTTAGATGAAAATTAAAAATATATTTCGTGATAGAAAATTATCAGCTGCAGTGGCTGCGGCAGCCTTTCTGTCAGCTATAGCATTTGGCGCTGCTCTGTCAGAAGACGCTCCAATGAGCATTGATATAACGGCAGTTCAGCAAAATGGGATAAAGCAGGACTGTAAGACAGTAAATGACAGCAGCGTGCGTGTTTTAGCGGCAGATGGTAAAAAAGCCGGTTATGAAACGGGTAATGTCCAAGAGGCTGCAAATCAGACTGCAGATGGCACTCAGAATGAAGATACCGGGAAAACTAAGAACAGGAAACGGGATAGCGGGATGGTACATAAAAGCAGAGTCTGGCTGGCAGACCTGACGCATGACGGAAATCCTGAGACCATACGGATTGATTTAACCGGGATGCAAAAGGAAGGGCTGGCTGAGTTTACCGTGGAATCAGAGGATGCTGTGCTTTATTCAGATACGTTATCTGTCAGTCATGCCGGATGGAGGACATATGCGCTTTATCAGGATGAAACCGGAGCATATCTGCTGCAGTATAACCCTTATTTCGGACAGGGAGCGGGCAGCTATTCATATGAGCTGTTCAGTTTTGATGCTTCCGGCAGACATGCTCAAAAACAGGGCAGTGTCAGTTTCAGCGCCGGAATGCCGTATGATGCGCCGGATAATGATATTGATGCGCTGGCTGAGTTTACGGATGAAGTGAACGCTTTGTGGGAACATTCCGTGTTACTGGTAACGACAGACCAGAATGTGCTGAAAGGCCTTGATCATAAACAAGGAACCGGGACGGAAGCATGGGAGCATAATTACGCAGCGCCGGATATACAGGATGAGCCGCTTCATTATATAGAACAGATGCGCTGGACGGAAAGTATATCAGGAGGCAATGCAGATTCAGCAGATGATCTGCGCACACGCCTTGAAAGGGTAAACCAGGTACTTGCCAGGCATCGGGCAGAGGCAGAATCGCACCGGGAGGAATAAATGCTGCAGAGACAGTTATTCATTCCGTCCCAGGCAGCGGAGTCTGCTGTTCCCTGGCAGCCGCACTATGATATTTTATGGATTGACCAAGAAATAATTTGCAGAGACATCTTCCTTTATGGTATAATCATGTGCAGACTATATAATTACAGGGAGGATAATAGAAATGTTTCAATTTACAGATGACTGCCTGATAGGAGTTTCTCAGATTGATGATGAACACAGACATTTGTTTGAACTCATAAACAAAGGCGCAGAACTGGCAAAAAATGGTTATGCAGACCGTTATGAAGAAGTTAAAAAAATAATCGAAGAACTGGATGATTATGCAGAACATCATTTTTCGCATGAAGAAGCGTATATGGAACAGATACGTGATCCGGAACTGATTCTGCAGCGCAGCCAGCATATGGTATTCCGCGATAAAATCCGGGAATGGAGTTTTGCTGATATAGACGGTTTCGAACAGCAGCAGAAACTGCTTTCAGATCTGATGGCATATCTTGCGCGCTGGCTGTACCACCATATTTTATCGAGTGACGTAATGATCGGAAAACTGCCGAAACTCGAAGAATGGATGGTAAAGGAAAATCCGTGTGAATTTTTGGATGAGTACCGTACAGGTATTGATTTTGTAGATGAAGAGCATAAAGAGCTGTTCCGCATTACAGATAAGGCTTACCGCATGCTGCATGAAGATTTTTCGTTTGACGGGTATGATGAGATTATGGATGTGCTGACTGAGCTGAAAGATTATACGGTGGGCCATTTTAAAGACGAAGAAGATTATATGGAACGCATTCGTTATGAAGGGCTTGCGGCACAAAGAAGAGCACATGAATCTTTTGTACAGCGTATCGAAGATATTGATCTGGATGCTGTAGACGGGGATCCGAAAGTATACTTAAACAGCCTGATTGAATTTCTGCTAGGATGGCTGATTAATCATATTCTTTATACAGATAAAAAAATTCCGCTGGAAGTATAACAGGGAGGCACAGCATGCTCACAGGAAAGCATATATTACTGGGAGTCACAGGGGGAATTGCTGCTTACAAGGCGGCTGGTCTTGCCAGTATGCTCGTAAAATTACATGCAGATGTACATGTCATTATGACACAAAATGCACAGAAGATGATTTCTCCGTCCGTATTTGAAGCATTGACAGGGAACAGGACAGCAGACGACGTTTTTGACCGCGACAGCGGATATCAGGTAGCCCACGTTGCGATGGCACAGGAAGCGGATGTTATTATGATTGCACCGGCCACGGCAAATATCATAGCAAAGCTTGCAGGCGGAATTGCAGACGATATGCTTTCCACCACGATGCTTGCAGCGACAGCTCCGGTCTATGTGGTCCCTGCTATGAATACGCATATGTTTGAACATGCGGCGACACAGGCGAATATTCAAAAAATCAGGTCATACGGATACCATGTTGTAGAGCCTGCGAGCGGCTATCTTGCCTGCGGCGACACCGGAAAAGGCAAGATGCCGGAACCGGAGGAACTGCTGGAATATATTTTATATGAAGCTGCTTTTGAAAAAGACCTGGCTGGAAAACGTGTGCTGGTGACAGCAGGGCCGACCAGGGAAGCAATCGACCCGGTACGTTTTATTACAAACCATTCTACCGGAAAGATGGGCTATGCTCTGGCACGAAATGCGGCATACAGAGGAGCAGAAGTCCTGCTTGTTACAGGGCCGGTAAATCTGCATGTTCCGTCTGGCGTAAAGGCAGTGCAGGTGACAACAGCTCAGGAAATGTATGAAGCAGTAGATGCTGTGTTTGACAGCCAGGACATTGCAGTTATGGCAGCAGCAGTCGCAGATTACCGCCCGGTGCATGCAGCAGAAGAAAAAATCAAGAAAAAAGATTCTGAAAGCGTACTGAAACTGGAACGGACGCAGGATATTATAGGAAGCATGTCAGCCAGGAAAAAGGGGCAGTTTTTATGCGGTTTTTCAATGGAGACAGAACATATGCTAAAGAATTCTGCTGCAAAACTGCATAAAAAGAATCTGAATCTGATTGTTGCAAATAACCTTCGTATGGAAGGTGCCGGGTTTGGCACAGATACAAATATTGTTACGCTGATTACAGAAAATGAAGTAAAAAATCTGCCTAAGATGAGCAAGGATGAAACAGCAGCTGCGATATTTGATGCAATTTTGGCACAGCTGGGAAGTATTGAAAAAATATAGACTACCCGGACACCGGGCAGTCTATGGGTTACCCGGACGCCGGGCGGAGACACTTTTTCCTTTTTCTGTTCCGCCTGCGAACAGTAAGAACTTCTAAATTTTCTGCTTCCAGACTGTGGCGGCGGACGGACCGGTGCCTGATGCCCTGGCGTTCGGGAATCCCATAAGAAGAAAGTCATATAAGCGGAAGTTTAAATGACAGGAACTAAAAGAACGTTTTAATGCCAGAAAATTTAAGAGACAGGAAATCCATAACAGGTAAGGCAGCCAGTGCTGTTTTGCCTGTTATTTTTTTGTGCCTTACAGTTTATTTATTTTTTGTATACTTCTCCAAAAATGAAGCATACTATCTATAGTAAAATATATAAAATGAATATTCATATCAACCCGTGTTCAGAGCCTTTGCACAATTTCAGTCAGGGATACCCGCAGGGCATTCTAAATCAATAGGGCTTTACACAGGACAAAAGGATGAAACCAGCCGCAGGCAGGCGGCAGCAGTCCGGGAGGAGATCAGCAGTGTTTGAGGGGCGGGTTAGAACGAAAAAACAGACCGCAGTTCTAAGGGCTGCAGGAAAGCGAGGGAATCAGATGAACAGACGAATTTACAGAATGTGTCTGGCGGCAGTTTTAATTATTGCAGTTGCAGGAGGTGTATTTTATTATATGACATTAAATGAAAAGCAGGCAGGGATAGAAAAAGGAACTTTTGTAGAAAAAATGGATGATGCTGTGCTCAAATCCGAACGTGTGGCAGAAGGGGTTATGAAAAAGACGGAAAATGCAGCCCGGACAGCAGCACATAAAACAGAGAATAAGGTTCGTGCAGCGGCGGAAGAGATGACAGACCTGGCGCGGACAGCAGCATACAGGACCCAGAGTAAGGCCCGGGCAGCCGTAAATAAAACACAGGATATTGCAGAAACAGCAGTTCAAAAGACCGAAGATATGGCTGCCACAGCAGCCGGCGGACTGGCCGGGGCAGCAAAAGCAGTGTCACAGGCAGCAGACCAGGCAGGATCAGCAGCAAAAGCAGCAAAGGAGGCGGTCTTAGAAGCATCCGGCAAGACAGCAAAAGCGGCAAAGGAGGCTTTTTATTATGTAAGCGGAACAGCGGGAACGGCTGTGAATACTGCCAGGGATCATATAAAGGAAGCATCCGGGCAGGCAAAAGAAGCGGATACAGCAAAAGCAAAATTTCAGGCATAAATGCAGATAACAATGCCGGCATAAGTCCGGCAATTGTTTGCAGGAAGAGAGGGTATAACGGCAATGGCAGCACCGGATACACTTTATTTAAAAATAGACCAGAATATCGTGGTGCAGGATTACCAGGTGTATTTACAGGATATTGCATCCATGGAATGCACCAGTGAGGCAGTTCTCAGACAATTAAAGCAAAAGAAAATCTATACGTTTCAGGAAAAAGATACGCCAAAGAAGAAAAAGAACCGGATACAGGTATTTTCTGTATTAAAAATTATACAAAGTATTCATGAAGAGTATCCGGACCTGGAAGTACAAAATATAGGAGAAGCTGACTTTATTGTAGAATGCCAGGCAGATGTCACTGAGAATAAAATGCTGGACCGGATAAAGACTGCGGTATTATGTGTCGTTATCTTTTTTGGAGCTGCATTTACAATTATGACCTTTAATAATGATGTGGCGGTAGCAGATGTATTTTCACAGCTCTATACCCAGATTATTGGCAGAGAGTCCGACGGAGTGACGGAAATAGAAATCTGCTATGCGATCGGGATGCCGATTGGAATTATGATTTTTTATAACCATATTGGAAAAAAGAAAGTGACGCATGACCCGACACCGATTCAGGTGGAAATGCGTAAATATGAACAGGATGTGGACAAAACATTTATAGAAAATGCCGGACGGGAAGGGAAGAGCATCGATGTTAGCTGAGCATATATTTTTGGGATTTTTAGGCCTTGCCTTCGGGCTGTCAGTTGCTACAGGCAGCTTTGCAATCGCCGTCAAACTTGGAATTATACCGGAAATGGCCAGCAAATCAAAAACGGCAAAGCATATTATCACATATGAAAATGCCACCATACTTGGCGGAATCGCAGGCAATATTATGTCGGTATTTTCAGACATCCGTTTTCCGGCGGGCCATATCTTTTTAGGGCTGTTCGGCATCAGCGCAGGTATTTTTGTCGGCTGTATGGCAGTAGCACTTGCGGAAATTATCAATGCATATCCGATTATGATGCGGCGTCTGAAACTGAAAATCGGACTGGAATGGATGGTTGCGGTGATTGCGATTGGAAAAATGAGCGGCTGTCTTTTTTACTTCCTGCGCGGATTTGACAGCGGAGCGTGACTGAATCGGGGCTATGGCTAAGTAATGAAAAAAATTGATCTGGTCTTGATAAAATAAAAGGTTATAAAATTACAATATTCAGATAAGGAGCAGCATAAAGTAAATCTTATGGCTGTTCCGCTGCTGAATAACCCGCGTATACTGGCAGGTTATATTGAAAACAGCCAGCGGATTGTCATTCCGTATCTTGAAAAGGTTTTAGCTTTGGTTTATCCCCTCAATTGACATTATGAAACAGACGGCATAGATTAACGGAAGGGGAAGACAGGAGAAAAATCCGCTTACTTTTTTACATAGAATATGATAGTATGAACAGGATGAACATAATCAGGAGGTGACTGATGGAATGGAACTGATTCTGGCAAAGCAGAGCGTGATGATTAAATGCAGGCTGCAGGCTTCTATTATGATGGGAAATTATGAATTTTATTATGCAGGAGGTCTTTTGTGCAGGCTGAGCGGTGAAAAGCCTGCAGAAGAGCTTCGTCCGGCAGAGCTGGCAGAGTTTTTAAAGCCGGTTCTGCATACATATGAATCGAAAAACGTTCAGGAGCAGTATCTGATGAAAATGCTCAGAGAGTATAAAGCGTCAGATGAATATGACGGACAGATGAGGGAACTGTTTCAGATGGGAATGGCAGATACCTGGATGCAGGGAAAATAAAGCATATTTTATGAAAAGAATTGTCCGGATATACCTTAGATGACCTGAAACTTTTTACTTGTTTTTTCTATGATCTTCCAGTAAAATAGTGTATGAAACAGGGGAAATATGATCATGAAGAAAGGATAGGGGAAATGAAAAGAAGAAATAAATTGTTATCCCTTCTGCTGGCAGCGCTGCTGGCATTTCCGGCAGCTCCGGCAACGGCAGCGTTTTCGGATGGCGGGGCGCTTACAGCTGTAGAAGCTGCAGCGAAGAAAGCGGAAATCACAAATGTAACTACAGATGCACTGACAATTGAAAAAGGCGAGACATTCCAGCTAAAGGCAAACCGCTCAGATGTAAAATGGAAAAGCAGCAGCAAAGCTGTAACTGTGAGCAAAACTGGAAAACTGAAAGGCATTAAAAAGGGTACTGCTAAAATTACACTTTCGGCAGGAGGCACAAAAGACACGATTACAGTTACAGTAGGCACAAAAGTGTCGGATATCAATGTCATCAAGTCATCGGTTGCACTGCTCGCTGGCGGGAAATCTACGATTAAAGCAGATGTTTCTCCAAAAAATGCTTCAAATCCGGATGTTATTTACAAGTCTGCTGACAGCAAAGTGGCAGCGGTATCCAAAGACGGTGTTGTGACCGCGAAAAAAGCCGGCAAAACAAAAATCACGGTACTGGCGGCAGACGGCTCGAAGAAGAAAGAAACAGTGACAGTCACTGTCCGTTCAGCTGACAGCCCGGTGCGCCTGGAAGATGATTTTTATCAGTTTGTAAACACAGCTGTAATCAAGGAACATCCGCTCAGACCTGACCAGAACATGTGGAGCAATTTTAACGATTTACAGGATACGGTTACAAAAAATTTAAGTGTTTTAATCGATGAGCTGGCTGCTAAGAAGGACAGCTATGAAAAAGGCACTATACAGCAGAAAATTATTGATATTTATCTGCTGGCCAGGGATATGGATACGAGAGACCAGGCAGGCATTCAGCCGCTGCAGCCGTATATCAGCCAGATTGACCAGGCGCAGACAGTTGACGAATTTGTAAATGTGCTGGCACAGTTACAGCTGATCGGCGTAACCAGTATTCTCAATTTCAGCGTTGTTCAGGATACACTGGATTCTAATAAATATGCACTCACAGATGTCGGCCCGAGTTATTTTCTCCCAAAGGATTACTATGGACAGGGAGATGCAAATAAAGCAGCCCGGCAGGCAATGTCAGCCCTGACAAAACAGATGTATCTTCTGGCAGGAGAGAGTGAGCAGAAAGCTTTAGAAAAGACAGAAAAAGTATATAAGCTGATGCAGGAATTTGCAGAAAGCGGGCTTGGACTGCAGGACCGTTACAATACGCAGCTGATGTATAATCCTTATTCAAAAGAGGATTTTAAGAAACTTTACAGCAACTGTGATATAGAAGGGTATTTAAAAACACTTGGCATTACAGATTTTGACACCTGTGTGGTCAGGGAAGTGGAAAATGCAAAAAAAGTCAACAGCTATCTGACGCCGGAACATCTGGACCTTTTGAAAGAGTATGCAAAACTTAATCTGTATACGTCTTACAGCAGTTATCTGACAGGTGCGCATTACCAGGCACTGCAGGATTTTAATGCAGCCCTTGCAGGAACTGTAGAAGAAAAAACATCAGATACTGTAGCGAAGGAACTTACACAGGCCTTATTTGCATGGGAATTTGGCAAACTGTATACGGATAAATATTTTTCAGAAGAAAGCAAGCAGGAAGTTGAGGCAATGACGAAAAAACTCATTGAAACATTTAGAAGCAGGCTTTCTAAAATTACCTGGCTTTCTGAAGAAACAAAAAAGAAAGCAGCAAAAAAACTGGATACGATGACCATTAAAATCGGCTATCCTGACCAGTGGCCGTCTTATTTAGATGAAATACCGGTAGAAACGTCGCTTAGTCTGGCGGAAAATATTGCACATATTCAGAAAGCTCTGACAAAAGATGTACAAAAGATGCTGGATTCCGGCGTTGATAAAACCAAATGGGGCATCACACCGCAGACAGTAAATGCCATGTACAATCCGCAGGCAAATGACATAACATTCCCGGCAGCAATTTTACAGGCTCCGTTTTATGATAAAAATGCCAGCTATGCTGAGAATCTGGGCGGCATCGGTTCGGTAATCGGCCATGAAATTACACATGCGTTTGACAACTTCGGTTCCGGTTACGATGAAAACGGCAATTTCAGCAACTGGTGGACTGAAAAAGACCTGGCAGAGTTTACAGCAAGGGCTCAAAAGGTAAAGGATTATTACAGCAGCATAGAAGTTGCAAACGGAATTTTCCAAAACGGAGATACGACCGTAGGGGAAAATATAGCGGATATGGGAGCTATGGCATGCGTGCTCGATATTGTCGGAGACGACAAAGAAGCACAGAAAAAAGTTTTTGAAAGCAATGCGAACATCTGGGCTTCCAGCCAGACAGACCAGTACCGCGATTATCTGTTAACGCTTGATGCGCATTCTTTAAATAAAGTGCGTGTGAATGCAGTACTGCCGCTGTTTGAACAGTTCTATGATGTATATGGCATTACAAAAGACGACGCCATGTATGTAGCTCCTAAAGACCGGGTACAGATCTGGTAATATACTAAAAACCTGCAATGGGAAGGCTGCAGCGCAGACAAAGACAGGCGGATTCAGGCATCCGGTGTTTTGTCTGCGCTTTGCGGCTGGTATATATGGAGGAAGTTTTTTATGATCTACTTATCGCAGTTTCGTTTTCCAGATGCAGAGCTGGAGACAGATTTATTATTTTCTCTTAAAATGACCTGCTATGATACGGTCTATCCATACGGGATTCTTTCCAGGCATCATCTCAGCCAGATTGATTTTGAGCCGGTCACAATATTTTACGGCGGCAACGGCTGCGGGAAGACGACTGCTTTGAATGTCATTGCAGAAAAGCTGCAGCTTGAAAGAAGTACTTTATACAACCGCAGCAGTTTTTTTGAACGCTACCTTGAGGACTGCCAGTCTGAATGCAGCCGGGATCTTCCAAAAGGAAGCTGTGTAATTACAAGTGACGATGTGTTTGACTTTATGCTGAACCTGCGATGCATCAATGAAGGGATTGACAAACGGCGGGAAGAGCTGATGGAAGATTATACGGACATGAAATATTCTTCCTTTCAGGTGAAATCGCTGGAAGATTATGAAAAATTAAAAAAAGTAAACCTGGCACGCAGCAGTACAAAATCAAAATATATCCGGAAAAATCTGATAGACAATGTAAGGGAGCATTCAAATGGGGAAAGCGCTTTTTTGTATTTTGGAAGTAAAATAACAGATCATGCGCTGTATCTGCTGGATGAGCCGGAAAACAGCCTGTCGCCGGATAAACAGCAGGAGCTGCTGCGTTTTTTGGAAGACAGCGCCAGGTTTTTTCACTGCCAGTTTGTAATTGCCACGCATTCACCGTTTCTGTTATCCATGAAAGGGGCAAAAATATATGATTTTGATGAAGACCCGGCAGATGTGAAAAAATGGACAGAGCTTTCAAGTATGAGGCAGTATTATGCGTTTTTCAAAAAACATGTGGGGGAATTTGAAGGAGGCATTCCTTGAAGAAGAATGAGAAGACGAACGTCATGCGTCTGTTAGACAGTAAAAAAATCAAATATAATAGTTTTTTCTTTGACCAGACAAAGGCAGTCAGCGGCGTGGAAGCAGCCGCCATATTAAACAAAAATCCTGAGCAGGTATTTAAAGCACTTGTAACAGTCGGAAAGAGCGGCCGGCATTATGTATTTGTTATACCTGTGGCAAAAGAACTGGACCTGAAAAAGGCGGCAGAAGCAGCCGGAGAAAAACATATCGAAATGATAAAAGAAAAGGAACTGCTTCCGCTTACCGGATATGTGCATGGCGGGTGTTCTCCGATCGGGATGAAGAAATTATTTAAAACGACGATAGATACCAGCTGTGAAAATCTAAATACGATCATTTTCAGTGCAGGAAAAATTGGCTGCCAGGTGGAACTGTCACTGCAGGAGCTGGAAAAAGCAGTGCCGTTTCAGACGGCAGATCTAGCCATCTGAAACTCTGCCGTAACAGGCAGACAGGACGGTTATCCGGCATCTGTCTGGTGATATACTTCACGGTACAGCACAGCTTTTATTTTTTCAAACTGTTCTTTTGTGACTGTGCATTTTGCCGTCATAATCATCAGAGGTACTGCTTTTCTGCCTTCTGAAATGGGCGGCTGCATATAGAAATAGTCATTTGAAAAATAGCCGTTTCGTCTGTAAAATTCAATGCGCCGTTTTGCTATTTCAGTATCAGGCAGTTCAGCTTCCAGACAGATCTGTCTGTCAAACAGGCGGCTGGCTTCTTTTAAAATCATGGAACCCATGCCCTGGCCGCGCAGCGCAGTGTCTACTGCAAAATGTTCAAAATAAGTAAAATCACAAAACTGCCATACAGCCAGAAAGGCTCTGACTGTGGTTTTGTCTGTATCGTGTACGGTATAGATGCGGTAGTTTTGGTTTTGCAGCAGCTTTTGCTGTTCCTGAACCGGTCTGTATTCATCTATGGGAAAACTTTTCTGCATCAGGGAGTATACCTGGTCAAATTCCTGGTCTTTCATAATTTCTAACATTTCGAATGGTCTCCTTATTATATGTGCGGCTTTGAATGTAGGTTACCCGGACGCCGGGAAGAGACACTTTTTCCTTTTTCTGTTCCGCCTTCGAACTGTAAGAAGTTCTCCGGAGTCACAGAAAAAGGAAAAAGTGTCTCTTCCCAGCGTCCGGCTGGCTAATCAATCCTTAAAACCTGCCAGTGGTGAATCGTCCCGCAGCGTTTAATCCGTGCGAAACTGAGCATATTTAGCTGCATCTGCCTTATGGCATTTTACGATCAGCCGTGTCCCGTTTTCCTCAAATGCACGCTCTGAAACATGTGTGTTTTCCATAAAATAAGATGCGATGTCTCCCTTATTATATGGAATCAGGAATTCGGCCTGTACATAGTCTTCATAGACTTTATCCAAAATCATGCTGGTTAACAGTTCCAGAGAGGATTCTTCGCGTGCGGAGATATATATTTTATCTTCTCCTGCAATTTTAGGATAGTCTGTCATATCCGGGCATTGGTCGGCTTTGTTAAAGACGGTAATCATTGGAATGCCGGATGTATTTAGTCCTGATAATATTTCTTTTGTAGTTTCCATATGGTCTCTGTGGTCAGGGTCTGAATAATCTACAACATGCAGAATCAGATCTGCACTTTCCATTTCTTCAAGTGTTGCATGAAATGCCCGGACCAGTGCATGTGGAAGTTTATGAATAAAACCTACAGTATCAGACAGCAGAAAATCTTTACTGTTTCCTGTGCAGATACGTCTGACTGTTGTATCCAGGGTCGCAAACAGCATATCTTTTTCCAGCACTTTTTTTTCATCGTTTTTTACGTATGCATCAATCATAGCATTCATAATGGTGGATTTCCCAGAGTTTGTATAACCTGCCAGCGCTACCAGCGGGAGTCTGGATTCTTCGCGGTTTTTTCTCTGGACAGCTCTTTCATTTGCGACTTCTTTTAAGTCACGGTTTAGTTCGGTGATACGCTGTTCAATTCTGCGGCGGTCAAGCTCTAATTTTTTTTCTCCGGCACCGCGGCTGCTCATGCTTCCGCTGGTACCTCCCTGTCTGGTAAGAGCCTGATGCATGCCGACAAGCCTTGGAAGCAGGTATTTAAGTCTTGCAGATTCTACCTGCAGCTTTGCTTCCCTGGTTCTGGCACGGGTTGCAAAGATATCCAGAATCAGGGCTGTCCGGTCCATAACCGGTTTGTCCAGCTCTCTTTGCAGATTGTTCAGCTGGGACGGAGTAAGGGTATCATTAAAGACAACAGCATCTGCTTCAAGGAGCATGGCGGCTTCTTTTACTTCCTGTACTTTTCCGGTTCCGATATAGAGTGCTTTATTTGGGCTCTCCATTTTCTGTGTGATCATTCCAACTGGTTTCATAAAATGCGCTTCAGCGAGGTTTTTTAATTCTTCCATGGAACGCTCGAAATCATGTTCATTTTTTTCGCAGTCTGCGCCTGCTAAAAGAACGCGCTCATATGTTTCTTCTGCAGAGATCTGCCGCGGGTTTGTAATACTGCTTTCCGTCATGTGATTTTCAATTTCAGTTTTTGTGGTATTTATAGGTTCCATATTGCAATTCTCCATTTCATTTTTTTGAGTTTTATAGGTTTTATGATGTGAAACGACAATCGGGATGAGTCAGTTTTATAAATACTGTAAAGTGGATCTCCGATTGATATCAGTCAGCTTTACAGGTATCATAAAGTGATTTTCGTGTTTTAGGTTTTTAGTTTTCAAATTTCATAGCGGCATTCTCCTCTTAATGATGTTTTACCATGTATGTTTTTAGTTTCTGCATTTCTTTTGCAGATTATAACATATGGTATCTTCTGGTGCAATCAAATTAGAAGAAGCTGTCTTTGGTTTTACTGCTGCAGGAGTTTTTGATGATCCCGGAGTACAGCCTGCACAGTCTGCTTTTGCTGGCAGACATGCTCTGTGTGTGTTTGAGAAATGAAAGAAGCTGTATAATTTGCGGAAACGTATAGATTACCCGGACGCGTCTCCCCACGGCGCTGTTCATGTTCCGGAGGATGCCGTATTTTGCAATTCCCAATACAGAAATTAAGATTAATAGTAAAAAAGAACAGAGGACATATATATAAAATTTTTGAAAATCGAAAACTTTTTCCGGTGTCATGACAACATATATATGCAAGGGCAAATCTTTGCAAGCCGGCTTGAAAGAAGAAGGAGGATGGCTGCTATGGATAATGATGAATTTGAGCGGTTTGTCCTGAAGTTTGGAAAAGATATTCTGCGGTTTTGCCGGA
>CAJTVR010000079.1 GCA_910580075.1 uncultured Eubacterium sp. | reverse complement strand
CGCGGTCTCGACCTTGGCAAGGTCGCGCGTTACCAACTACGCCACTATCGCATAAGCTATATAACGAATCAATGATGCCTGAGAGCGATAGACGGGGCTCGAACCCGCGGTCTCGACCTTGGCAAGGTCGCGCGTTACCAACTACGCCACTATCGCTTGCTTTATGCTGTTGTGCTCTCCCGAACACAATAGATACTATAAACCATTATGAAGAATATGTCAATAGAAAAAATAAAAAAATATGAAAAATTTGATAAATCGAAATAAATGGCAGTTCCGCCTGTTTTTACATATATATTGATAGATGCAGTCCGATTTGCTATAATCCAGTCAAGGAGCTTATGAACAGCTGTCACAGACTCTGGGAATATGCCCGGTTTGTCGAAGAGGTAAACCGCAATCTGCAAACCGGCATGGCGCTTGAGCGGGCTGTGAATGAAGCTGCTGACACCTGTATACAACAGAATGTGCTGAAGGATATACTTATACAAAGCCGGAGTGAGGTGCTGCTTATGTTTTTGACAGAATACGATCAGAAACAGCATTTGGAAAATACATTTGAAGAAGGACGCGAACCTGGCCTGGAACAGGGGCGCGAACCTGGCTTCGAGCAGGGGCAGCCTGTTTAAAAAATATAACTTGTAATACAGTACAGAATGAAAGCAGCTGTCAGAAAATGAGGGGCTGCCGTTCAAGAAAATCAGGTAACAGATGTGGAAGAGCTGTTATGATATCTTCCATATCCTGCGCATGATTTTCTTATGCGGCAGCTTTTTTTGCATATCCGGATAACCTATAATGACAGGGAAATTATTTCAGGAGGTGCATGATGGAAAATATTTATGAAAACATTTGTGGAAACGTATATGGTTATGTCCGTGTGAGTACAAAGGAGCAGAATGAGGACAGACAGATAGCTGCAATGGGCCGGGTTAAGGTGCCGGAAGAGAATATATATGTAGATAAGCAGTCTGGAAAAAATTTTGACCGTCCGGAATATAAGAGAATGATACATAAATTACGCCAGAATGATCTGCTCTATGTGAAAAGTATTGACCGTCTTGGAAGGAATTATGAGGAAATTTTAGAACAGTGGAGAATTATTACAAAAGGAAAAAAGGCAGATATAATCGTGATTGACATGCCTTTGTTAGATACCCGGAGGGGAAAAGATCTTGTAGGAACTTTTTTAAGCGATATTGTGCTTCAGATTCTTTCGTTTGTGGCAGAAAATGAACGCGGCAATATCAGACAGCGGCAGAAAGAGGGGATAGAGGCAGCAAAACAACGCGGAGTACAGTTTGGAAGACCGGTAAAACCTGTTCCGGAAAATTTCAGCCAGGTATATGAAAAATGGGCAGATAAGGAAATCAGCGGCAAGGAAGCTGCCAGGCTGTGCGGGCTTTCTATGTCGACTTTTTACCGGAGGGCAAACAGGAAGAAGAAAGAACAGAATCATATTTAATATTGGAAATTTTCAAAATGTGCACTTTATGAGAAAAAGATTTTTGCATAATTTTCTACAAAAAAAGAAATGACAGTTATTGACAATTTATTACATATGAAATAAAATAGCTTTGGTTTTTGTAATTTTATCGCATTTTCAAAAAGTGCACTTTCAAAGAAAGGGGAAGTTCCCGCTTATGACTTATACGTCCGTCAGTTTCTATTTATTTTTAGCTGCAGTTTTGTTTTTTTATTATCTGATTCCGCTTTCCTTTCGGTGGATGGTTCTATTTACAGGAAGTATTGCATTTTATTTTATGGCATATAAGACAGGCTGGTGGATTCTGCTGATTCAGATTCTGCTAAGTTATGCAGCCGCCATGTATATCGGGTATCTGGAAGCAAAATGCCAGCCATTTTGGAGAAACATAAAAAAAGCTGTTTTTACAGCATCTTTAGCAGTTACCGTACTTCCGTGGTTCTGCATGAAAAATGGAGATTTTATTTTAGGATCTATACTGCACAGGCCGTCTGTTACCTGGATTGTTCCGCTTGGAATTTCTTTTTACACGCTGCAGATGATTTCATATCTGACAGATATTTATGCTGGAAAGATTAAGGCACAGACAAATCCGGCGAAATATGCGCTGTTTATCCTGTTTTTTCCACAGATTGTCCAGGGACCGGTTCCGCGTTATGAAAATCTGGCCGGGCAGCTGTATACAGGGCATTTATTCGACAAAAGAGAATTTGAAAAAGGATTTCAGCGAATCGTATGGGGATTTTTTTTGAAGTTTATGATTGCGGATAAATCGGCAGTCTTTGTCCAGGCAGTATTTGATCATCCGGATCAGTATACGGGCTGTTATGTGCTGACGGCAGGCGTTTTATACAGTATAGAATTATATGCGGATTTTATGGCCTGTACAGAAATATGCAAAGGTGCTGCCGGAATGTGCGGCATCCGGCTTTCGGATAATTTCAGGTGTCCGTATCTGGCGGTTTCTGTCAGTGACTTTTGGCGGAGGTGGCATATCTCCCTCAGCAGCTGGCTGCGGGATTATATTTATATTCCGCTTGGAGGCAGCAGATGCGGGAAGCTGCGAAAGTACATAAATCTTACAGTTACTTTTGCAGCCAGCGGCATCTGGCACGGAGCAGGATATAAGTTTCTGGCCTGGGGGCTTCTTCATGCAGCTTATCAGACCGCCGGAAGCCTGACAGAGGGGATACAGAACAGGATCTGTGAGTTTTTAAAGCTGCAGACGCATCCTTGCGTGTACAGGATCCTCAGGCGTATCGGTGTGTTTTTCTGGGTGATGTGTGCCTGGATTATTTTTCGGGCAGACAGCCTGTCAGCTGGCATCCGAATGGTAAAAAATATGCTTGTGGTGCAGAATCCATGGATATTTCTGAATGACAGCCTGCTTTCTCTGGGGCTTGGATGGAAGGAATGGTGTGTGCTTGTCCTTTCGGCTGGGATTCTGTTTTTTGCAGAATACAGGCAGGAAAAAGGAGAACATCCTGGCAGGCGTATTTTACAGATGCCTTTTTATCTGCGCTCAATGTTATACATAACAGCAATTCTTAGTATTATGATTTTTGGTACATATGGATTTGGATTTGATGTTCAGGATTTTATATACAGAGGTTTTTAGAGTACGTCAGATAGGATGGCGGGGTATGCTGGAAAGAGGATATAACAGGATAGGCAGCAGGCAGGAATAAGCGGCGAAAAAAAGAACTACCAGGAGCAGGGTTCTAGAATCAAGGAACAGACAGGAAAAAATCAGCAGAAAGAAGTTTATAGGTATGAGAAAGCGTAGAAATGGAGGATTTTGCATGAGAAAGCATTGGAGGACAGTTTTGAAAGGGGCGGCGTTTGTCTGTGCGCTGTGTATCAGTATCCGGCTGGTCTGGCAGATAATGGTGCCGAAATTCTTTTTTGACAATGCCTGGCCGACCACATCGGCATATCTTGGATTTTACCAGATGAAAGAAGACACAGTGGATGTTCTTTTTTTTGGCAGCAGCCATGCTGCTTCTTTTTTTCTGCCACAGGAATTATATAATGAATGCGGGATAAAGGGATATAATCTGGGATGTGAGCAGCAGAACCTCGTAGTTTCTTATTACTGGCTGAAAGAAGCGCTGCGTTTCCAAAAACCGGAGGCGGTGGTGCTTGACTGCTATATGCTGTTTCCATACAATCCGAATGAGCCGCTGAATACGGCAGAAAGCTGTACAAGGAAAGCATTCGATTATATGAAATGGTCGCCTGTCAAAACAGAAGCGGTACGCACGGTCTGCAGTCTGGATGAAAACCAGTCGCTGGCCAGTTATTATTTTCCAAATATCCGTTATCACGAAAGATGGAAAGGGCTTACAGAAAATGATTTTTCTTTTCATAAAATGGCAGCCCGTTATGAGCTTAAAGGGTATGCACCACAGGCGGTATATTGCGGGCGCGAGGATTTTACTCCTTTTGATCTAGCGGATGCAGACGCGGAAGAAAGCATGGTTCCGCTTATGAGAGAATACCTTGACCATATCGAAGCTCTGTGCAGGCAGGAAGACATCCGCCTGATTCTCGTAAAAACGCCGTCTACAGCACAGGGGCCGGCAAAATCGCTTGCAATACAAAATTATGCAGATGAGAGGGGAATTCCGTTTCTGGATTTTAATGAAAAGAAACTATACCGGCAGACGCGGCTGAATTTTAAGACGGATAACTGTGACGACGGCCATGGGAATCTGTGGGGTGCACAGAAAGTGACAAGGAAGATTGGGGAAAAGCTGGCAGACTGGTATGCGTTAGGAGGAGAAAAAGACAGCCAGTGGGAAGAAACAAAAGTATATTACAAACAAATAATAAAAGACTGTGAACTGCCGCACATAACAGATGCAGTAAAGTATACAAAAGCCATACAGGATGAG
Source organism: uncultured Eubacterium sp. (assembly GCA_910580075.1). Taxonomy (GTDB): domain Bacteria; phylum Bacillota; class Clostridia; order Lachnospirales; family Lachnospiraceae; genus Eubacterium_J. Next base: position 18,233 of record CAJTVR010000079.1, on the reverse strand, counting down.
CGTTACAGCATTTTCATTTCAGCAAAAGATGAATGTACAAACAGTCTGCAGGATGCCGTGGCAGAAAACCTTAGAAATCTCGGGCTGAATACGGATTTGCAGGGAGAATACGGGTGCAGTTATCTGGCGGTTATCTCAGATGGAAAGGCAGCAGAACAGTGCGGATATCTGGAACTGGCGGCAGAGGGAACGGTCCGTGACGGCCTGGTCAGATATGAGATGCTGAGTGCGGGGAATGCGAGCGGAAATAGAAGTTCTATAAAAATAGACGGAACTGAATATTCCAGGAACAGCAGGGGACTGAATATTGCTGTCTATAACAATGAGACGAAAAAGATTGTGGATGCAGTCTGTTTTGACACGTATGATGAGAATGTTCCGGCACTTCGCTGAAATTTCTCCGCTCTGCTTCCTTCAAACGCTTTTTTTCAGCAGCGGTTCAGGTATCTTCACTGTTAATGCTGTCACTTTTGAATCATATTCTTTCGGGGCTGTCGCTTGAAGCAAAACATACAGGATATAGTATAAAAGAACGATTGAAACTGGCTGTATCCTGTATCATATTTTTTAATGTGACAGCCCCTGTCTGAGCAGCTGTCTTTCTTTAAGTCAAGTGTAATGATTGCCATATTTACCACTTGAAATTCTTCCGGCTTCCATATATAATTATCCCTGATACAGATGAAACAACTGTTAACAGAAATTGAGCATAAAACCATAAGAGAGGAGTTATTTTATTATGTACACTTTGGAAGATATTCAGGCGGTGGATCCGGAAACTGCGGCCGCGATTACTGCAGAGTCTGACAGGCAGAACAGCCATATCGAACTGATTGCATCCGAGAACTGGGTAAGCCCGGCAGTTATGTCTGCCATGGGCAGTGTAATGACAAATAAATATGCCGAAGGCTATCCGGGACACCGGTATTATGGCGGCTGTGAATGTGTAGACGTGGTAGAGGAGCTGGCCAGGGAACGCGCAAAACAGCTTTTTGGCTGTGAATATGCCAACGTGCAGCCTCACTCCGGTGCACAGGCAAATATGGCAGTACAGTTTGCTCTTCTGCAGCCGGGAGATACCGTGATGGGCATGAATCTGGATCATGGCGGACATCTGACACACGGAAGCCCTGTAAACTTTTCCGGGACTTATTTTCATATCGTTCCATATGGTGTAAACGATGATGGCTTTATCGATTATGATCAGTTAATGGAAACGGCAAAAGAATGCAGACCGAAGATGATTATTGCAGGAGCATCTGCATATGCAAGAACCATTGATTTTAAAAAATTCCGTGAAGCAGCTGACGCTGTGGGCGCATATCTGATGGCTGATATGGCTCATATTGCAGGACTGGTAGCTGCAGGACTGCATCCGTCTCCGATTCCTTATGCGGATGTGGTTACTACAACGACCCATAAAACACTGCGGGGGCCGAGAGGCGGCATGATTTTATGCAGGGATGCAGAGCTGGCAAAGAAATTTAAATTTAACAAATGTGTATTTCCGGGCATCCAGGGCGGTCCGCTGATGCATGTGATTGCAGCAAAAGCTGTCTGCCTGAAAGAAGCGCTGGACCCGTCGTTTAAGGTATACCAGCAGAACGTGATTGATAATGCGCAGGCGCTGTGCAAAGGACTTATGAACCGTGGAATCGGCATTGTTTCCGGCGGTACGGATAATCATCTGATGCTGATTGATCTGACCGGACATGGCCTGACGGGCAAAGAAGCTGAAGCAAGACTGGATCTGGCAAATATTACAGCAAATAAAAACACCATTCCAAATGACCCTCAAAAGCCGACTGTTACAAGCGGTATCCGTCTTGGAACACCGGCAGTTACTTCAAGAGGAATGAATACACAGGATATGGATCAGATTGCAGAAGCGATTGCCATGATGATCAAAGAAGGGGAAGCGGCAGCAGAAAAAGCACGTGCAATTACAAAGGCCTTAACTGAGAAATATCCGTTGAAATAACAGGAACCGTTTCGGAGGGAAATTATGTTAGATATTAAGTTTGTCAGAGAAAATCCTGATTTAGTAAAACAGAATATCAGGAATAAATATCAGGAAAAAAAGATTCCGCTCGTGGACGAAGTAATTGACCTGGATGCAAAAGCCCGCAAAGCCAAACAGGAAGCGGATACGTTAAGAGCCAGCCGTAACCAGCTGTCGAAACAGATTGGCGCGCTGATGAAGGAAGGAAAGAAAGAGGAAGCACAGGCAGTCAAAGACCAGGTCGCTGCGGATGCAAAAAGGCTGGAAGAATTAGAAGCCCAGGAAAAAGAGCTGCAGGAAAAGGTTTTAAAACATATGATGGTCATTCCGAACATCATCGACCCTTCTGTGCCGATTGGCCCGGATGATTCCTGTAATGTGGAAATCCAGAAATACGGAGAGCCGGCAGTTCCTGATTTTGAGATTCCTTATCATACGCAGATTATGGAGCGGTTTGACGGCATTGACCTGGATGCGGCTGGAAAAGTAGCCGGAAACGGATTTTACTATCTGATGGGCGATATTGCAAGGCTGCATTCTGCAGTCATCTCCTATGCCAGGGATTTTATGATAGACAGAGGATTTACCTACTGCGTGCCGCCGTTTATGATTCGCAGCAGCGTTGTGACAGGTGTTATGAGTTTTGAAGAAATGGATGCCATGATGTATAAAATCGAAGGCGAAGACCTTTATTTAATCGGGACATCAGAACATTCCATGATTGGCAAGTTTATTGATACGATTCATGAAGAAGAACGGCTGCCTTATACGCTGACAAGCTATTCGCCATGTTTCCGGAAGGAAAAAGGTGCACATGGCATAGAAGAACGCGGCGTTTACCGGATTCATCAGTTTGAAAAGCAGGAGATGATCGTTGTATGCAGGCCTGAGGATTCGATGGAGTGGTATGACAAATTGTGGCAGAACACCGTAGATCTGTTCCGCAGCCTGGATATTCCGGTGCGTACGCTGGAATGCTGTTCGGGTGACCTGGCTGATTTGAAAGTAAAATCCTGTGATGTGGAAGCATGGTCTCCACGCCAGAAGAAATATTTTGAAGTGGGAAGCTGTTCGAATCTGGGAGATGCCCAGGCCAGAAGGCTTAAAATCCGTGTAAAGGATAAAGACAAAAACAAATATTTCGCGCATACACTTAACAATACGGTAGCAGCTCCGCCACGTATGCTGATTGCATTTCTGGAAAATAACCTCAATGCAGACGGCAGCGTAAATGTTCCAAAGGCGCTTGTACCATATATGGGCGGAAAGGACAGGCTGGTGCCGAAGAAATAAAAAATCAGAGAGGAAACAGCCGCAGGCAGACAGTGCCTGCGGCTGTGCATCCGAGTGCAGGACCTGTCTGAACGGTTAACAAAAAAATTAAAAAAATGAAAAAACATGTTGACAAATCGGACAGGCTGCGTTATACTGATTAAGTCAGTTGCGAGAGCGACTGGTACAAAATGGGATCTTAGCTCAGCTGGGAGAGCATCTGCCTTACAAGCAGAGGGTCATAGGTTCGAGCCCTATAGGTCCCATTGGAAACAGAATATGGCGAGATAGCTCAGCTGGCTAGAGCACACGGTTCATACCCGTGGTGTCGAGGGTTCAAGTCCCCCTCTCGCTACTTTGCGGGACACCTGATAATGGAAGATTATCGGGTGTTTTTGTATTCTTTTTATGTCCCGATTACCGCTGCCCGTCTTACGTAAAGTACAATTGAAGCCATATCCTTATGATTGTATTTTTGCAGCTCCTTCCAATTCAAATCAATTGGAAGAATTGAGAGCTCTGCAAAGAAATATGGTGATATATCATCCGAAGCAGGGAGACATCGTATGCCTGGATTTCAGCCGGCAGTCAGGACATAGACAATCAGGACAAAGATCAGGGGATCATCAGAATTGACCGGTTTTTTATAAAGACTAAATCTGCTGTGCTTTGTCCGGGAAAAATACAGGCAGAGGAGCATCTGAAGGGTTTGCATCTGATATGAACATTAAATTATCTGTAAGAAATCTGGTGGAATTTATACTGCGCAGCGGGGATATTGATAACCGTTATGGCGGCGGCATGCAGACAGAAGCCATGCAGCGCGGCAGCAGACTGCACCGCAGGCTGCAGAAAAAGGCCGGTCCCTCATATCATGCAGAGGTTCCGCTGAAAATGGAATTTCAGGAAAAAGATTATACGATTATTCTTGAGGGCAGGGCAGACGGTATTATCATAGCGGAAAAACCTGTCCGGGATTATCCGCTTTTAAAAGAAACAGCATCAGCCAGCCTGTCAGAACCGGCTGTTTTGCAGGAAATGGAAAAAACGGGTATGGAGGCTGTCCTGGAAATGGCAGAAACAGAGCCAGGTGAAAACTGGCAGGCGGAAACAGGAGAAGCACTGGCAGAACTGAAAACGGCAGAAAAGCATCCGGCAGCCTGTGAGGTTACAGTTGATGAAATTAAAGGCGTTTTTTCTGATATTTCTAAAATGACGGAGCCTGTGCCGGTACATCTGGCACAGGCCAGGTGTTATGCGTTCATATATGCGAGTCAGCATAACTGTCAGGAAATCGGTGTCCGTATGACTTACGTGAATCTGGATACAGAAGAAGTGCGTTATTTTTATATCCGGTATGATTTTAATGAACTGGAAGACTGGTTTCTGGCGGTTATGCGTGAATATCACAAATGGGCGCAGTTTCAGTATGACTGGCATGTCCTCCGCCAGGCGTCTATTAAAGGTCTGGAGTTTCCGTTTCCTTACCGGAAAGGGCAGAAAGAGCTGGTTAGCGGCGTATACCGGACGATTCTCAGGCAGAAAATCTTATTTATTCAGGCTCCGACCGGGACAGGCAAGACAATTACGACGCTGTTTCCGGCTGTGAAAGCAGTAGGGGAAGAATACGGGGATAAGATTTTTTATCTGACAGCTAAGACGATCACGGCAGCAGTGGCGAAAGAAACGCTGGGGCTGTTTTATCAGAAGGGCTATCGGGCAAAAACAGTGCAGATTACTGCGAAAGAAAAGCTGTGTATGATGGATGAGACTGCCTGTAATCCAGACGCATGTCCTTATGCAAAAGGACATTTTGACCGGGTAAATGATGCTGTTTACCAGCTGCTGCAGCAGGAGGATGTGTTTACGAGGGAAGTGATTATGCAGCAGGCAGAAAAGCATATGGTATGTCCGTTTGAACTGTGCCTGGATACTGCTTCCTGGGCGGATAATATTATATGTGATTATAATTATGTCTTTGACCCGAATGTATATCTGAAACGTTTTTTTGCAGAAGGAGTCCGCGGAGATTATCTTTTTTTAGTGGACGAAGCCCACAATCTGGTGGAACGGGGCAGGGAGATGTACAGTGCTGCTTTATATAAAGAAGATTTTCTTGCTGTGAAAAAGATTGTGAAGCGCCGCAGTGAGAAACTGGCAAAGGAACTGCAGAAATGCTCTCAGGTGCTGCTTGGTTATAAGCGCAGCTGTGAACAGTATCAGTATCATGAGAATATTTCTGAGTTTTTATATGTGCTGATGCGGCTGAATGGAGAATTTGAAATTTTTCTTCATAAAAACCGGGAATTTGAGAACCGGGATACAGTACTGGAATTTTATTTTCAGGTACGTAATTTTATAGAGATCAGCGAAGGACTGGATGAAAATTATGTGATTTATTCGGAACATGAAGGAGAGCGGTTTAAATTAAAGCTGTATTGTACAGATCCTTCCAGAAATATTCAGTCCAGACTCAATAAAGGCAGGAGTACGGTCTTTTTTTCAGCGACGCTGCTGCCGATTCAGTATTATAAAAGTCTGCTGAGTACCAAAGAAGACAATTATGCGGTTTATGCGGAAACTGTGTTCCAGCCATCCCAGCAGCTTTTGTTAATTGCAGGCGATGTGACAAGCAGATATGCGCGCCGCAGTGATGAAGAATATGAGCGCATGGCTGCTTATATTTATCAGACAGTTCTGCAGAAGAAAGGAAATTATATTGTGTTTTTTCCGTCTTATAAGATGATGGAAGATGTTTATGAAAAATTTAAAGCCTGCAGCCAGGACAGCGTGGACAGCATCATTCAAAAAAGCGGTATGCGGGAGGCGGACAGGGAAAAGTTTCTTGCGGAATTTACATCAGAACGGAAACGGTCTATGGCTGCTTTCTGTGTATTGGGCGGTATTTTTGGTGAAGGAATTGATTTAAAGGAAGAACAGCTGATCGGCGCAGTCATTGTAGGAACCGGTCTGCCACAGATAGGAAATGAGCGGGAAATTTTAAGACAGTTTTATGACAGCCGTTCGGGCAGCGGGTTTGATTATGCATACCGCTATCCGGGTATGAATAAAGTCCTGCAGGCGGCAGGCCGTGTGATACGTACCGTACTTGATACCGGAGTCATTGTGCTGTTAGACGACAGGTTTCTGCGGCAGGAATACAGAGCATTGTTTCCGAGGGAATGGGAACATTTTGAGGTGTGCACAGCTGCGGATATAGGGGAGAAACTGCAGCGTTTCTGGAAAGAAAAATGAAAAATAAAATATTTAACAAAATATAAAAAGAACTGCAGGAAAATCTCTTGTGTTTTTAACTAATAAAATTGGTGAAAGCACAGGAGATTTTCCTGTTTTGACGGAAAAATGTTCTGCCGCTTCCTAATCGTGTGGCAAAATTGTATTTGTTTTTGCTTCATAAATTTTTTATAATTGAAGAAAATAAACCTGAGTCGACAAAGGATGAGAATGAACATAAGGAGAAGAGCTATGAATACGAAGTTTCAAGATACTCTGATGAAGTATATGATGCCGATTGCTAATAAAGTAGAGCAGCAGAAACATTTGCAGGCAATTAAAGACGGCATGATTTCGGTGGTTCCGATTATTATCGTAGGATCTATCAGTCTGCTGCCGCTGGCGTTAGCCAATCTGATCGGGAGCGGGCCGGTATATGATTTTCTGACAGCTCATATGTCTGTGTTTACTTACGCGGGGATGTTTACGACGGATATGCTGTCTATTTATGCGGCAATGTTTATTGCGATTGCGCTGGCAAAGAATTACGGAATCTGTAATAATTTAACAGGTGCAACTGCGATTATGGTGCATCTGATTTTAAGCGGACTTTCGATTGAAGGCGGAATGGATATTTCCTATCTTGGTGCATCCGGGCTGTTTACATGTATTGTGTCATCCATTTTGAGTGTGGAAGTCACCAGAATTCTGACAAAAAAGAAAATTATTATCAGACTGCCGGACAGCGTGCCGACGATGGTTGGCGAGAGCTTTGCTTCGCTGATTCCGCTGATTGTAAATGCATTCCTTGCAGTTGCCATTGCGAATCTGTCGCTTTCCTTTGGCGGAAAGGTGTTCCCGGCGCTTATTATGAGTATTTTAGCTCCGGCTATCAGTACAATGGATACGCTTCCAGCGCTGCTGCTTGTAATCTTTCTGACACAGTTTTTATGGTTTTTCGGACTGCATGGTCCGTCGATTACATCGGCTGTATGGGCTTCTTTTGCAATTGCTTACGAAGCGGAAAATATGGCAAATTATGCGGCAGGGCTGCCGACAGAACATATTTTTACATTCGGACTTTTTTACAGTGTACTTCAGGTAACCGGTTCTGGTCTGACGCTTGGCCTGGTTATTATGATGATGCGCTCAAAGGCGAAAGCTCTAAAATCCATTGGCACGGTCGGATTTGTGCCGACGCTGTTTGGAATTAATGAACCGATTATTTTTGGTGCGCCGATTATATTAAATCCGTTTTTATTTATTCCGTTTGTATTTGGACCTTTGGTGATTACCGTGATTACTTATCTGTCTATGACAGGCGGGCTGGTTGGAAAGCCGGTAGCTGCGCCTCCTGGATTCCTTCCTCCTGGAGTCGGTGCGTTTATTATGACGCTTGACTGGAAATGCGTGGTGCTTGTATTTGTGAACCTGCTTATTATGACAGCATTTTATTATCCGTTCTTTAAGATGATGGAAGCTGATGAACTGAAGAAAGAGCAGGGAGAGGCTGCTTAGGCCGGGAGACAGTTATGTTTACGAGAAGACAGTCCAAATTACTGGAAATTTTATTGAATAATGTACAGGGGGTTACGGGGACAAAGCTGGCAGAATATCTGGAAGTGTCTTCTCGGACAATACGCAATGAAATCGGCGAGATCAACCGGGCCTGGAAGAACGGGAGCATTATCCAGTCTTCCAGGCAGAGAGGATATTTTATAGAAGAAAGTGACATTCCTTCTGTCAGATCTTATTTTCTTTCAGAATCCCACGGGAAGACAGGCGAAGAAGCTGCACAGCGCGGGTGGATGATACTCGGGATGGTATTGGAAACCGGTCGTGCAGATATATTTGACATCGGAAATGCGCTTGCGCTGTCCCAGCCGGCTATGTATAAGGAAATCAGCCGTTTTCAGAAAAAACTGCGGCAGGAATACCGCTGTGAGCTGCTGCAGATGAGCGGCGACCGGATCTGGATTGAAAATGATGAAGTGAAAATCCGGCAGGCGCTGTTTCGGATTATTAAGAATGAAGCACAGAAAAGGAACTGGAGTTATTCCTGGTTTCTGCGTACCTTTTTAAGGGCTTCTTTTGAGCAGCAGAAATATGAATGGCTGTCTGATCTGGTTACGGAGTATTTTGACAGTAAAAATATCCAGGTCTCAGACGACGGACTGTATATGATTGTCAGCTCGGTTTATATTACAATGATACGGAATGCCAGTAATCACAAAGTAGTGCTGTCGGCAAAAGCAAAGCCTGTGAAAGAAGAACTGCAGCAGCTGTTTGATTTTCTGATGGATCAGGGGCTGGAGCTTACGGACGGGGATCTGCAGATTTTGGAAGATTTGTTCCATGGCTATAAACTGACATCTGATGAGTCGCAGGAAAGCAGGATTGACGACCTGAGCATCCTGATTCTGGAAGATTTCTGTCATGATGTAATGGAAAAGTACCATTTTGATTTATGGCAGTCACAGAGTTTTTATGACAATATTTTAAATCACATTGAATATATGATGCGCAGAATGGGAACGGGCTATGAAGCGGTCAATCCGATTTTAAATGATGTGAAAAAGCAGTATCCGTATGCTTACGAGATTTCCATGCTGATGGTGCCGATTGTGTACCGGTATAAAAACTGTTATATTCAGGATGATGAGATTTCCTTTATTGCTATTTTTGTAGAACATTTCCTGGAAAATATCAATCAGAAACTGAAAGCAGTCATTATCAGCTCGAACAGGTTCAGCATTAACAGCATCGTAAGCAACTGGATTCAGGTGAATTTTTCGAACCAGATAGATGTCATGGATATGCTTCCGAAACGAAGTATCGAGAAGTATCTGGAAGAAAATCCTGCTGACCTTGTGATTTCGATTATGGACAGCTTTGTGCATCCGACGGTCGCATCGTTTCGGATCGACGGCATACCAAATCAGTATTCACTTGCTGCATTGAATGCATTAGTTTATAAAATACGGTTAAATTACAGGTTTCGTGAACTTATTAAAGAACATTTTAATAAAAATACAATTCGCATTTATCAAAAAAAGATAGAATTTGAACAGCTGATTCAGGATTTATCGGAACTGTTAGAGGAAGAAGGCTGCATTAGTGATGTGAATGAGTTTGTGAATGATGTGCTGCAGAGGGAGGTAAATTATCCGACATATATCGGAGACTGGTTTATGATTCCGCATCCGTTAGTAACATTTGCAAAAAAGACAGGCATTGGCGCAGCTGTCTTAAAGGAGCCGCTGCGTATGCAGGGAAAAGAAATACAGCTGGTATTTCTTTTGGCAATGGAACGTAAACAGAATGAACAGATTGGCGTTTTATTTGAATTTTTCCGTCATATGGCTTTAGAGCGTTCTGTAATCGGCAGGCTGGCATCGGTCGGAACTGAGGATGAATTTGTAGAAGCGCTGCAGCAGATTTCAAATTCGCTGGATTTTTAAAGAATGATACAGATCTGATTTTATGTTTGAATTTGCAGAATATTTAATATAGATTTTATAATAGTCTATGGGAATGGAGGATATTTGATGAAAAAGAAAAAGTTTTCTATTGTTATTGCCGGGGGCGGAAGTACTTATACACCGGAAATTATACTGATGCTTTTGGATAATCTGGACAGGCTTCCCCTGCGGTCTGTCAAACTTTATGATAATGACGGGGAGCGGCAGGATAAAGTAGCAAAAGCATGTGAAATTCTGATTAAAGAAAAGGACCCTTCTATTGAATATCTGGCGACGACAGATCCGCAGCTTGCATATACGGATGTGGATTTCTGCCTGGCACATATCCGTGTGGGTAAGCTGGCTATGAGAGAACTGGATGAAAAGATACCGTTAAAATACGGAGTTGCAGGGCAGGAAACCTGCGGCCCGGGCGGAATTGCTTATGGAATGCGTTCAATTGCAGGGGTACTGGAAAATATTGACTATATGGAAAAATATTCCCCGGACTGCTGGATGCTGAACTATTCGAACCCGGCAGCTATTGTAGCAGAAGCATGCAGAAGGCTTCGTCCGCATGCAAGAGTTATCAATATCTGTGATATGCCGATTGGCATGGAACAGAGCTTTGCAAAAATACTGGGATTTCATGACCGCAAAGAAATGGATGTACGCTATTTCGGCCTGAATCATTTTGGATGGTGGACTTCGATTAAAGATGCACAGGGAGAAGAACATATCGGAAAGCTGACGGAGCATCTGTTAAAATACGGCAACTGTCCGGCAGATGCTACAGATGCAGATTATACGGACGAAAGCTGGCATGATACAGCGAAGAAGGTAAAAGATATCGTAGCGGTAGATCCTTCCATGGCTCCAAGTTCTTACCTTCAGTATTACCTGTTTCAGGATGACATTGTGGCACATACAAATCCAGAGTATACAAGGGCCAATCAGGTCATCGACGGAAGGGAAAAACGGGTTTTTGGTGAATGCGCAAAAATAGAGGCAGCAGGGACGGCAAAAGATACAAAATTAGAAATCGGTATCCATGCACTGTTTATTGTAGACCTTGCTACAGCGCTTGCATTCAACACAAAAGAACGCATGCTTTTGATTGTACAGAATAATGGTGCTATTGAAAATTTCCCGGATGATGCCATGGTCGAGATTCCGTGTATTGTCGGCAGGGACGGTTATGAGCCGTTAAGCATTGGAAAAATTCCGCTGTTTCAGAAAGGACTGATGGAACAGCAGGTGGCAGTGGAAAAACTGACAGTTGATGCCTGGATGGAAGGAAGTTACCAGAAACTGTGGCAGGCGCTTACGTTATCTAAAATGGTTCCAAGCGCAAAAGTTGCGAAACTGATTCTGGATGATCTGATAGAGGCTAATAAAGATTACTGGCCGCAGCTGAAATAGTTTATGTGCATAAGGAGAACGGAAGGAACTGTTCGTAATTTCAGACAGAGGAAGAGACGGAAACAAATATATTAATTTAAAATAAAAGAAGCAGAGAAAGGGGATTTATTATGAATATTTTATTATGCTGTAACGCGGGGATGTCTAGTTCTATATTAGTAAAGAAAATACGTGAGGCAGCGCAAAAGCGCGGAATGGATCTGACGATTACCGCAGTTCCTAGTGCTGCCATTCGTGACGAAGTGGGGAAATGGGATGTATGCCTTGTGGGGCCGCAGCTGTCCTATGCTGTTTCAAATATCAAAACACAGCTTAATATTCCTGCTGCAAGTGTGGAACCGCGTGTGTATGCAATGGCAGACGGAGACAAGGCACTGGATTTTGCATTGGGGCTCATGGAAGGGTAGGACATACAGATGGTAAATATTGAGAAAATCTCAGAAACAGCGATGACTGTCATCACGTATTCGGGCATGGCAAAATCCTGTTATATGGAAGCGCTGGCTCTGGCGAAACAGGGGAAGTTTGCAGAATCGGATGAGAAAATGAACGAGGGCAGCACGCATTTTTTGGAAGCACACCATGGGCATGCAGACGTGCTTGCAGAAGAGATGAGCAAAGAAGAGCCTCAGATCAGCCTTCTTATGACACATGCAGAAGATCAGCTGATGGGGGCTGAAACACTAAAAATTGTAATTCTTGAACTGATAGAAATTTATAAAGAGAAAAGAGGGTAATAATTATGGGAGCGTATAATATTTGGGCAGCGTCTACGACTTTAAATGGTTTTGCAGCAGATGAAATTATTTCATGCCTGCAGAAATCCATTCGCCGTGCAATGGTGGAAGAGGCATGCCAGTATGCATATGAACTGTATGTATCTGGCCCGGTATTTTTGGAGAAAATGTGGAGGAGGCTGCTTACGATATCGGTAGAGGATATAGGATTTGGAAATCTGAATGCAGCAGTACAGGTAAATACAATGAATGAAATGCGTAAGAATTTTCCATATGACGATGGCGACCAGCCAATGTATTTCATTCATGCGATCCGTATTCTCTGCGAAAGCGAAAAAGACCGTTCCAGCGACTATTTGAAAAACATTATTATCAAGGAAGCTGCTATGGGCAAAAAACCTGAGATTCTGGATGTGGCACTGGATAAACATACAAAACGCGGCCAGGAAATGGGCAGAGGTTCAAAACATTTCTTTGAAGAAGGTACAAAAGTAATACCACAGCTTAAAATTGACAATGATTACAGAGAACGTTATGGAAAGATTTTAGAAAATTACAGTCCGGATAAAAATGTGGCGAATGCATTCCAGTATAATACCGGGCAGTATTGATTTTTGACTGCTGTTATATGAAAGATGCCAGCATGAATGTGATTCACGCAGCACAGGATTCTGAAACGGCTGATGAAACTGACTGTACGGATCGTACATAATTTTAACTAAACTATAAAAAGCAGGAAACGGGTGTTTATTTTACTCCGGTTTTCTGCTTTTTTTCTATTGACAATTTTGACGGTTTGAAAAATAATAAGATGAAACTGATAAAGGAGGGCATAGTATGAATCAAAATCAGACAGAAAGAAAGGGACAGAAGATACAGCGATGGAATCATATTTAGTTTTTAAAGACCTGGCTATTATTATTGTTGCTGCCAAACTTTGCGGGATAGCAGCCAGAAAATGTAAAGCACCCCAGGTAGTGGGGGAGATTGTGGCAGGACTTTTGATTGGCCCTAGTATTTTAGGATGGGTCAATCAATCGGATTTCTTAGTGCAGATGGCGGAAATTGGTGTTATTCTTTTGATGTTTTCTGCAGGGCTTGAGACAGATTTAAAAGATTTAATGAAAACAGGGCCGATTGCAGCATTGATCGCCTGTGCAGGGGTATTTATACCGTTAGTTTTTGGGGCAGTTTTGTATATGGCCTTTTTCGGTGTAGCACCATGGGGTTCGGAAGAATTTTATAAAGCAGTGTTTGTAGGTACGATACTTACCGCTACATCCGTCAGCATTACAGTGGAATCCCTGAAAGAAATGGGAAAACTCAAAGGCAGGGTCGGAACGACAATTCTAAGCGCAGCTATTATTGATGATGTGATTGGGATTATAGTACTCACGTTTGTAATCGGATTTAAAAATCCAGAGTCAAAGCCGCTGTCAGTACTGGCCAATACCGTTATGTTCTTTTTATTTGCGATTGTGGTCGGATTTATCAGTTATAAAATATTTAAAATGATTGATACGCGGTATCCGCATACAAGGCGCATTCCGATTGCGGGACTGGCTTTCTGCCTGGCTATGGCATATATTGCGGAGAAATATTTTGGCATAGCTGACATAACAGGAGCTTATGTGGCAGGCATTATCCTCTGTTCCATAAGGGATTCGGAGTACATAGCAGAAAAAATGGATACAAATTCATACATGCTGTTCGGGCCTGTTTTTTTTGCAAGTATCGGGCTGAAAACAAATGTAGACAGTGTAAGCATGGGAATTTTGATATTTTCACTGGCATTTGTAGCTGTCGGGCTTATTTCAAAAATTATCGGATGCAGTCTGGTTGCCAGACTCTGCCGTTTCAGCCGGCTGGATTCTTTGAAAATCGGAGTAGGTATGATGACCAGGGGAGAGGTGGCGCTGATCGTTTCACAAAAGGGGCTTTCTGCAGGACTGCTGACGCCGGTATATTTTACCTCAGTAATCCTGCTGATCATTGTTTCGTCCATTCTGACACCGATTATATTAAAGGTGCTGTATGCAAGAGACGGGGCGTGATATTCCATTCTGAAAAGAACAGCTGTGAATTCAGACTATGAACTAAAAGAGCCTGGACTCTTAAAAAAAGGAACTTTAGACTGCAGTTATAGAATTTTTGGCTGAACATGTTTTATGTTTATCATAGTCTTTCCTCCTGAAATGAAATTTTTTATGTATATGAATAACATTTTTATTAAATGGTGAACACTTTTTGATTAATCTGGAAAAAAGCGGTTAAAATAAAAATATACATAAATGAAAGAAATCGGGAGGAAAATGAAGATGAAATATTTTTACTGCAAATATCAAAATATAATAGAAACCGCTCTGCTGTTACTGATTTTAATGGGCGGATGCATGTGGAAATATCAGGAATACCGGATCCAGCAGGCACAGCAGGGGATTGCAGAAAAGATCCTGCGTTTCCATGTACGTGCCAACAGCAGCAGCAGTGAGGACCAGGCGCTGAAGCTGAAAGTACGGGATGCCGTGGGCTCGTATATGCAGCAGGTGCTGGATGGGGTGGATAATATGACAGAATGCAGGCAGAAGGTTCAGGAACACCTTCCGGAGGTGATTCAGACCGCAAGGCAGACAGTGCTGAAAGAAGGTTACAGCTATCCGGTGACTGCTCAGATAGAAACAGTGGGTTTTCCTCAAAAAACATATGGAGATTATACTTTTCCGGCTGGAGATTACCAGGCATTAAATGTTATAATCGGAAGCGGAAAAGGGAAGAACTGGTGGTGCGTTATGTATCCGAATATGTGTTTTCACGGAACAGTCTACGAGGTTGTGGATGAAGAAGCTCAAAAGTCATTAAAACAGGTATTGTCAGAGGATGAGTATGATGCAGTGTTAAAAAGCGGGCAGTACAGGGTACGGTTTAAGTATCTGGATTTTTTGAACAGGTTTTTGAAAGAGTAATCAGGCGTTTAGCAGCAGCGTCTGATAAGTGCTGTCTGTTCGGGGAAGGCGTGAGGTCTGGAACTGGGTGACGGAATCAGGTCTCTGCGCCTGAAAATGTTTTCTGGCATATTTAGTACAGGTCTGTGCAGCTGCCGGCTGGGCAGAATCTGTACAGACCTTTTAATCGATAAAGATTCAGGCATGCAGCGGATGTGTGCCATGCATCTGTCTGTATTATTGCGATGCATCTTCAAATTTCTGACGCAGAAGTGCAATCTCTTTATCTTTTTGCTGTAATACAGTTTTTATTTCTGATAAAGCAGTTTCTTTTTCTGATAAAGCAGTTTCTTTTTTTAATAAAGCAGTTTCTTTTTCTAATAAAGCGGTTTCTTTTTCTGATAAAGCGGTTTCTTTTTCTGATAAAGCAGTTTTTATTTCTGACAAAATAGTTTTGTTTTCTGATACTGCACAGCGCAGATCATCGAGCTCTTTTTTTAAAGCAGCATTTTCTTTTTTTAGTTCTTCGCACATATAAATTTCGGTATTTCTGTCTAAAATAGCAAGTGCTTCTGAATACATATAAATCAGCTCCCCTGGTTTTTTTCTAAATTCTTTGATGTCCTGGTAACAGGATAAAAACTGTGGATAGGCATTTACAAGCCGGACAATTCCAGCCGGATCGTCAGTGCTTAAAAATTCCAGCCATGCATCAAGCTCTGTATTTATATTGTGGACTACATTGTGGAAAGTGTCAAGAGAAATATAGATGGCTGATGACAGGGAAGGAATCTGAGCGCCGCTGTCAAATGTGGTAATTTCTTTATGAATCAGGGAAACAGCTTCCTGCTTTGAAATCGAAGCTCCAAGAATGTCTTCAGGATTTTGGAAAACAGGTTCTTCAGGCGGAAGTGGCGGTTCAAAGGTATGCTGGTCTGGCTGTTTTTGGTTCATAGGCGTAGTTTCCTTTCTGAAATATGTCTGACTGGTGTGTGGTATCTGTGAAAAGAAATGGATAATGGAATACATGTCAAAAAGCTGGAGAAATTATCTAAAAGACTGTCTGTGCATCTGCAGATTTAGACAGAGTGTAATAGAATGATGTATTTCATAAGAGGCAGTTCAGATTTGCAGAATATCTATCCTCGATTTAAGAATTATATCGGGTGTAGGCTATGCTGAATACATCTGGGATAAATTTCAAAACAGGAGATGCAGCCTGTGGGAATGTTTTTACAAATACATAGAAGAATATAAAAGATAAAAATATTATAACATAATATTCAGAAATATGCAACATTTTGTCAGATGATTTTATAAATTTTAACTAAGAATCATTAGACAGCGCGGACAGCGTCAAAGGAAGCGGCTGCAGGTAAAAAAGTTCCTGTTTGACAATTCTGTTATATCGCAATACAATATTCAGAATCAGTAAAACACTGCACAAAACCGGCTATACGGTGTTCAAAACAAAGAGCAGAAATTTGAATCCGCAGAAACATATAGAACAGCAGGTTACTGAGAATCAGATTTAAATTAGATCCAGATTCAGAAACAGGAGTATAGCTTCCATGAAAAATCAAAAACATAAAAAAGAGCTTTTTCGGCGTCTGCCACCCGTAACAGCGGTGTTAGCGGTCAGTTTTGGAACAGCCTGCCTTAGCAGCCGGGAAATGGATATCGGAGCAGCTGAAAGAGCGATTGCCGCCCGTTTCCCGGATTATGAAGTGCGCAGTGCATATTCAAACCGTACAGTGATCGGTAAACTCAAAGCCCGTTACGGGCTGGAAACTGACGGCGTAAAAGAAGCACTGGAGCGTGCGGCCTGCGATGGAGTGCGCAGGCTGGCTGTACAGCCTCTGTATCTGTCAGATGGATACGAATATGCAGCTTTGGAAGAAATGCTGAAAGAATACAGGGGCAGTTTTGAGCGTATCGTACTGGGCAGGCCGCTTTTAGCATCGGATGCAGATATAAGGGCTGCTGCAGGGGCTGTCGCAGGGCGGTCTGCGGAATATGATGATGGCAGGACGGCTGTCTGCTTTATGGGGCATGGCTCAGCGGCAGTATCAGACCAGGTATATGAAAAACTGCAGGAAGCCCTGGCCCGGGAAGGATATGAGCATTATTATATTGCAGCGATGAAAGAGAAACCTTCCCTGGATGATATGAGAATGCGGATCAGAAAACACGGCGGCTATCAGAGAATTGTTTTACAGCCGTTCCTTATAACAGCCGGCAGGCATGCCAGATTAGATATGGCGGGGATGAAAGAGGATTCCTGGAAAAATATCCTGTCAGGAGACGGTTATGAGGTAATCTGCCTGCTGGAGGGGCTTGGACGCTGCCCGGCTATACAGAATATCTATGTCTTGCATGTGCGGGACGCAGTAGAAAAATTGAAGATGCCTGGCTGAGGATTTGCTTTAGATGTGCCTGCTGGAAGAGAAATGGGGGGACTGGAGCGAAGGTATGAGTAATCCGAACGCCGGGCGGAGAAACTTTTTCCTTTTTCTGTTCCGCCTGCAAACAGTAAGAACTTCTAAATTTTCTGCTTCCAGTCTGTGGCAGCGGACGGACCGGTGCCTGATGCCCTGACGTTTTTTCATGCTTTATGTTTTGGTACGGGCACGCACCTTTTGGGGCTTCCAGGTTATCGGCAGCGGCAGTCAGTGAGCCCCAAATCCTGGATATGAGGCAGAAAATTAAGAATTTCTAACTGTTTTCCGGAGTCACAGAAAAAGGAAAAAGTGTCTCTGTCCGGCTGGTACTGGCTGATTTTATGTGTCTGTACAGCATCCGGCTGCCCGCTGTGCAGCGCGGAATGGAAAGCAGTACCATAGCTGGATGTTTATCTTGCCACAGCCAGCCGGATGAAATTTACGTGTCTGCCTGGCTTCCGTTTTCAAAACTTGCAAAGCACGGCTTCAGGCTGCCTGTCACAGGGCAGATGCCCCGCTCTTCCTGGCTGCAGAAGGGTAATCACCATGCCGGCAGACCGCGGCACAAAGCTGTCTGATGTCTGGCTGCGGAAGAATAAAAGTCTGCCTTCCGCGTTTCGGAATATATGTGGAAAACGGCATCCGGGCAGACATATAAGTTCATTCAGTACCAGCCAGGCAGAGAAATGTTTTCCTTTTTCTGTGACTCCGGAGAACAGTTA
>CAJTVR010000078.1 GCA_910580075.1 uncultured Eubacterium sp. | reverse complement strand
GGAGAACAGTTAGAAATTCTTAATTTTCTGCCTGGTATCCAGGATTTGGGGCTCACTGCCTGTCGCATCAGAAACCCTGGAAGCCCCAAAAGGTGCCTGCCAGTGCCAGAACATAAAGCATGCCAAAGCGTCAGGGCATCAGGCACCGGTCCGTCCGCTGCCACAGTCCTGAAGCAGAAAATTTAGAATTTCTTACTGTTCGGAGGCGGAACAGAAAAAGGAACAAGTGTCTCCGCCTGGCGTCCGGTTAATCTATACCCCATCTGGCTGTGCATGAACCCGCCAGAATTCCGAAAAAATACAATTACAAAGTATGCTGTGACACAGGAGAATATGTTCGGAACAGTAAAAGAACCGGTGCAGAATTATGATTTGATGACCGTTATCATGATCTGTCTTGGAAAAAACCAGGAAACATCCGGAAACAGGCTTTTGGACCTGCTAAATATACTGTTTGCTTCTGATATGAACAAAAATGAAAAAAAAGAAATTATGCAAAGGGATTTTCAGATTCCTATGTCAAAACAGATTGAAGGGAGGCTGGACGATGTGTGCAATTTAAGCAAAGGGGTATGGGAAAAAGGCTTAGAAAAAGGCTTAGAAGAAGGCTTAGAAAAGGGTATGGAAAAAGGCTTAGAAAAAGGCATCCTTTCTTCCATTCACAGCTTGATGGAAAGCATGGGATGGTCTGCTGAACAGGCCATGGACGCTCTTAAAATCCCGTCCGGCAAAAAGCATGAATACCTCTCAAAACTTTCTGCTTTCCATTAACAGCAGCCTGCACTGCTTTACCATCCTTGTTATTCACAAGACATTCTTTCAGGCATCTGACGGACACTTGGTTTGAAAAAACAGCTGTGTTTCGCCGTTTCTGCTTCAGGCTGCAAAATCTGACAGATGCCTGGTTTGAAAAAACGCTCCTATTAGGAAGACGATTCCCGCACAGCATTCAGACAATGCTTCAGAATCGCCTCTCCTGCATCCACTCCGGTACATTTCCATATATTCACAAAATGCGCATTTGAATTCACCTCACACAGCACCGGTTCCCCGTCTTCTCCAAACAAAATATCCACTCCTGCAAAATCCAGTCCCAGTTTATTTACCGCTTTCTGCGCCATCTGAATCTGTGCCTCATCCGGCTCATAAGGTTCCATGCTGCCTCCGTTTGTAATATTAGCCCTGAAATCATGCTCATTATAACGGTGCATTGCAGCTACCGGCTGGTTTCCTGCCATCTGAATACGGATATCATGCCCCCTGGATGCAGCGATATACTTCTGAAACAGGCAGGGCCTGTTTTTTATTTCCTTCAGCACCGCTGACATTTCATCCCGGTTCTTCACAAGATAGACCTGCTGTCCGAAGGAACCGTAACATTCTTTTACTACCATGGGATAGCCCAGCCGCTCTTCGATACCAGACACAAAATCCAGATCCGGATACCCCTGCTCCAGAAAGGTTTTGGGACCGATAACCGTCTCCGGCATCCTGATTCCGCACCCTAGCAGCTCCAGGTATGTCCGCGCCTTGTCGTCGCATATTTCAATGCTTTTGGCACTGTTAAACAGCCGGAATCCGTTTTTTTCCAGCAGCATGGCAAGCCTGACATCTTTATCCCAGAATAGAACAAAATCCGGTCTCTGAGCCGGCAGAGTCATCTTCTCCTGCATCACAAGTGACGGAAGAAGCTCTGTATTTGTTTTCATTTCCAAATAGCATCCCTGCTTTTCTGCCGCCCGCACAAGCCATGCGAAGATCTGCATAAATTTTTCTGACTGTATAAAACCATTGACCACAAGCCATGCATATGTCATTTCCATACCTGTTTTCCTCCATGCCAGAGCCTGTCTTAAATCACTCCCGCCATCTGCATTCCCCAGTCTGCGTAATGCACTCCCTTCACCTGACGCAAATCCCCCGCAAATTGTGAAATACATCCAGACAGCATTTTAAGCCAGGCTCTGGAACACTATTTCTAAATATTCAAAGAGGCCGCCGCATTAAAAAAATCAGGCACAGGATATGCAGAGCCAGTAAATCCGCTTCATATCCTGTGCACTTTTTTCCTTAATGCGGCAGCCCCTTTCTATATCATTGTCTGTAACTGCTGTATATCTGTATATCTGAATTTCTGTTATAAACCTGGCTGAATGTAAATGGTTCTGCCTGCGGATCACATCGTATCCCGTGCTGAACAGTTACAGCTCCAGACAGTTTTACTGTATTTTCCTGTTCCTGCTGTTGTTTTGGATATCTCCACGTCCTGCCCTTTCATTTTAAATCTATCTTTTTCTTCTAAAAATAGGCATTTTCCCGTCTGTCTTCTATGAAGCTAAAATGCAGGCCGTGTTTTATATTTTTCCTGTTTTCTTCTTTTCTATCAGTTTTGGTACGTCTTTTTCTTTTGTATCATCTGTTACATCTTTCTTTCAATCGATTTTGTCTGTGCACTGTCATAATCTGCGCATCTGATGATCTGTTTTCCTGATATTTTTCTTACTACCGTTTCATCCGTTTCTTTTGCAGCTATGCCTGCTGCCCTGCTGCAGGCTGCCATAAACCGTCTTCCTGAAGCTGTATCCAGTCTACTTCTAAAAGCTGCTGGGTATACTCATGTTCTCTTCCAGTCTTTCTGGTTATGACTTCAATGTATTTCTGGCTGATCATTCCATCTAATGCAGTTTTTACCCTCGTTTTCGATACGCGGTTATATGACGCTACACTTTCAATTGTCTTCCAGTAAGAAGGCTTTCTTGCCGCGTTTTTCTTTCTGAGGCGGTCCAGGCTGACTAAAATCAGGTCATTATAATGGCTGCGTTCCTGTTCCTGCCTTGGCATTTCCACATAACTGGCTGCAGCTGATTTCAATGCATTGCTGAATGCAAAGCGCACGCCGTAAATGATCACTTTCTTATTTTTTTCTTTCAGATATTCCACTACTTTTGTAAAATGAGCATCGCCCGTAAAGAGAATATATACTTCATCATCATTTTTTTCCGCCATACTGCGGTATATCGTATCTAAAATAATTATGTCTGTAAAATCTTTGTCTACACCCTCTTTTGTGCTGGCTGTATGAACGACATGATCGGTCAGCGATTTTAACTTCTCCAGTTCAGAACCAATTCTCGGTTCTGAAAAATCCCCAAATATGTAGAGCTTGTGTATCTCATATTCCTGTTCAAGCTCTTCAATCCATTCCTCTACGTTTGGCTTCATCTGGACTTTGTTATGATACCCATAATACCAGTGTTCATAATCTACAAATACTGCTGCTTTTGGTTTGCCGGAAGTCTTTTTTCGTAAAAACCCAAACATCTGCTTCCCTCCTTTTCTTATCATAAAGCGACTCCCTGAATAAAAACTGACGCATCCTGCTGCGCCGGATAACGTGAACTGCCAGCAGTCCGGACCATCCAGACTGCCTGGTCCGTTATCATATTTTTATTATAAATCATTCTTTCCGCGAATAGAAGCATTTTCTTTTGACAAAAGCAGAAAAAGAAAAACGCCAAAAAGTAAGTTTTTTGGGCGTTTTTCCTAAATAATCCATATTTTGTGCAGATGAGAGGTGTTTTTTATAAAATCTTTGCCGCTGCTTCCCGCACATTTTCCACACCAAGCAGCCTGATTCCTTCTACATCCATCTGTGATCCCATCTGTGTTTCCATCGAAACTTTTGGCAGGATGCAGGTCGTAAATCCCAGCTTGCGTGCCTCAAGAACACGCTGTTTTGCCATATTAACCGCACGCACCTCGCCGCTTAACCCGACTTCTCCAAAACAGATCGTCTTTTCATCAATACAGCATTCTTTATAACTCGATATCATCGCCAGTACAATTCCAAGATCCAGTGCGGGTTCATTCATTTTAATTCCGCCTGCAATATTCACATATGCATCGCATTCGCCAAGACGCAGATTCAGCCTTTTTTCAAGTACTGCCAAAAGCAGATTGACCCGGTTGGTATCCGTGCCGGCCGCAGTACGCCTTGGAATCCCGAAATTACTGCGGCACACCAGCGCCTGGACTTCCAGAAGTATCGGACGGGTTCCTTCTATAGAACATGCTACTACCGAGCCGGACGCTCCTTTCGGTTTGCCGCTCAGCATATATTCAGACGGATTTGCTACTTCGGCAAGTCCCTGCCCGCGCATTTCAAAAACACCGATTTCATTTGTAGAGCCGAAACGGTTCTTGACTCCGCGCAGTATGCGGTATGCTGCATGGCGGTCACCCTCAAAATACAGTACCGTGTCCACCATATGCTCTAATACCCTCGGCCCTGCCACTACTCCTTCTTTCGTCACGTGACCAACGATAAAAATCGTAATCCCAAGCCCTTTTGCAAGCTGCATAAATGCGCTGGTTGCCTCCCGTACCTGTGACACACTGCCTGGCGACGATGAAATATTGTCGCTAAACATCGTTTGAATAGAATCAATAATAACAACACGGGGTTTTGCTCTGCGAAGCACTGCATCTATCACTTCCAGGTTTGTCTCGCATAACAGTGACAGACTGTCCGTAAAAGATCCGATCCGCTGTGCACGCAGTTTGATCTGATACAGGGATTCTTCACCGGAAATATATAAAACCGGGACATTCTGTATACTGAGATTTTTACAGACCTGCAAAAGCAGCGTAGATTTGCCAATGCCCGGATCACCGCCCACAAGCACAATCGATGCCGGCACAATCCCGCCGCCCAGCACACGGTCTAATTCTGGAAAACCGCTTGTAAAACGTTCTTCCTGTTTCATTTCGATTTCTGATAACGGCACCGGCCTGGCACTGCTGCCAGGCCTTTCTGATGATGCATGTTTCGGCCGTTCTACAGTTTCTTCTGCAAACGTATTCCACTGCCTGCAGCCCGGACACTGCCCCATCCACTTTGAAGATTCATGGCCGCATTCCTGGCAGAAATAAATGGTCTTTGCTTTTGCCATATTTATTTTTTCACAATCCGCACGGCAGTCGGAGTTTCTGCACCAAGTTCTACGCTTACAGTTAATTTACCGCCCAGATTGGTTTTCATCGTCCCTGCATTTTCATCGTTAATGAACACTTCATATTCTGCTGATTCCTTCAGTCCCAGTGTAATTTCTGCATCTTCCGGTCCTTCTACCTGAAAAGATATTTCCGCATCTGCAGCTTCCAGACTGTTGACCGCAGTTCCAGGTACGGATTCATATACAAACATTCCATTGCATTCCAGCTTTGTAATTTCCCGGAATGTCTTCACTTTGTACACATCCCCGCCATGTTCGAAATTATCCTTTTTCGTCTTAGAAGAAAGTGTATAATCCCCAAAACTTATTTTTCCATCTGCTTCTGTACGAATGAGCTCACTGACTACTCCCATTTCTCTTATCCTCCAGTCACTTACCAGTTAATAAATAATCTGCAAAAATCCCTGAACTGCTCCGCTGCCGGTTCAAAGCGCCTAAGGCATCTGTACAAAACCCAGCCGGAACAAGGCAGAGACTCCTGCGCTTTAAACCATGTTTCTTCAAACATCTGAATGGTTTCTGAAAAAGCCTGCACAGACGCATGCAGTGCTTTCTTCTATATTATACAATACTAAGACATCGAATGTCACTCGTTTTTATCATTTTTTATATCATCATTTTTGACATCTTCCTGTCCGGCATCTGCATTTTTATCATTCTGACCCGAAAAATGAATCTGTCTGTTTTTCGTGCCAATGGCAATCGTATCACCCTTTTTCACAGCACCGGAAAGTATTGCTTCTGCAAGTTTGTCTTCGATTTCCACCTGAATGGTACGCCGGAGCGGCCTTGCACCAAATTTCGGGTCAAAAGCTTTTTCCACCACATAGCTTTTTGCTGTATCTCTGATGACAAGATGTATATCCAGCTGCGTCCTGCACCGCTCCACGAGATTTTTCGTCATTAAAACTACGATTTTTTTCATATCCTCTTTATTCAGTGTGCGGAAGACAAGCATTTCATCAATACGGTTAATAAATTCCGGCTTAAAGATCCGCTTTACTTCTTCCATTACGCCGCTTTTCATCCGCTCATAATCATGCTTTTCATCTTCCACAGATGCAAATCCGAGTTTTTTCGGTTCAACAATCGCCTGGGCTCCTGCATTCGATGTCATAATAATAATTGTATTTTTAAAATCTACCCTGCGTCCCTGGGCATCTGTAATCCGTCCGTCGTCGAGCACCTGCAGCAGAATATTGAATACATCCGGATGTGCTTTTTCGATTTCATCAAACAAAATGACCGAGTATGGATGCCTGCGCACTTTTTCACTCAGCTGTCCGCCTTCGTCATAGCCTACATACCCCGGAGGCGATCCGATTAATTTGGAAACACTGTGTTTTTCCATATATTCGGACATGTCTACGCGTATAATCGCCTGTTCGTCGCCAAACATCGCTTCGGCAAGCGCTTTGGATATTTCTGTCTTGCCTACGCCTGTCGGCCCTAAAAACAGAAACGATCCAATCGGCCTGTCCGGATCTTTTAATCCTACGCGTCCTCTTCTTACCGCCCTGGAAACAGCGCTCACCGCTTCTTCCTGGCCGACGACGCGTTTGTGCAGAATCTTTTCCAGTTTCTGCAGGCGCTCTGCCTCGCCTTCTGTCAGTTTGCGGACCGGTATTTTAGTCCAGCCGGAAACCACGTCTGCGATTTCGTTTTCCCCGACTGTCAGCTGTTTTTTTGCATTGCTTTTCTGGCAGCGTTTCAGCAGTTTTTCATATTCTTTCTTATATTTATCCCGTTCAGCCTTAACCTCTCCTGCCTTGTCAAAATTCTGCTCCATCAGCGCCTGCTCTAACTGCTCCGCCAGGTCATTCATCTGCTGCTCTAACACTGACAGCTTTTCCGGCACCGGAAAGCCGCCCAGGCGTACCTTGGAAGCTGCTTCATCGATCAAGTCAATCGCCTTATCCGGCAGAAAGCGGTCATTGATATACCTGGCAGACAGTTTTGCCGCCGCTTCCAGGCCGCTGTCTGAAATCACGACCTGATGATGTGCCTCATACTTTCCACGCAGCCCTTTTAAAATCTCAATCGTCTGTTCCACTGTCGGCTCTTCTACAGTAACCGGCTGGAAACGGCGCTCTAACGCTGCGTCCTTTTCCACATATTTACGGTATTCTTCAATCGTTGTAGCGCCTATCAGCTGGATTTCCCCGCGGGCCATGGCCGGTTTTAAAATATTCGACGCATCTATGGCTCCTTCTGCGCTTCCGGCACCGATAATCGTATGAATTTCATCAATAAACAGAATGATATTTCCCGCAGTTGTGACTTCATGAATCACACGCTTAATGCGTTCCTCAAATTCACCGCGGTATTTCGATCCTGCCACCATACCGGACAGATCCAGAGTGACCACGCGCCTGTTTGTGACCGTATCCGGCACCATGCCTGTTACAATCCGCTGTGCAAGTCCTTCTACAATCGCCGTCTTTCCAACCCCCGGTTCTCCGATCAGACACGGATTATTTTTTCCGCGCCGGCTCAGTATCTGTATCACACGTTCAATTTCCTGCTGCCTTCCGACAACAGGGTCAAGCTCATCCTCTGCCGCCATGTGAGTCAGGTCTCTGGAATACTGGTCGAGCATAGCCGTAGCTCCGTCTTTTCTGCGCGGCTTCCCATTCTGGAAATCTTCTTTATACAGACTGGTATCCTCTCCCATTGCCACTAAAATATCAATACACATTTTCTGCATATTCACATTCATCGTATTCAAAAGCCGTGATGCTGCACAGTCTGCCGACTTGATAATTGCTAACAGTAAATGCTCCGTACCGATATTTTCGCTGCGGAACCGTTCTGCTTCAGCTGCTGCCATCTCTAAAAGCATGCTGGTCTTTGGCGTATAGCCGTCCCGTTCCTCAACCGCCACACCGGAAGAAGGCGCAATCAGATCCTCAATCAGCTGCAGCAGCTGCCCTTCTTCCACGCCGTTATCCATTAAAATCTGTGCTGCGACACCGCTCCCTTCTTTAATCAGGCCCAGCAGGATATGTTCTGTCCCTATATAGCTGTGTTTTAAGCCCTTTGATGTCCTTCCCGCAATATCCAGCGCTTTTTTCGCTTTTGCGGTATATGGTTTACGCATTCATTTTTCCTCCATTTATAAATCATTCAGATCCATGATTTCCATATCATCATCATCTATGCGGCGTTTCTTTTTTGACGCCCTGGCACTTTTCTGAGGCTTGCGGCTGCTCTCCTCCATATCCCAGTCATCCATCGGGTCGTGTTCCGGCTCTGTCTGTACAGGCTCTGCTTTCGGAACACCCCTTGAAAATCTCACAGACTGGCGCATTCTTTCTGCTGCAAGCTGTACAGAATCCGATGAAGCGGAATCCTCGCCGTTTTTAAGCAGATTCGGCAAAACCTCCCTGCCCTGTCCGCTAAAGGCATCTTTCTGGCTGTATGCACGCTGCTGTTCATAGGCACGCTGGTCTTTCAGTTTCTGCTCATACGCCTGCTGATCTTTTAACTTCTGCTCATATGCCTGCTGTTCCTTCAATTTCTGCTCATATGCCTTTTGTTCCTTTAATTTCTGCTCATACAGCTGCTGTTCATAGGCACGCTGGTCCTTCAGCTTCTGCTCATATGCCTTTTGTTCCTTTAACTTCTGCTCATATGCCTGCTGTTCCTTCAGCTTCTGCTCATACGCCTTTTGTTCACTCAGTTTCTGCTCATATGTCTGCTGTTCTTTTAATTTCTGCCCATATGCCTTTTGTTCGCCCGGCTTCCGGCCGAATACCTGCTGATCCTTTATTTTCTGCTCATATGTCTTTTGGCTGTTCAGCTTCTGCCCATATGCGTTCTGGTCTTTCTGGCTCAGGCCGCCCGGCTTCTGGCCAAATACCTTCGCCTTTTGTTCCCTGTGTTTCTGGTCATCTGCCTTTTCGCCCAGCTTTCTGTCATACGGCTTTTGCTCTTTTTGTTTAAAGCCATATGCATTTTTCTCCTTTTCCAGCTGTTCGCGTATTTTATCCGGCGGAGTAATTTCATCGTCAAATCCGCCAGCCGGCAGTTCCTGATCCGGCTCCTGTGTAATATTTTTTGTAACTTTTTTAGCCCGTTTCCCGGCAATGCCTTCAAAATCCCGGCCGGCTGCAAGCGAGCTTTTTGAAACCGGTGCTGCCTTTTTTTGCGGTTTTCTTTTTGCTTTTCTTACCCGTTCACGCCCTTCTTCTTCATCATCCTCACCATCGTCCTGGCTGCGCAGCAGTACTGCTGTAAACGCAATAATTAAAAGCAGAATTACGATTACAAAAATACTGACCAGTTTCACGCGGTTTTCTTTCAATTCCGTATATTTTTCATTCAGTGAATTATATTTCACCAGAGAAACAGTTCTGACCTGCTCTTCCTGTCCTTCTTCTTCCTGAGGCTGTACATGAAACGCATCTAAATACCTTAAATAAGTCCCCTGCGTACTGTCATACAGATACCAGCCATCCGTACCATCTGAATTGATGCCGTAAATCAGATAAAAATCCTGCATTGCATCTGACGATGCATTCTGACAGGCCGCCACTTCCTTGCCGGACGCCAGCTTCAGGGAAGTTTCTGTATACCCCTGCGGCACTTCCTTCCTTGCATTGCTGATAAATACTACAAAATTATCTCCAATTCCAGTATATTTAAAACGCTCTACCGCATTTTGTTTTTCGTCATAATAATAAAATCCCGAAGAACCGTTTCCGTCTGTATTTTCCATATAGACCAGATGAACACCGTTCGTACCGCAGTAAAGTGTCGGATAGCTGCTGCCTCCAATGTCCAGAGATCCTTCCCCGAATGCAGACGGAATATCCTGGGTTATGGAGCCGTAACTAAAATTACCAGACAGCCTGTAAGATGCGCCGCTTAAACTGACGGATCCGTCTGAAGAGACTTTCCCTGTCAGTTTTGAGGCTGCTGAGCTTTTTTTCTTCTTTTTCTTTTTTTCTGTCCCTGTCTCCTGTGCATCTGCTTCCTGGCCGCTTTCTCCGCTGCTGTCTTTTGGCTGTGACTGTCCTGTGCTGCCCTCTGGCTGATTCTGGGTACTGCCCGGCTGCCCGGCTGCACCCTCTTCTTCTCCTGCAGGCTGCTGTGTCCCTTGTGAATCACTTCCTACTGTCAGTGTAATCGTATAGGCTGTAGATGTGTTATCCTGCGCTGCACAGACGACTTTAATCGTGTTGACACCCGGCTTAAGGCCATCCCTGCCTTCTACCGAAGCAATCACGCTGCTGGTCGAGCGCGGCACTGCCTGTACGCTGACACTTGTGACATCTGCATCCACAGCAGAAGTGTATTCTAGTATATCCGGTGAAAAAGCTGGACTTAAGACACCTGGGGCTATATCGAATGCTGACAGTCTGCTGTCATGAGGGTCTGCCGCCTGTGCAGCATAAGCTGACTCCGGAGCAGGAACGCACTGTACCGGTGTAAATAAAAACAGCCCGGCTAATGCCGCAAGTAATAGTTGTTTGCTTTTGTTTTTCCTCATATTCTGATTCCCTTCTTTTCCTATGTGTGGGGTTGTCTGGAGATATTTTATCATCTATGGGGAATTTTTGCAATGAAGTTACAAAATCTCTTTTAAAAGCTTCGGAAGTTCACTCAATGCATTTAATTTTGGCACTGCAGCATCCACCGTTCCAAATCCGTAAGCTGCGTGGATAAACTGCGCGCCTGCCTGGACCGCCGCTTCATAGTCCGCCTGTATATCCCCTACGTAAATCCCGTGATCTATGCCGTTTCGCTCCATAATCAGCGCAATATTTTCACTCTTTGGCCTGCCATTTTCCCCAAAGCAGACATGGTCCTTAAAATACGCTTCTGTCTGGTAATATGCCAGAAATGACTCAATATAGCCTTCCTGGCAGTTACTTACAATATACAGCGGATATTCTTCTGACAGCGCCTGAATCGTTTCGACTGCCTGCGGATACAAAACCGCTCCATGCTTTAAAAGATACTCATTTTCCACTTTGCAGCTTTCTTCCATGACAGGCAGAAGCTCCTGCAGTTCATGGTCTGGAAAAATCGCTTTTGCAAGCTCGTCCATAGGCATTCCCATTGTACGGTGCATATCCTCCTGTGTAACCGCCCTGCCCAGTTTGGGAACCGTGACTATACTCCATGCTTCTGCCACCTGAAGAGAACTGTCCCATAAAGTTCCGTCCATATCAAATATAATTGCTGTTTTTCTTATTTTTCCGTTCATGATTTCTCCTTATTCCTGGTTTCCTGTTCCTGGTTTTCACGTTTTCCTGACTTTACCCCTGACAGTATTCCTTTACATATTTCTTCATTTTGATATTCCTCCGGTATTCAGTACTTCAAATTTATTTCATAAAAAAATATATTTTAATACTCCACAAACAGATGCAAATCATGTATAATCAACTGCAGCGGCATAATACCAGATCGTGTTTGTAATTTCCGCACAGCTGCATCATCTGCCTGAAAGTACAGGCCACAGACACGCTCTGACACCCGGCTGACAATATCTGCAGCCTGAACTGCAGACGGCTGGTCAGGCGGACCGTTATGCAGCCAGAAATTATTGTAACACATTCATTAAGGATTTAGAATAGGAGATGTAAAAATGAGCCAGCAGAAAGTAGATCAGTATAAAAAAGAGAAATACAATAGAAAAAAACAGCTTCAGAAAGATAAAAGAAACCGGCTGATTTATAAAATCACCGGCACTGTGATTGCAGCTGCTATCGTCGGCTGGATTGGATTTTCAGTTTATTCGCGTGTTCAGGAAAGTAAACCGGTTTCCTATACGGAAGTGAATATGGATGCTGTGAACGACTATATGAATACACTGGATTAATAACTTCAGAATTATGAATGATCCGAACGCCGGATGCAGCAGAATGAAAATCTGGCTGCCAGACTGCGGTACAAGGCAGGCAGTGAGCCCCAAATCCTGGATATGAAGCAGAAAATTAAGAATTTCTAACTGTTCTTCGGAGTCACAAAAAAGGAACAGGTGTATCCGCCCGGCGTCCGGGTAACCTATACTTTTTTAATAAAAGACACCTTATATATGAGGTGTCTTTATGTTCTGCCGGGACCGGACACTGGAAAAAGGGGCTGTTCCGGCGTCCGGATAAGAGTATATAAACATCTACCGGCCGCTCCCGCTTTCTTCTGTCTCTGCCCGTGACAGCGCATCTTTAATTGCATTCAGCAGCACGACAGACGTGTACTGGTTTGCCTCATCATATGTAATATCTTCCGCAGACTGCTTTTCATAAATCTGCTGGCTGATATTGTCCAATGCCGGCTGCATCAGCGGGTACATGGCTGCTGCCGTATCATCCAGATTATCCAGAGAAATGGCATTGATACGGTTATCGTCTACCACTACCTTTAAATCCATCGTCTGGTTATTCAGCACAATGGATGAAGTATAAACCCCGGATGTATACTTCATTGTTTCTGTTGCACCATCGCTTTTTTTACCGGAACGGAACATAAATACCAGCAGCAGAATGAGCAGAATTGCAAGCAATGCGAATATGACGGTATAAATTACCTCTTTCATATGTAATACAACAATTCTTGTCTTTGCACTCATAAGATGCTTCTCCGTTATCTGCTTATCTTATTTTATGCGGACAAATGGATAATATTCCTGGAGCGTGTTTGAAAAATGCTTTCCGTGGGTTTATTTTAGAAACCGGATGATCAGCCGCTGCAGCTCTTATTACGCCTCTTTCACCATATCCTGCTTCAACGCCTGCAGTTTTTCAGCCGCATCCTCCAAAGACGTACCCTTTACCCCAAAGTAATACTTAATCTTTGGTTCCGTGCCTGACGGGCGCACGCAGCACCATGCATTGTTTTCCAGCTCATAATATAACACATTTGAAGCCGGCAGTCCGGTCGGAACAGTTTCGCCTGTAAGCATGTCTGTACGCACATCTTCTTTATAATCGCGGACTGCAAGTACCTGAAAACCTCCAAGCGTTTTTGGCGGGTTGCTCCTTGCAGCACTCATCATTTCCTGAATCTGCTTCGCGCCGTCGATGCCTTTTAACGTCAGTGTTGCCAGCCCCTCTTTGTAATAGCCGTACTTTTCGTACATATCCAGCATAGCATCCCAAAGCGTTTTATTCTGCAGTTTGTAATAAGCTGCCGCTTCACAAAGCATCATCACTGCCACACAGGCATCTTTGTCTCTTGCATAAGTGCCTGCCAGACACCCGTAGCTTTCTTCCAGGCCAAATACATAATGATGCGAATTTTCCTGCTCAAACAGCTTGATCTGCTCCCCGATATATTTAAATCCGGTCAGTACTTCTATCAGAGCTGTGCCGTATTCTGCTGCAATAGCTTTTGCCATATCTGTCGTCACGATTGTTTCTACCAGTGCCGGGTTTTCAGGCATTGTGCCTTTTGCTGTGCGCTCCCGCAGAATATATTCAGCAATCAGCATCCCTGACATATTTCCGGTAAAGCTGACATATTCTCCTGTCTTTGTATCTTTTGCATATACACCGAGACGGTCTGCATCCGGGTCTGTAGCCAGTACAATATCTGCATCCTTTTCTTTGGCCAGCGCCAGTGCCAGTGTCCACGCTTTTTCATCTTCCGGGTTCGGATAGGCAACGGTTGGAAACGATCCATCCGGCAGTTCCTGGTCTTTAACCACATAGACATGCTCAAATCCCAGTTCTTTTAAGACGCGCCGCACCGGAATGTTTCCTGTCCCGTGCAGAGGCGTATATACAATCTTTATATCTCCGGCTGCTTTTTGAATCAGTTCCGGGTGGATGCTCTGCTCCTTTAACTGTTCCATGTACAGATCGTCAATCCCGCTGCCAATCATTTCATACAGCCCCTGCGCCTGTGCCTCCTGCCTGTCCATTGTCTTTACCTGTGAAAATTCTGTTACTTTTGCCACTTCCGCCAGAATGTTTTTATCATGCGGCGGCGTAATCTGGGCACCGTCCTCCCAGTATACTTTATACCCATTATATTCTCTCGGGTTATGGCTGGCCGTAATTACAATCCCTGCAATGCACCCTAAATGCCGCACCGCAAAAGACAGCTCCGGCGTCGGCCGCAGGCTTTCAAAGCGGTATGTATGAATCCCGTTTGCATTCAGGCACAGTGCCGCCTCGTCCGCAAATTCCGGTGACATGCGCCTGGAATCGTATGCAATCGCAACTCCCTTTTTCTGTCCGTTCTGAGAAATAATATAGTTTGCAAGCCCCTGCGTCGCCTGACGTACCGTATAAATATTCATCCGGTTCGTTCCTGCTCCAATCACTCCGCGCAGTCCCCCGGTTCCAAATTCCAGACGGCGGTAAAAGCGGTCTTCAATTTCAGCTGTATCGGATTCGATATCCTTCAGTTCCATTTTAGTCTCTGCATCAAAATATGGGTCTGTACACCACTGTGCGTATGTTTTCATGTAATCCATTTTTTAATTCCTCCTGATAATAAAAATGACCGGCTGTCAGAAACCCGCTCCATTTACAGGATGTTCAGCCTGCCGGTGCCGGATAAGCGTATCTATAAGTCAGATTCTGGCAGTTCCTGAAGCTGGCATTCATCCCTTCTTAAACATTATATAGGTTCCTGTATACAGTTTCAACCACATATTCCGGGATCTGTGCTGATGGATTCAGAAAAGAAGTGATAGTATGGCTGCTATAAGCCTTCGATTTGATGGTGAAATGAAAAGACAGACTTGTTTGCAGGGTCAGATGAAAACATAATCATAACCCAGTGTAAAAGACACTATAATGACAAATAAAATTCACTGCGTCAAACAGCTCAAAAGGCCTGATCCTCCAAATCACCGTGTACAGACGGGGTTATATCCAGGCAGGAGACAAAACAGCAGCGCCAATGCCGGCAGCGGCGCATCTGCCGGCGCAGATGACGGTCCTATAAACCTAAGCGGCTGTGGAGAGAACGGACTGGCGCTGAACCAATCCCTTCCGTGCATGCAGACTGTCAGTCATCCTAATCCAGAACAACTTTGTCGACCGTTACGAATTCATACCCATCCTTCTGCAGTTTATCAATAATCCGCAGTGCCGCCCGTACTGATGTCGGATATTCATCATGCATCAAAATAATACTGTTTTCTTCGATTTCCCGATATACCGTACTGCAGATTTTTTCTTCATTCTGACAGGCCCAGTCCATGGTATCAATCGTCCAGAGTACCTG
Source organism: uncultured Eubacterium sp. (assembly GCA_910580075.1). Taxonomy (GTDB): domain Bacteria; phylum Bacillota; class Clostridia; order Lachnospirales; family Lachnospiraceae; genus Eubacterium_J. The sequence continues at coordinate 7,539 of CAJTVR010000078.1, read as the reverse complement.
TATCATTTCCACTGCTTTTTCCAGCTTTTTTGTTCCATTACCAAACGGCGGACGCAAAAAACACGGTTCCTCGCCCGTGTATTTCACAATTACTTCATTCGCCTTTTTGATTTCTTCTTTTGCAGCTGTTTCTGTCATATGCCGGATGTCTACGTGATTATATGTATGATTTCCAAGCAGGTGCCCTTCCCTGACAATACGTTCCATTACCTGCGGCTGTTCCTGCGCCTGTTTTCCGATTACAAAAAAAGTCGCCTTTACGCCGCGTTCAGCCAGGCCGTCCAGCAGCATCGGCGTACATTCCGAATCCGGACCGTCGTCAAACGTAAGAGCCACTTTTTTCTTCTCCTGCAATGTATCCCCGCTGTTATCCGGCTCTTCGCCGCTGTCAGGAAACACAGCAGAACCGCCGTCCCGGGCTAATACTTCCCTGTTTTCCTCCTGCAGCTCTGCCGTCAGTTTCACTGCTCCTGTTATAAAAAGAATTACTGCAGCCGGAATCATGAATCTGCAGATATATTTTTTTGTTTTCATCTCATAGCCCCAGTCTGATATTCCCTTATCCCTATTCTATTCCGGTGGTGTGCAGATGTTTCTTGCTATTTTGATTAACTGGAGGATTTTTTTCAGGCAGCCTGAAGCATATGCGCTTTATAGTACATAGAATGTGATATTTTGAAACAAATATACGCTGGCAGTATAATTATGACTGCAGCAAAAAAAGAGTAAACCATACTCCCGGTTCTCTCTTTTTATACTACTGTCCGGATTTACTGTCAGACTTTATTTTTGCCAGAACATCAGATTTCCAGCAGCAGCCAAAATACTGTCAGTCTTAAAATATCCAAAGTCAGAAAAGAACCTTATTGTACGATTTACTCTCTATTTTGTATCCATTCCGTCAGCAGACAGAAATCATAAGCTGCCCCGGCTGCGCGGCCAGATTACCGCGCCTTCCCAATTTCATTTAACAAAGCAGCCATTCACAAGTCCAGGAGTCCGGGAACAGGAAGATGCCCCGCCCTTTTAAATCTTTTTCACAGCTTCAAGCACCCCGTTATTTAACTGTATCAGTATTGTATCTGATCCTGATACCATATCTGCAAGGATAATTTTAGCTGCCAGCGTTTCTACGGTCTTTTGCAGATACCGCTTCAGCGGCCTTGCCCCGTACACCGGGTCATATCCGTTTTCCACAATAAACTGCTCTGCCTCCGGCGTCAGCTCTACCGTCAGGCTGCGTTCCAAAAGCCTTTTGTTCAAATCCGCCATCAGCAGTTTGATAATATTTCCGATATCCCCTTTGGTAAGCGGCTTAAACATAATAATCTCATCCAGGCGGTTTAAAAACTCCGGCCGGAAGCTGGCACGCAGCTCGTTTCTGACAGCCTCTTCGCATTCCGGCTCAATATCTCCTTTTTCATTGATTCCTTCTAATAAATGGGCAGATCCGATATTCGAAGTCATAATCAGAATTGTATTTTTAAAATCCACAGTCCTTCCCTGGGAATCGGTAATGCGCCCGTCGTCAAGCACCTGAAGCAGCACATTAAATACATCCGGATGAGCTTTTTCGATTTCATCAAATAAAACGACCGAATACGGTTTTCTGCGCACTGCTTCTGTCAGCTGGCCGCCTTCTTCATAGCCTACATATCCAGGAGGCGCTCCGATCAGGCGGGACACAGAATATTTCTCCATATATTCGCTCATATCCAGCCGCACCATATTATTCGCATCGTCAAACAGGCTTTCTGCAAGTGCTTTTGCAAGCTCTGTCTTTCCGACTCCGGTAGGTCCCAGAAACAGAAACGATCCGATTGGTTTCGACGGGTCTTTGATGCCTGCTTTCGAACGGATAATCGCTTCCGTTACTTTTGTCACGCCTTCATCCTGTCCGATTACCCGCTTATGCAGTTGTGCATCCAGATGGAGCGTCTTGCTGCGTTCTCCTTCTGTGAGCTTTGCAATCGGAATGCCTGTCCAGCGGGAAATAATTCTTGCAATCTCTTCGTCACTTACATTTTCATGCATCAGCGACAAATCTTCCTTTTTCAGCTTTTCTTCTTCCAGATCCAGCTGCTTTTGAATCTGGGGCAGCTTTCCATACTGTAGTTCTGCTGCTTTATTCAAGTCATACTGCTGTTTCGCTTTCGCGATTTCCTTTTTGACATTTTCCAGTTCTTCCCGCAGGCCATGAGTTTTTTCAATCAATGCTTTTTCATTATCCCACTGTGCCTTTTTCGTCTGAAATGCACTGTTAAGCTCTGCCAGTTCTTTCTGAAGATGCTCCAGACGGTCGCGGCTTAGCTGGTCGGATTCTTTTTTCAGGGCCGTTTCTTCGATTTGAAGCTGCATCACACGCCTGTTTAATTCATCTAATTCTGCCGGCATGGAATCCAGCTCTGTCTTAATGAGCGCGCAGGCCTCGTCTACAAGGTCTATCGCCTTATCCGGCAGAAAACGGTCTGAAATATAGCGGTTTGACAGTACAGCCGCCGATACAAGCGCACTGTCTGTAATCTTTACGCCGTGAAATACTTCATAACGCTCTTTTAAGCCTCTTAAAATGGAAACCGTCTCTTCTACAGTCGGTTCATCAACCATAACCGGCTGAAAACGCCGTTCGAGCGCGGCATCTTTTTCAATATATTCACGGTATTCATCTAACGTCGTTGCACCAATACAATGAAGTTCTCCTCTTGCAAGCATCGGCTTTAACATATTTCCGGCATCTAATGCCCCGTCTGTCTTTCCTGCACCGACAATCGTATGCAGCTCGTCGATAAACAGGATAATCTGTCCCTCGCTCTTTCGTACCTCATCCAGCACAGCCTTCAGACGTTCTTCAAACTCACCCCGGTATTTTGCCCCGGCGACAAGCGCTCCCATATCCAGTGCAAACAGCTTTTTGTCTTTTAATCCTTCCGGGACATCGCCACGCACAATCCGCTGTGCCAGCCCTTCTACCACCGCCGTCTTGCCAACACCCGGTTCACCGATAAGCACCGGATTATTTTTCGTTTTGCGTGAAAGAATTCTGACAACGTTGCGAATCTCACTGTCACGCCCGATAACCGGATCTGACTTCTGCGCACTGGCACGCTCCACCATATCATAGCCGTATTTTTCCAGCGTATCATACGTAGCTTCCGGATTGTCTGAAGTCACCCGCTGATTTCCCCGGACTGTAGAAAGAGCCTGCAAAAAACGCTCCTTCGTAATGCCGTATTCCCGGAAGATTTCCTTCATGGCCTGGTTCGGGTATTTTAAAAGGCTCAAAAACAAATGCTCTACCGATACATATTCATCGCCCATCTGCTTTGCTTCGTCTTGTGCACTGATCAGCACCTGGTTTAAATTTTTCCCAATGTAGACCTGTCCGCCGGATACTTTGACGCGTGCTTTCAGATGCCGGAGCGCATTATCCATAAAGTGCTCTTTATTTATTTCCATCTTTTCAATCAGCTTCAAAATCAGACCGTCTTCCTGACGAAGCAGCGCTGCCAGAAGATGCTCCTGCTCTATTTCCTGATTGCCGTATTCATATGCCAGTTTTTCACAGTCGTTGACTGCTTCGATTGATTTTTGTGTAAATTTCTGAATATTCATAACTTCTGCCTCCTTTGATAAGAGCGGGCGCTACAGTGCCAGACTGGATGCTGCACAGGGAACTGCCCGGTTCGGAAACTTTGTTTGTTTATCTGTCTGAATGCAATATAACACCGATTGTTAGCACTGTCAAGAGATGAGTGCTAAAATTGTGTGAAAATTTTATAAAGTACTGGTTTAATGCGGTTTCTAGTGTTTATGTATTTCTATTTTACCCATTTTGACATACGATTGACATATTTTTTCTTCTGACATACAAAAAATCCACCGCCGATATTGCTGACGGTGGATTCTTACTTAAAAATTGATTACATTGTCAATTCTCTGCACTTCCTTTTCGGTTCTCTCAAAGCTGCTATGGTTGTACACGTTCATTGTGATACTTGCATCAGAATGCCCCATGACGTTCTGTAGTGCCTTGATATCCATTCCTGCGGATGCAAGCAAAGTACACCCTGTATGCCTTAAAATATGCGCTGACAGGTGCGGTATCGCTTCTTCTGGATGTGCTTTATTATACGCCTTTTCCATATTCAACAAAAAACTATTGACCGCATTGATCGCAAATGGCTGTCCGTTGCCGCTGACAAATACAAAATTGCTATATCCGTCCACCTCTGCATCGCTCCGTCTGCCCAATATCAAGTTTTGCTTTCTTAGTTCCATAAATGCCCTGTGAACCGTTTCTGTCATGGGTATAGTTCTTTTTCCGGCATCTGTCTTAGGCTCACTAACATGGAACTTGCATCCGTCACCAAAATTCTTATAGATCAGTTGGTGATTCACGCTGATTGTACGGTTTTTCATGTCTATATCACTCCATGTCAGGCCAGTAATTTCCCCGCACCGCAGACAAGTACCGATTGCGATTGTAAGGAACGGAACATGAATAGAATATGTACCGCTGTTTATGCAAAAATCTATCAGTCTTTTTATTTCATCTTCCGACAACGGTATCTTCTCCCCGGCATCCTGCTTGATATTCTCCATTGCGCCCTTTGCTGGATTCTTCCTTATAAAATCAGAATCAACCGCCAATTCAAAGGATGAAAAAATCAGATTGTGAATCAGTTTGATTGTGTTCCGCTTTAATCCTGCCTTAACGCAATCGACATAAAATGCCTTGACATGTACTTGCTTTATATCCGAAATCTTTTTCTTTCCAATAGCAGATGCTTCCACAGTGTTGTGCCACATTCTATTATAATTCTCTCTTGTGGTTGCCCTCAAATCATTCTTTAATTCCATATGCATCTTAAAAAGCTGATTCAGCGTAGTCTTGCCGCTTGCATTACTGATTCCGTCCAGTAAATCCCGTTCTATTTCTTTTTCCATTTCACGCAATGATATTAAATCTTTTGCATACACATAGCATCTTTTTCCAGAAGTATCCAGATATAGATAATGATATCTTCCATCTTTGCGCTCATGCTCACCTTTCCGTAGCACCCTCCCTTTACTGTCTTTCCTTTTTTCTGCCATATAACATGACCTCCATTCTTTCAGATAGTGCGAAAAAGGGGAAACAACAACTTTGTATTGCTCCCCCTGCCGCTTACCCCCTTACTCTCACTTTCAAGCCGGATAATTCCACATTGCCATAAGTAACGATATAATAATCAGTTCCGTCATGTTCTACTCGTGAAGCAGTCCAGATGGGCGTATCTTCATATTGCCCAGTATCACTGTTGTAAACTTCCTCCACTTTCAGAAATTCAATAGATGAACCGCTTGTATAATAATGTCCTCCGTCCGTTTCGTATCTGCCGCTTGCGTTCATGTGAAGTCTGCTAACTTCCTTAATCGGCTTTTCGTGGTAGTCCATGTGGCTCTGCATTTCGTCCAGTTTATACAAAATGCCCTCGTATTCCTCCACTTTCTGCCAATCGTCAGCACTCTTTATCTGTCTGTAGTCAGACAATCCGCTCAAATCGCTGTTTTCCCGATAGCCGGAAATGTAAAGCACTGTTTCAAGCTGTCTTTTCAACTTTGCCATTTCATCAGATAACGCCTTTAAATCTGCCATAAGCCTATACCTCGCTTTCCTCTGCAAAATACATTTCTTTCAAATATCCGTATATCCTCGGCATTTGCTGAATGTCTATATGTTCCAACATTTCAATAATTCCGTAGTAATAATCAACTACGTTTCCGCTGTCTTCCGGGGAATGTTCCTCTTTCAACGCCCCACTTCCCACCGGATACCCCAAACAATAGGTATATACATCATCAAATCCGCATATATTTTTTGAAGTTTTCCCTTTCTTTTCACGTCCTGCCTTGTACGCCGCATATATCATGTATTCGTCAATCATTCCTGCTTCTATCATCTTTTCGATTGACGGAATCGCACTTTGTACCTTTTCTTTGGCTCTCTGTTCGTCCTGCTGCTTCATTCTATATTCGTGACAATTACAGATTGTGCTATATGCCGGATAGCCGTATGTTTCATAAACATATTCCATAAACTGCCCCATTTCGGTTTCATCATCAAGAATATACCGCCCCGGAAAAGTGGCAATCTCAATCATTTTTTCAATGTCCTTTTCCGGCACACTTTTATTGACGTACATCTTGCCTTTTACTTCCTGCACATACACATAAAAATCTTTCAATGTGATATGGTGTAATCCGCTTATCTGCCAAACAATATCCGCTGGAAGTTCAAGCGGCTTTACTCTTATTACCTCGATTTCATTCATTTGTTACTGCCTCCCTCCGCATAGATATAAAGGTATTCCGCAAGCTGGTACAACCGCTTAACCGCTTTGCATGATAACTTGTCAATTATTTTCAGCAACGCCGCCTTGCAATCACAATCTTTCATACTGCACCCCACTTTCTCTTGAAAGACTTAACCACATTCAAGATAAAGCGCACCATTGCAATATTGCGTATACCGCCTATTTCCTTGTTAAGTTCAGCAATAACCTCTTTTCTTTCATCAGACATTTGCATACCGCTTCCCGGCTCTTTGGCAATATCTGAAACAATTATGTGTATGTAATTCAAAATTGCCACATTGTTAATACCGTACAACATTCTTGTGATGTTGCAACGGTATTCCCCGGCTTGCTGTTCTTCTGTGTCCTGTTCCGGCTCCGGCTGTTCCTCGTCCTCATGCGGTAAATTGAAGTGTTCTTCCCACATCTGCCGCAATTCCGCTGTTATGCTCTCTGGAAGTTTCGCCTGTCCGTAGACTTTCAAGCCGATAAAGGTATAGCAGTAGTCAACAATGTTTTCTTCTTCCAGCGCCGACACAAGGGCAATGAGTTTCTGTTTATTCTCCGTCACTGTGCCGCCCTGCCTTTCCTACTTCATATCCCATGCAAAAGGCGGCTTGTATCGCTGTAGATACCCCAAAATCTGCATATTTCGCTACATCAACAAGACTGGAAAAGTTCTCACTTCCCAAAAATTTCAAAATATCTTCCTTTTTGAGAAAATCATCACGGAGATTGCCAGCCAGTGCTTGAACCTCTGCAACGTCTACATGACTTCTCTTTGCTTTCAGCTTTTTCATTATTCTTTTGACAATGTGCATAAATTACCATTCCTTTCTTGCGCCGGATATGGTATGCTTCTCTATATCCGGCTTTTCTATGTGTCCGGGTTGCTTGCCCTTGTCAGAGTTGCCGCTCTGTGAGGGCATTTTTATTTTTTCTTCATACACTTCCTTTCTATGGCTCGCCTTATATGGCGAATGGCATTGTTTACAGTTTGTGCGGCTGTCAGATAGCCAGATAAGAGAATAGATGCTATCCCATAAGAAAATAGGATGAAAAGCAATTTTTAAATTTCTAATCTTCAATAATTACAATGTCCTTTGCTGATAAGTCCAATGCTTTACAGATAGCAGGAACAACTTTTACTTTCCCCATCCTGTTACCATTCAGCGCATTAGATACCGCCTGTTGGCTCACATCG
>CAJTVR010000077.1 GCA_910580075.1 uncultured Eubacterium sp. | reverse complement strand
GCAGAAAATTAAGAATTTCTAACTGTTCTCCGGAGTCACAGAAAAAGGAAAAAGTCTCTCCGCCCCGGCTGGTACTGGATGAATGTATGTGTCTGCCTGGATGCTGTTTTCCAGATATGCTGGTATATTGAAATTTAAAAGCAGTTTAGAAAGGAGCTTAGTAATAATATGAGTGAATATAAAATAAATACAAAATGTGTACAGGCAGGCTATACACCGGGTAACGGGCAGCCGCGCCAGATTCCGATTATCCAGTCTACTACATTTAAGTATGACACAAGCGAAGAAATGGGAAAACTGTTCGATTTAGAGGCTTCCGGTTATTTTTATACCCGTCTGCAGAATCCGACGAATGATTATGTAGCTGCAAAAATTGCAGAATTAGAAGGCGGTACGGCAGCGATGCTTACCTCTTCGGGACAGGCTGCGAATTTTTTTGCACTGTTTAATATCTGTGAGTGCGGCAGCCATATTGTGGCGTCTTCTTCGATTTATGGCGGAACATTTAACCTGATTTCTGTAACTATGAAAAAAATGGGAATTGATGTTACGTTTGTATCACCGGATTGCAGCGAAGAGGAGCTGCATGCAGCATTTCAAGAGAATACGAAGGCTGTATTTGGAGAAACCATTGCGAATCCGGCGCTGACGGTGCTTGATATAGAAAAATTCGCAAAGGCTGCTCATGCGCACGGGGTGCCGCTGATTGTGGATAATACATTTCCGACTCCGGTGAACTGCCGCCCGTTTGAATGGGGTGCAGATCTTGTGACACATTCTACAACGAAATATATGGATGGACACGGGGCAGCAGTCGGAGGTGCGATTGTAGATTCCGGCAGATTTGACTGGATGGCGCATGCTGAAAAATATCCGGGACTGTGTACGCCGGACGATTCTTATCATGGTATCACGTATGCAGAAAGATTTGGAAAAGAAGGTGCATTTATTACAAAATGCACAGCCCAGCTGATGCGTGATTTTGGATGTATCCAGTCGCCTCAGAATGCATTTTTATTAAACCTTGGCCTGGAATCCCTGCATGTGCGCATGCCTCGTCATGTGGAAAACGGTCAGGCAGTGGCTGAATTTTTACAGCAGAATTCAAAAGTATCATCTGTAAACTACTCCGGGCTGAAAGGGGATAAATATTATGAACTCGGACAGAAATATCTGCCACACGGCGGATGCGGCGTTGTATCTTTTGAGCTGAAAGGCGGACGGGCTGCTGCGGAAACTTTTATGAAACATTTGAAACTGGCAGCGATTGAAACACATGTAGCAGATGCCAGAACCTGCTGTCTGAATCCGGCGACATCTACGCACCGCCAGATGACAGACGTTCAGCTGGCCGGTGCCGGCATCCCGGCAGGACTGGTAAGGATGTCCTGCGGGCTGGAAGATAAGGAAGACCTGACTGCAGACCTTGCACAGGCATTAGAGGCAATTACAGAATAAGCGTGCTTTACCTGATGATTTTATAATAAAATATACGAATAATTTAAGCTGTCTGGGTTAGACTACATGTAATAAAAATGAAAATTCAGGAGGAAGATTACATGAATAACCCAAAGAGCCAGGCGCTAAACGGTGAAAATAACAGGAGGCTTACAAAAAAATCCCAGTCTGACAGCCAGTCTACAGCAGCATGGATGGGGACAGACCACCATGAACCAAAATCCAATGTGTCTATTCCGGACGGCAGTGCCGTAGAATATGCCAAGGAATGGACCGATAACGGAAGCAGGCTGTAAGGAGGCGCGAAGATGGGAAAAATTACAATGACCGTGGACGGCAATACGGCTGCAGCCTATGCAGCCTATGCCTTTACCGATGTGGCAGCGATTTATCCGATTACGCCGTCTTCTACAATGGCAGAAATCGTAGACGAATGGGCAGCCGGCGGCAGAAAAAATATTTTCGGGCAGACTGTAAAAGTGGCGCAGCTGCAGTCTGAGGCAGGCGCTGCAGGGGCATTTCATGGTTCCTTGCAGGCGGGTGCCCTGACGACTACGTTTACGGCGTCTCAGGGACTCCTTTTGATGATACCGAATATGTATAAAATAGCCGGAGAGCTGCTGCCAGGTGTATTTCATGTCAGCGCCCGTGCGCTGGCCGCCCAGGCGCTCAGCATTTTCGGGGATCACCAGGATGTAATGGCGGCAAGGCAGACAGGCTGTGTGATGCTGGCATCTGGCTCTGTACAGGAAGCGGCGGATTTAGCTCCGGTGGCACATCTTTGTGCACTGAAAGGACGCCTGCCGTTTATACATTTCTTTGACGGCTTTCGTACGTCTCATGAAGTACAGAAAATAGAAGTCTTATCTTATGAAGATTATGCAGCGCTGGTGGATAAAAAGGCGCTTCAGGAATTCCGCGACAGAGCGCTGTCACCGAATCATCCGGTTACGCGGGGCACTGCTCAAAACCCTGATATTTATTTTCAGACAAGGGAAGCCTGCAATCCGTTTTATGAAAACATTGTACCGATTGTGGAAGATTATATGGAACAAATCAGTACGCTTACAGGCAGATCTTACAGTTTATTTAATTATTACGGCGATAAAGATGCAGAATATGTGATTGTGGCAATGGGGTCTGTTTGTGATACAATCGAAGAAACGATTGATTATTTTAATGCCCGTGGAGAAAAATACGGAGTGTTAAAGGTGCATCTGTTCCGTCCGTTTTCGATGCAGCATTTTGTAAATGCAGTTCCAAAGACTGTCAGAAAGATCGCTGTTTTGGACCGTACGAAAGAGCCGGGTGCGCCTGGTGAACCGCTGTATCTGGATGTAAGGAACTGTTATTTTGGAAAACCGGATGCCCCGGTAATTATTGGCGGACGTTTTGGGCTGGGCTCTAAGGATACGACTCCAGCGGAAATTAAAGCGGTCTTTGATAACTTAAAAAGTGTCAGTCCGAAAGAGAATTTCACTGTGGGTATTGACGATGATGTGACACATACATCGCTTGCACCGGCAGAAAAAACCGTGACAGCAAAAGAGGGAACTGTGCGGTGCAAATTCTGGGGGCTGGGCTCGGATGGAACTGTGGGTGCAAATAAACAGGCGGTTAAGATTATCGGAGAGCACACAGACCAGTATGTCCAGGCGTATTTTGCTTACGATTCCAAAAAATCCGGAGGACTTACAACATCACATTTAAGATTTGGAAATCATCCGATTAAATCGTCGTATTTAATCGATGAGGCAGATTATATTGCCTGTCATAACCAGTCGTTTGTGCACAGTTACGACCTGTTAAAAGGACTGAAGCAGAAAGGTACGTTTGTGCTGAACTGTCTGTGGGACAGCAGCGAGCTGGATGATCAGCTCCCGGCGAAGATGCGGCGGGAGATTGCGGAAAAGGAAATTGATTTTTACTGTATCAACGCGATCAGGCTGGCAGAAGAAATCGGACTTGGCAACCGTATTAATATGATTATGCAGGGCGCATTTTTCAAACTGGCCAATATACTGCCGCAGGATGAAGCAAAACAGTATTTAAAAGATGCTGTTTTAAAAGCCTATGGCAAAAAGGGCGAAAAAGTAATACAGATGAATCATGAAGCCATTGAGCATGGATTTACGGATCTGGTAAAAATTAAAGTACCGGACAGCTGGAAGGAATTAAGCTGTAATGAAACAGGGCCGGAAACAGCGGTAAAGGAGCCGGAATTTGTATCTCAGATTATGCGCCCGATGAACCGCCAGGAAGGCGACCGCCTGCCAGTCAGCGCCTTTCGCGGCATCGAAGACGGCACGTTTCCATGCGGTACGTCTGCATACGAAAAGCGCGGCATTGCAGTCAATGTGCCTGAGTGGAATGAGCATACCTGTATTCAGTGTAACCAGTGTTCTTATATCTGTCCGCATTCCTGCGTGCGTCCGGTTCTTCTGACTGCGGCAGAAAAAGAAGCTGCACCGGAAACATTCCGCACACAGCCCGCAAAAGGAAAAGGACTTGAGGAATATACGTTCCGCATCCAGATTAGCACGATGGACTGTACAGGGTGCGGCAACTGCGCTGATGTCTGCCCGGCAGATCCGAAAGCTCTGGTCATGAAAAAACTGGCAACACAGACACCGGCAGAAGTTCCGAACTGGGAATATGCTGTGAGCCGGGTTACGGACAAAGGAAGCCTGTTTGAAGGAAAGACAGTGAAAGAAAGCCAGTTTAAACAGCCGCTGATCGAATTTTCAGGTGCATGTGCCGGATGCGGTGAGCCAGCTTATATCAAGCTGGTTACGCAGCTGTATGGTGAGCGCATGATGATTGCCAACGCCACAGGATGCTCTTCCATCTGGGGTGCGTCTGCACCGACCATGGCCTATACCTGTAACCAGGAGGGGCGCGGGCCGTCCTGGGCCAATTCCCTGTTTGAAGATAACGCAGAATTTGGCTACGGCATGTTTTTAGGCGTGCGCCAGATTCGGGACAGTCTGGAGCAGAACATGAAACTGCTGATTGAGAAAGGGGCTGTGTCTCAGAATCTGAAAGAGACATTTACGCACTGGATACAGGTGCGCGAAGAAGGCGAAGCATCCGTACAGGCTGCAAAAGCGGTCCGTGCAGAGCTTGACAGCGTATTTTCAGATGAAAATCCGGCAGAAAAATCCCCGCAGGAGATGCAGGCGCTTCAGGAAATACGAAGAAACCAGGATTATCTTGCAAAGCGTTCTATCTGGATTGTTGGCGGTGACGGATGGGCTTATGATATCGGCTACGGCGGCCTTGACCAGGTGCTGGCTTCCGGGGAAGATGTCAATGTGCTTGTATTTGATACAGAAATTTATTCTAACACCGGCGGCCAGTCTTCCAAATCCACCCCGGCGGCAGCAGTAGCCAAATTTGCGGCTTCCGGTAAAAAGTCTGCCAAAAAAGATCTGGGCAGGATGATGATGACTTACCGGAACGTGTATGTGGCACAGGTTGCTATGGGAGCAGATAAAAACCAGACATTAAAAGCAATCCGCGAGGCAGAAAGCTATAAAGGGCCGTCTATTATTATAGCTTATGCCCCGTGCATCAGCCATGGGATCCGGATTGGAATGGGCAAAAGCATGGAAAATATGGCACAGGCAGTTGCAGCAGGCTACTGGCATCTGTACCGTTACAATCCGATGCTGCTAAAGGAAGGGAAAAATCCGTTTACGCTGGATTCCAAAGACCCGGCGGGTAATTTCAGGGAATTTTTAATGGGACAGGTGCGCTATTCCGCACTGGAAAGACAGTTCCCGGAACATGCGGAAAAATTATTTGAAAAGGCTGAGGAAGATGCCGGAATCAGGCTCGAAGAATACAAGAAACTGAGCGGAAAAGGGGCTTAAGCCTGGTAATCAGAAAGGCTGAAAAATGCTGGAATGCATTTTTCAGCCTTTTTCTGCTGCCAGCCGGAATTTATTCCACATCCTGCCAGGTGCAGCAAAAGAGATTCAGGGTGATCTTTATAAAGCCAGGAACAGCTGTACAGAAACATAAAAAGCAAAAGATAACCAGAAGCAGTATGCCGGCACCAGCATATACTAATAACGGGAATATAAATAACAGTAAATTTCAATATAAAATCTTGATATAAATGCGCTGCATTGATCCAGAAAACTGAACAGCGAGGAGGGAGAATATGGGAAATCAGCTGATTTGGGATGACAGATTTAATATTGGCATAGAGATTATAGACAAAGAACACAAAAAGCTGTTTAAAATAATGAATAAGCTGTTTACGGCAAACGAAAATGAAATCAAAAGCCAGTGGTTCTGTCAGGAAGGCATTAAATATTTTAAAGAACATGCAGTCAGACATTTTTCGGAAGAAGAAGAGTATATGAGCAGTATCGGCTACAAAGATCTGGAAATGCATAGACGTCTTCACGAGGATTTCCGTCTGCGAACGCTTCCTTCATTAGAAAGAGAGTTAGAAAAGACAGACTATGATAAAGACGCGATCAGCCATTTTCTGGGTGTCTGCGCCGGATGGCTGATTGGGCATACACTGACGGAAGATCATGCGATTGCCGGAAACGAAGAAACAAAGTGGTCGGATTTTCTGCCGGAAGAGGAACAGGAAGCTGTGAAAGAAACAATCCGGAGGCTTTTGCATGATATGTTTCAGCTTGACGCGCAGGCGGTCAGTGAATGCTACGGAGGAGAAAGATTTGGTAACGGTATCTATTACCGTCTGATTTATGCTGACAAAAGCGGCAGCAAACGGGAAATTATACTGATATTTGAAGAAAAGCTGCTGTCTGCAACTGTCGGGAAGTTAATCGGGAGCCGCTCGTCTAAAATCGATGTAACGCTATTGAATGCTGCAAGGTATACGGCCATGCAGTTTACAGAGCGCATTAAGAAACATTTTTCGAATTCGGATCAGTATACCATAAAGAGTGAACACCTGCTGACTTATGAGCAGTTTCACCAGACGATTGAAAAGGAGCATCTGCGCTACAGTCTTTTGTATGATACAGGCGAGGGTTATTTTGCGTTCTGCTGTATGAGACCGCAGCAGGAGAAGGAAATAAACGGTACTTTTGTTAATACAGAAAATGAAATGACGCAGGTAAAAAAATATCTCTGGATAAATGAGCAGGAAAACAGCAGCGGAAAAAAGAAACTGCTTATTGTAGACGATTCGGCAGCCATCCGCTATGCAATGAAAAAACTGCTTCAGAATGACTATCAGACGTCGCTGGCCGGGTCCGGATTATCTGCTATAAGATGCATTACGCTGGACCGCCCGGACCTTATTCTGCTGGACTATGATATGCCTGTGTGTGACGGTGCGCAGATTCTTAAGATGATCCGTGCAGAAACTGCCTTTGCAGATATTCCGGTGTTCTTTCTGACAGGAAAAGTGGATAAAGCAAGCGTAAACAGAGTGCTTCCGCTGAAACCGGACGGCTATCTGCTGAAAAGCACGAAACTTTTGGACATTAAGAAAAATATTGACAGGTATTTTGAACATTCTTTCGCATAAAGCAGTGTTCATGCCGGAGTAAACAGACTGGGGCTGCCGCTTTGGAAACAGCCCCGGTTTCTGTAAAGAAATTTTACCGCTGTGATCCTGTACGCATGTCTTATGGTTAAAAAATACTGGATATTTTTTCCCTAATTGCTAATCTGTTCATTTTCTGTTATAATAAATCTGATTATGTAAAAACCGATAAACTGGGCAATACTTAAAAATAAGAAATTCCCTCAGTTTCAAACAGTCTGACTGCGCAAAATGACGCAGGTCTGATGCACACAAATGATTTAATGAATTATTAACACAAGGAGATTAGACTAGCATGGAGAATCTGATAGACAAAAGGCAGATTACTGCCCAGGTTACAAAGATATCATGGGAACGCATCTGGCTTCATCTGGAAGTAAAGGTGACATTTGCAGAAGATGCAGACACACAAAGCCCGCTTTCTTTTTATCTGGTTAACGGCCTGTATGAGCCGAAAGCAAAACTGAAAGTAACCGGGACTGACAGAAGGGAAGAAAACAGCGGGCAGGAGAGATGTATTATATACCGTCTGAAGGTCAATATAACCAATCCTGGCACCAGCTTATGCCTGCCGCAGGGAACCTATTCCATGATCATCTGCCAGAAAAAGAGCCAGATGGCAAAAGCAGAGATTGCACAGTCGCTGGTACAGGATATGAGCAGTGCTTCCAGAAATTTCCTCTATGGCGGAAGGGCAAAAGTTTATTCGGTTACGTTTTATGTGACGGAAGGAGATGAGGGACTTCCGTTTATTATGTATGTGCTTGCCGGAGGAAGGACAGGCATCAGCGCGCCGGCTGTTCATGCAAAGAAAGGGTTTCATCCGAAGGAAGCGCTGAAAAAAAAATATTCTAAGATTAATAAACCGCTGAAAGTGGATATGTACTGGAAATACCGGAAAAAATATAAGCATAAGTCCGGCAGGCCGGTCGTTATGTTTATGTCTGAACAGAGTACATCGATCAGTACGAATCTAAAAGCTGTAAAAGACCGTATGCTTGCGCGCGGCATGGACAAAGACTATATCATTGTAGAGTCTTACCGCTCTTCGGTGACGAATCCGCGCATGGGGCTGAAAAGCTGGATGGATACGCTTAAAAAGATGGCTATGGCTGATTTTATATTCCTTGACGACCATGCGCCGATGTTAGACTGGCTGATTGTGGATAAGGATACGACGCTGATTCAGCTGTGGCATGCAGGGGCAGGGTTTAAGTCATCCGGTTACAGCAGATGGGGGCATATTGGCTGTCCTGCACCGTACAGCTGTCACAGACAGTACAAATACGGTATTGCCGGGTCTAAAAATATTGCCCATTTCTTTTCGGAAGTCTGGGGAATCAATGATTCGCAGGTGCTTCCGACAGGCATGCCAAGGATTGATGAATTTTTAGATGAAAACCACCGCAGGAAAAAGACAAAGGAATTGTATGAAAAATATCCGGTCTGCAAAAATAAGAAAGTGATTTTATTTGCGCCGACGTACCGGGGGACGAATAAGGCAAATGCCCATTATCCGTATGAGCTGATTGATTTTGACAGGCTTTATGAGATTTGCGGCGATGAGTATGCTGTTTTATTTAAGATGCACCCATGGGTTGCTGCCCAGGTGCCGATTCCGGAACAATACCGGGACAAATTTGCGGATGCAGGAAAATATCCGAATATCAATGACCTGTTTTATATTACAGAGCTTCTGATTACGGATTATTCTTCAAATATTTTTGAATATTCCCTGATGAAAAAGCCAATGCTGTTTTATGCATTTGATGAAATACAGTATTCGTTTTCCAGAGGGTTCCACAGGCCGTATGAAGAATCCGCGCCTGGCAGGGTCTGCCATACGTTTGATGAAATTCTAACGGCAATTGAACAAAAAGACTTTGACTATCCAAAAGTAGAAGAGTATGTAGAGAAACATTTTGATTACATTGACAGCCACTCAAGCGACCGCGTGATTGACTGGATTATCCTGGGCCAGCTGCCGGATGCTGTGAAACAGGATCTTGCTGCAGATGCGGCTGTAAATAAAGAACTCGAAACCCTTGATTTTAAACCGGCAGATGGCGGGAAATAGGAGGAGAGCGTATATGAATATCGCGATTATTTTTGCTGGCGGCAGCGGAGTGCGCATGGGCTCCGGCATTCCCAAGCAGTTTTTGGAGATTAACGGAAAACCGGTCATTATCCATACGCTGCAGCTGTTTCAGTATCATGATGAGATTGATAAGATTTATATTTCTGTACTGGATGAATATATCGGATACATGAACGAGCTGGTGGATGAATACCGCCTGAGCAAAACGGCAGCAGTGATTCCGGGAGGAGATACGGCGCAGGATTCTATATATAATGCGCTGAAAAAAGCGGAATCAGAAAACCCGCAGGACTCTATTGTGCTTTTGCATGACGGGGTGCGTCCGTTTGTATCGTATGAAGTGATTTCAAATAATATCAGGGGTGTAAAAGAAAACGGAAATGCCATTACATGTACGGCATGTTATGAAACGATTCTTCTAAGCCATGACGGCGAAAGCGTAGAATCAGTGCCGTTTCGGAAAGATACCTTTGCAGCGCAGGCACCGCAGAGCTTTTATCTGAAAGACATTATTGCGGCTCATGATGAAATACGCAAAAGGCCGCAGCGTTATGAGAATATGGTGGATGCCTGTACGATTATCCGCAGCCAGGGAATGGAAGCACATATGGTACCGGGAAACCGGGGAAACATTAAAGTGACGACACCGGAAGATGTCTACATGTTCCGCGCACTGCTCCAGTATAAAGAAAATGAGCAGGCGTTCGGGCTTGGCATTACAAACCGGATTGAAACACGTATGAATAAGCATCGCAAATACTAGAGCATGTTTGAAACATGCACGCCGGCAGAGGAATGAAGCAGGCGGGAGAAAAATTATGCGTGGCAAAAAGTCAGTAAAGTGTCTGAATGGAGGAAGGGAATATGGAAAATAATGCAAATCAGATAAGCCGGATCAAAGAAAGTCCGATGGATGCCATACTGCAGGAAGATCTGGAGCAGCTGGTACAGGATACATCCGTTCCGTTTGATATGCTGAAAAATAAGTCTGTATTTGTAACGGGCGCTACAGGTCTGCTGGGTTCTCAGATTGTAAAGGCGCTTGCCTGTGCAAACCGCATGACAGATGCCGGTATCCGGATTCTGGCTATGGTACGCAGCCAGGAGAAGGCAAAAAAAGTATTCGGCAGTCTGTTGGAGCGCGGGGATGTAAAGCTGGTAACGGCAGATGTCAATGATGAGATTATATGTGAGGAATCTGTAGATTATATTGTGCACGGAGCGAGCGCTACCAGTTCCAGATACTTTGTATCCAATCCGGTAGAGACGATTATGACTGCTGTAAACGGCACGGTTCATGTTCTGGAATTTGCAAGGCTAAAACAGGTAAAGGGCTTTTTGTACCTGTCTTCTTTAGAAGTATACGGAACGCCGGCATCTGATGCGGGAATGATTGATGAATCCTACAGCGGCTATATAGATCCTCTTGCAGTGCGCAGCAGTTATTCGGAAGGCAAACGGATGGTAGAATGTATCTGTGCGGCATATGTATCACAGTACGGGGTGCCGGTCCGGATTGCGAGGCTTTCCCAGACATTTGGTGCCGGAGTGGAATATGACGACGGACGTGTATTTGCGGAATTTGCAAGATGTGCCATTGAGAAAAAGAATATTGTGCTGCACACTGCCGGAAAGACAGAGCGCAGTTACTGCTATACAAAAGACGCAGCCGCTGCGATGCTTCTTATTTTATTAAAGGGAGAAGACGGAACGGCTTATAATGTGACAAATATGAATACACGGATTTCCATTGCCAATATGGCGCAGCTTGTCTGTGATATTTTCCAGGAATCCGGCATTCATGTGACGTTTGATATGCCAAAGGATGTGGCTTCTTTTGGATACAACCCGGAGATGGTAATTGCGCTTGATGCCGGCAGGCTGCTTGCGCTTGGATGGAAACCGACTGTAAATCTGGGGGAAATGTTTCAGCGGCTGGCTGCAAGCATGAAAAACAGTAAGGAACAGGCCGGCTGGTAAGCCGCAAACGTGCAGCGGGACAGGCTGTAAACGGGCTGTACAGCCAGATGATGATAAAATGGCTGTTAGCGACAGGCACAGATATAAACAGGCTGTACGGCCGGACCATAATAAAATGGCTGTTAGCAGCAGAATGGAGAGTACGATGAAATATGGAGTATTGATGCATAAGACGACAATGAATCTGGGAGATGATATTCAGGCCTATGCTTCCGCACAGTTCCTTCCGCATATTGATTACCTTGTAGAGCGGGAAAATATCGATTCCTTTCAGTCTGAAAATAATGAGCCGGTCGGCGTTATTATGAGCGCCTGGTGGATGTGGCAGAAATGGAACTGGCCTCCTGCAGAGTGCATTGTTCCAAAACTGGTCAGCATGCATATGAACAATTATACAATATACCGGAAAGCTTCGCCGATTCAGGATGAGTGGCTGGCAGGCATAGGCGGAGAATTTTTCCGTGCGAACGGACCGGTGGGCTGCAGGGACCAGACGACAATGGATTTTTTTAAGGATCGTGGATTTGACTGCTATTTCAGCGGCTGCATTACGCTGACGCTGCCAAAGCAGAAGAAAACACCGGATGCCGGCACGTATGTCTGCCTGGTGGATTTAAAGCCGCAGCTGGAAGAGGCTGCCAGGGAATGGCTCAAAGACAGCGGCCTGGAAATCCGCGTGCTGACACATCACTGTGATTACAGAAAGTCAGACGCTTCGATGGAAAAACGCTTTGAAGCAGTGGAAGATATTCTGACCCAGTACCAGAATGCGCGGTTTGTAGTTACAAGACGCCTGCATGTATCCCTGCCGTGCCTGGCAATGGAAACGCCGGTACTTTCGATTGTAAATATGAATGATACAGGAAATACAACGAGGTGGGCTCCGTATTATAGCTGGGTTCATAATATATCAGATCAGGATTTTATTTCCGGGAAAATTAATTTTGATTATAACAATCCTCCGGCAAATAAACAGGAACATATCGCGACAAGAAAAGCTCTGACAGACAGCATCGAACAGTTTATCAGTGAGACCAGAGACTGTGAGCTTCCAATCGGCGAAATCAAAAAGACTTCTTATACAGAAGAGCAGGCACGCCGCTGGCAGAATGAGCTGATGCACTGGACGCTGGAGAAATGGCTCCACCAGAACAGGGGACTGTTAGAGGAACGCAATAAGTATAAGAAAAAAGCAGCAACGCTTGAAAAACGTCTGAAAAAAGGAAACGGCGGCATGCTGCCTGAGGAGCTTGATAAAATCCAGAAGCTGGAAAAAAAGCTGGATGACATCACGCTTAAGGACTGGGCAAAAGCATGTATGAAAAGACATAAGAAGTAGGAAAGTAATACTAGAATAGGAGCAAAGCAGTAAAATGAGTAAAGCAGTAAAGAAAAACGGGAGAGTTCGCAGCATACTGAATTTCATGCTGGTATTCATGCTGGTATTTATGTCATGCCCTCTGATGAATGTCAAGGCTGCAGCGCCGCAAAAAGCAACACTGCGCATTATATCGACAACGGATCTGCATGGACAGGTAACGACAATGCATTATGATAATGCTAGCGAAAAACCAGGCAGCCTTGCCCAGCTGTATACGCTGATTAAGGAAGCCAGGCAGGAAACCGGATCAGGCAATACGCTGACCGTGGATACAGGAGATTCTGTCTATGGATATGCAGCGGATTATATTCTGAGCAAATCCGGGGAAGACACCGTCCAGCCGATATATAAGGCAATGTCGTTAATAAACTATGATGCGATTGCACTTGGCAACCACGATTTTGACTATGGATATTCGTATATCGACAAACAGCTGGAACTGTCCGGGCTGAAAAAGAAATGTGTACTGTCCAATATTATAAGGGCAGATACAGGCCAGACTGCCTGGAACGAAACAAAAATGATTACGAAAAAGCTGAAGACGGATAAAAACAAAACTGTCATGGTAGAAGTCGGGGTGATTGGCATTACGATTCCTTCTATGTCGTCTTACTCGAACTGCAAAGAAGACCTGATTGCGCTGCCGATTGTAAGCACGGTGGAAAAACAGGCCGCAGCTTTAAAATCACAGGGGGCAGATTTTGTAGTTGTAATTGCGCATTCCTCTATGGGAAGCGCAAATCCGGATGATGACAGCGATAATGCAGCTTATGCGCTGACAAAACTGGAAAATGTAGATGCAGTAGCGGCAGGGCACGGACATAAGAATTACCCGTCATCTGACAAGGCGTCTGCGTCTTATTATAATCTGCCGAATGTAGATAAAAAGACGGGGCTTATGAATGGCAAGCCGGTTACAATGATTAAAGACCACGGAGCCGGGATCGGGGTCATTGACCTGAATCTGGAAATTGATGAAGACGGAGAAATCGAGATTACGGGTTCTTCAGCAAAACTTCGCATGGTAACAAAAGATACGCCTTCCAGTACGGCTATTATAGATTCGCAGGAGCCGGAAATCAGAGCAGTGGAAGAATCGCTCAAAGAAGTGGTAGGAACGCTTTCAGCAGATGAAAAGATTAACAGTTATTTTGCACTGTTAGAAGATAATTATGCGATTCAGCTTGTAAATGAATCGAAACTTCAGTACGGCCTGTCTTATACAGGCGGGGCAGGGAAGCTGGAATACGGCGGCTGTCCGGTTGTGGCGACGACGAAATATACGCTCAGCGGCAGCCAGTCGGCAGAAGATAACATCAGCTTAAACGGTACTATTACAATGAAAGATATCCTGAATATGCAGCAGGATAATCATAATAATAACATTGTCTACTGGGTATCCGGTGCGCAGCTGCGGGAGCTGATAGAATGGTCGGCAAGCGTTTATACAGCCGCAGACGGCAGCATTTCTTCAGATGAAGTTTTGGAAAAAATGCTTGAGGAAAGAGGAGCTTCTTCGATTGCAGGCTCAGAATGGCTGGATGACTGGAGTAATTTTGCGGTATTTGACGGCATTGAATATACCATTGATGCGACAAGACAGCCGCGCTATTCCAAAGCAGGAGATCTTAAGAATTCTTATTCGCAGCGTGTGGTCAGCCTGACACATAACGGCCAGCCTGTGATGGATGATCAGAAACTGATTCTGGTCAGCCATACGATTCAGTCCAGCGATGCCACAGGTACGATTTCATCACAGAAAGTGCTTGGCAAATCAGATCTTGCATATGTACATCTGATTAACTACCTGAAACAGCAGCAGAAGTTCGGGGATTTGAAATCAGATACCGATCACAACTGGAACGTTGTTTTTGATACAGACCGTGAATACATTGTACGTGCAAGCGTTTTTTCTCAGACAGATGCGCTGATGAAGGAATGGTTTAACGGATTATTAAGCAGCAATGATAAATTTGCTTATTATCTGGCTAAATTTATCCAGACAGATAAGACAGATACGATAAGTCCGCTTTTGATTGTTTCATCTACAATGACAGAAGAAACAGACAAGCCGGTAGATATAAAAGTCCAGGCTACAGACCGGTCGGGAGTGACCCGGGTGAAATGGGTAAAAGGACAGGAGACAGCTGACAGCACTGTGTGGGATACAGCACAGGATGTGACGCCTGGGTATTTTACAGTAAGCGAAAACGGTATCTATGCTGTACGGGCAGAAGATGCGTATGGCAATAAGAGCGTGAAATATATAGAAGTTTCCAATATTAATCCGGATGCTGTGCAGGCACCGACAATTAATAAAATCAGCAACAAAGGCTCTGCTCTGACAGGAACAGCCAGATTTGGGACAACCGTCCATATTAATGCAGACGGAAATACTTATGAAGCGGAAGCGTTAGAAGACGGCACATACACCTGTACAATTGAACGTCTGCCAGCCGGAAGAACGATATCTGCATACTGTACAGATGAGAATGGAAAGCAGAGCAAAACGGTTTCTATTACAGTATTTAAAAACGGGCCGGATATGCCGGATATTGACCCGGTTACAAATAAATCGCAAAAGGTTACGGGACGTTATACAGGTTCTTCTGCAGCCGTGATTGCAATTGCCGGCACGAATGTATACTGTTCGGCTGCCGATAAAGCGCTGTATCTGAAATCGGAGGCATACAGCAAGGCAAGGCAGCTGAATATTGTGGATTCTGTTATAACAGGTACAAACTTTGAAATGTCGCTTCCAGTGCAGAATGCAGGTGTATCCCTTAAATTCCTGACACTGGATAAGGCAGGCAGAAAAAGCGCTACTGCATCGGTAGTGACAGAGGATGCAGCGCCGGATGTACCGGTTGTAGAAGAAATCTGCGATCTGGAAGATTTTGTTTACGGACAGGTTACGAATGTAAAAGAATCAGGTACTGTAACGGTTATGGCCGGAGGACGCCAGTACAGCGGTGAAATTGGCTCAGACGGCAGATTTGCAGTGCAGACAGACGGGTTTAGTGCCGGTCAGGAAATTTTAGTAGCCGCAAATGATGTGAAAGACGGAGCATCCAGAACGAGTCTGGCAGCTTCGGTAAGCGTCCGGTCAAATACAGAGTTTACTTCAATGACAGATACTGTTCTGCAGCCTGTTTATACAAACAGCCTGGAAATCAAGGGCAGCACACTTGCAAATTATGCAGTCAGTGTGATCGTCCGCGGTAAGAGCACAAGGGTTATGCTCGACAGTATGGGTCAGTTTACGTATACACTCAGCGGGTCTTTAATGGCTGGGGAAAAAGTATATATTGTAGCAAGAAGCGGCGGAAAGATAGCTGAAATTGCAGAAGAAACTGTTACAGAATATGTACCTGTAATTGTTACACCGGAAACACCTTCCGTGCTTACGAGCGATATTAATATTTACACACAGCAGATAGAAGTACTTGCAAAAGAATCCGGTACCATAGTGATGAATATAGACGGGGTAGATTATACGTCACAGACAGGCGTTTATAATCAGGCATACAACGGATATGTTTATACACTGCAGCTGCCGCAGGCATATGCAGAGCAGACGATTTCAATCCGCCTGATCAGCGCATCCGGAGTATCCAGCGGTACAGTTACAGTCACAAGAAGCAGCGGTATGTAACAGTATATAAGAAAGATATGCCGGGAACCGGAAGATGGCCGCTTGAGAAGCGGCCTCCCGGCTGGTGCCGGCTTGTCAGGGCATGGAAGCTAGCCAGGCCTTCTAAAGGCAGATGACAGGACTTTGGGAGGGGATCTCCAGGACTTCTGAAGAGCAGGGCCGCTCTGATGAATGGATAACAAACAGGCAGTGAGGAAAAATTATGTATAAAAGACCATACAGGAAAATCATTTACCGTAAAAAAGTAAATATTCTGCTCGTGCAGATTGTAAACCGGAATCTGGGCGATACGGTCATTGCAGATAATGCTGCTTATCTGATTAAGCAGTCACTGCCGTATTTTACAAAAAAGCATTACAGGCTGCAGCTTTATGATATTCAAAGCGAGGATTACGAGCTGGTGCGTGAAGCTGACCTGATTATTTTTGATGGCGGCGGTCTGATTAAATACCGCCAGGAGAATTTTCATATTTATGTTCCGGCACTTTTGGAATGTGCCAGGGAATATGATATTCCGGTCTATTTTAACTGTGTGGGCGTAGAGGGATTTGACGGCGGTGACGAGCGCTGCCTCCGGCTTGCCAGGACACTGAACTTTGAATGTGTCAAAGGGATTACTGTCCGGGATGATATAAATACGCTTAGAGAGTATTATTTAAACCGCGAATTGATTTTCAGACTTCTGCAGGAAAATAAAGAGAGTTCTGGACAGGCTGCTTTGCAAAAGGATGATTTCCGCCTGAGTCTTGATTCGAATCAGCATACTGGCCCGGATGTCCCGGCGGGAACTAAAACCGGCACTTTATTTACGGCTGCTGCGGCTGATACAGCTGTGTTTACGCCCGAAGTATACGGAATCGGGCGTGATTCCCAGTCCGGTGTGATCGGGCTTGGAATTGTGCGCAGCCGGATTTTTGAAGATTATGGCATTCCGGAAATTACAAGAGAATACCAGCTGGACATGTGGCAGGGAATTGTCAGGGAGCTGGAAGCACGCGGATATAAGTGGAAGTTTTTTGTCAACGGCCTAAAATCAGATTATGATTTTGCACTGGAAGTGCTGGAAGCTATGGGCCGCAGATCAGAGCAGTATCTGGTTCCAAGGCCGGTGGAAAGCAGGGAACTTGTAGAAACGATTGCTTCATTTCAAGGTGTGATAGCCTGCCGGATGCATGCAAATATCATTGCGTATGCCCTGGGAATTCCTAGCATCGGGCTGGTATGGAATGACAAGATGCTGTTCTGGGCCAGGCGCATCGGCTATCCGGAGAGATTTTTAAATAGCAATCAGTTCGGGCCGGAACGGATTGTACAGTGTCTGGCTGACAGTATTGCGGAGGGAGTCAGGCCGTGTCCTAAAAAGTTAAAAACAGATATTATTAAACCTCTTCAGCATTTTATCCATGAGTATGGTGCCAGAGCCTTAAAAAAGTACCGTCATGATTATCTGCCAAAACCGCGGGACTGGGCGGACAGGCTCGTAGCTGCGGCATTAGGAGGCATCCATATGCGCTATACGAACATGAACACGCGAAAAGGGCTGGAAGGTGCGCTGCAGCATGGATTCCGTCTTCTGGAAGCAGATATCCGGATGACAAAAGATAAAAGGCTTGTCTGCGTAAACGGATGGTCAAAAGGATCCTATGAAAAACTTGGCGCAGATCCCGCACAGTATGAAGACGGCATGGATTATGAGACATTTATGAAATGCCGGATGTATGGTGCATATGAGACAATGGATGCAGAAGAGCTGTTTGCACGCATGAAGCAGGCTGAAGGAAACTGGAAGATGATCCTGGATATTGGAAAGCCGGACAGGGAAGTACTTTCCGATATGATTGAAGCTCTGCGCAGTCTGTGCGCATCAGGAGAAGACTTGCAGGAACATTTAATGATACGGCTGCAGGGAAAATATGATGTAGAAATGGTACAGATGTCAGGACTTCCGATGCAGCTGATGTACTATGTACCGCCAAAACAGAAGAGGGAAGAAAAGAATCTGACGCTGGATTCGATCGGTAAATTCTGTAAAAAGCGGGAAATCAAATGGGTTTCGATTGCAAAAGAAGCACTGGACGAAGAACTGATGACATATCTGCATAAGCAGAAGCTGAAAACATGCCTGTTTAGTTATAACCGTTATACAGATGTGTTAAAGGCTCTGGAGCTGGGGACAGACTGGATTGCCACTTCTTACCTGTCGCCGCAGGAGCTGAATGAACAGTATGAAAGAGGCTGGACGGTTGTAATCAGACAGAGGGTAAAATCATGAAATTAAAAACAGATTTGAAAATATTTGTAAAACAGTATGTGAAAATGGCTGTGCAGAATATCCTGCTTCCGAACGTTTACCGGGTAATGAAGCCAAAACAGATTGAAAAAGGGCTTGTGGTTTTTGCAGATGCACATAATTCTAAAGTGCCGTCTGCCATGGCTCCGCTTGTAAGAGAGGTAAAGAGGCGGGGAAATATGCGGGTCGTGGAATTTTATGACGATTACCAGCAGATTTCATGGAAGCGTCTTTTGAGAAGAATGTTTTTATTTATGAAATATTATGCCAGAGCAGAATATGTAGTCATCTGTGATAATTTTCTTCCGGTTTCTTCCTGCAGGAAGCGTAGGGGAACAACGGTTATTCAGCTGTGGCATGGATGCGGTGCATTCAAAAAGTTTGGGTATGATACAGAAGGGGATATTCCTTCCTATTATAAGGGGAATGTTTACCGGAATTATGATATTGTAACGGTTAGTGCGCCAGTCTGTGCGAGGCATTTTCAAAGCGCTATGCGTCTGCCGGCAGATGTGTTCAGGCCGTCCGGGGTCTGCCGTACCGATCAGTTTTTCAGGAAATCTTATAATGAGGCCTGCAGGAAACTGTTTTATGAAAAACACAAGGATGCAGCCGGAAAGAAAATAGTACTCTGGGCACCGACATTCCGCGGAAATCCGGCAGACCCGGAACTGGACCAGTATGAGGATATTTTAGAGGTCCGCGGCAAGCTGCCGGAGGATATCTTTTTTATCATCAAAGTGCATCCGCATCTGGCAAAAAAGTATCCTTATGATAACAGCAGCCTGACGACAGACCAGCTGCTTCCGGTGACGGATTTACTGATTACGGATTATTCATCGATTCTGTTTGAATACTGTATTTATAAGAAACCGATGCTGTTTTATGCGCCTGATATGGATGCGTATGATTTGGAACGCGGCTTTTATCTGGACTACCGGAAACTGCCAGGGCCGATTGTAACAAAGAAAGACCAGCTGGCAGAAGAAATTATCAAGGCTGTTTCGAACGGAGAGAACGATCAGGCAGCCGGAGCATTTTATGATACTTATATGTCCAGCTGTGACGGCCGGGTTACCAAAAGGCTGGCGGATATGATGGGAGCATAAGACAGCTGAAAAAGATCGAAACGGCAAGAGGTGTGTAAGCAGGCAGTATTTTAGAAACATAACATGACAGCAGCGCAGTGCGGCAGACATCTTTTAGATGCGGCACTGCGTTTTGTAACGACGGTAACAGGAAAGCAGCAGGTGGTAAAAATGGGAGATAGAAAGAATGTCTATGGCGTAGTCTTAGCAGGCGGTGTGGGGGCACGCATGGGAAATGTGGAAAAACCGAAGCAGTTTATGGAAGTGGGTGGAAAACCTGTTCTTATTCTAGTGCTGGAAAAATTTGCAGTTCACCCAGGATTTGACGAGGTGCTTGTATTGTCTCCAAAACAGTGGATTCGTTATACGCAGGACCTGATCCGCAAATATATTCCGCAGACAGAGCGGATTACAGTATTAGAAGGCGGAGAAACGAGGAACGAAACGATTATGAATTCGATCCGGTATTTAGAAGCTCAGAACCTCTTAGATGAAGAGACCGTGATTGTGACACATGATTCTGTGCGCCCGTTTGTCACACACCGTATACTGGAAGAAAATATACAGGCGGCAAAAGAATTTGGTGCCTGTGATACGGTAATTCCGTCAACGGATACAATCGTACAGAGCAATTCCCATAAAATTATATCTGATATTCCAGACCGTTCCATAATGTATCAGGGGCAGACACCACAATCGTTTAAGGCAAAGAAATTAAAACAGGCATATGAATCTCTGACTGCTGAGGAGAAAGAAATTCTGACAGATGCCTGTAAAATCTTTGTGATAAAAGGAGAGGAAGTCCGGCTGGTACAGGGGGAAGTGTATAATATTAAGATTACGTATCCATATGATCTGAAGGTGGCAGAGTCTTTAATAGCAGACAGATCCTGATATTTCTGACACCTGGACCCAATCTATAACACAAAAAGGAATCCAAATGTTAAATACAGTATATCAATTAAAACGTCCCCGCCAGTTTGAAGTCGTTTTTAAACAGCTGGAATTAGATACGTCCCGCATACTGGTGCGCCCCACGTATCTGTCAATCTGCAATGCTGACCAGCGCTATTATCAGGGGAGCCGTCCGGAAGAAATTTTAAATGTAAAACTGCCTATGGCACTGATTCATGAAGGAATCGGAAAAGTAGTATATGACCCGGCCGGGAATTTTCAGACAGGTGATGAGGTCGTTATGATTCCGAATCTGCCTGTCGAGGAAGATGGCATTATAGCTGAAAATTATCTGCGCAGTTCCAGGTTTCGGGCGAGCGGTGCAGACGGTTTTTTGCAGGAATATGTTCAGACAGTTCCAGACCGTGTGCTGCTGCTTCCAGAGAATATCAATCCGGCAGTAGCGGCGTTTACAGAGTTAGTAAGTGTCGGCTATCATGCCCTGCAGCGTTTTTTTGCTGCATCTCATTCGCGCATGGATGAAGCGGCAGTGTGGGGAGATGGAAATCTGGGTTATATTACAGCTCTTTTGCTGCATTATATGCGGCCTGACACACGCTTGTATGTGCTGGGTGTGCATGAGGAGAAGCTGAGTTATTTTACATTTGCAGATGAAGTACTGCTGACGACAGAATTAAAAGACGATTTTACTTTTGATCATGCACTGGAGTGTGTCGGCGGTTCGGCCGCACAGTCAGCAATCAGTCAGATCATCAGCCATATACGCCCGGAAGGCACAATCGGGCTTTTAGGCGTATCGGAAGAGCCTGTGCCGGTTGACACGCGCATGGTTCTGGAAAAGGGGCTGCGGGTCATTGGCAGCAGCCGCAGCGGGCGTGCGGATTTTGCCGGACTGCTGGATTTATACAGGAAACATCCGCAGATAGTTTCTTATCTGGAAAATATTGTAGGCGAAGAATTCAGAGTCAGGGATATCCGGGACATCCGTGGTGCCTTTGAAGCAGATATTCATAAATTAATGGGAAAGACGGTTATGATCTGGGATGAGTAAATTAGAGAAAATTAAAAGAGGCGTGTCACGCGCTGTCAAATTTGTTACATTTCGGGTTTTATTTAACGGGATTTACATCCTGCATGCGAAAAAACCAGTGCAGGAAAATAAAATCCTGTTTATAGAAGTTCGGGAAACATCCATATCCAATAGTTTTCAGCTGTTATATAAAAAGCTGAAAAAAGATAAAAAATATACGATACACACACATTACCTGCGAAGCGGTTTTACAGGCAGACTGGAATATACCAGACGCTGTACAGCGATGCTCAAAGATATGGCAGATGCGAAGTATGTCTTTTTAAATGAAGGCTGTAATGTTATTGGCAGTATTTCCATGCGCAGTGACACTGTACTGACGCAGACCTGGCATGCGTGCGGAGCATTCAAAAAATTCGGATTTTCTACAGCAGAGCTGAAATACGGGGAAACAGCTGAAGAAATGAAAAAATATCCGTATTACGGGAATACGACATATGTGACATTAAGCAGCCCGGAAATTGCGTGGGCATATGAAGAAGCAATGCTGCTAGGAGACCGGAAGGAATGCCTGAAAGCGACAGGGGTAAGCAGAACTGATGTATTCTTTCATCCTGATTTTAGAAAATCTGCTAAAGAGCATTTTGAAAAAGCAGTTCCATTCGCAAAAGGACGGAAAGTGATTCTTTATGCGCCGACGTTTCGCGGGCATGCATCTGCAGCTTATGCGCCTGACTGCCTGGATGTGCGCAGATTCAGACAGGCGCTCGGAGATTCGTATGTGCTTGTTATCAAACATCATCCGTTTGTCAGCCATCCGCCTGCGATTCCGATAGACTGCGCTGATTTTGCGAAAGATGTTACAAGCGATTTATCCATAGATGAACTGCTGTGCGTCAGCGATCTTTGTATTTCAGATTATTCGTCGCTTGTATTTGAATTTTCTCTGTTTCACAGGCCGATGGTTTTTTATGCTTATGACCTGGAAGATTATTTTGACTGGCGGGGATTTTATTATGACTACCATGAACTGGCACCGGGGCCTGTGCTGCGGACGAATGAGGAGATGATTGATTATATTTTAAATATTGACGAGCGTTTTGATGCTGAACGCGTGGAAGCATTTCGTTCGCGCTTTATGGCTTCCTGCGACGGCCATGCGACCGAACGGATTCTGGAGCTGGTATTTGGAAAATCCAGGCTGTCTGATTCTGTGTAAAACAGGCAGCGGATGCAGGACCGCTGTGTGAAACAGGGCTGCCGCTTTATTTTTAGATATGCGCTTTTGTGTATGACAAGTTTATTAATTTTACTTGTCTATATGGAAGGAGGGTATCTGAAAATAAAGCGGCGGCCCTTTTTGTATTGATATACGGACGCCGGGCGGAGAAACTTTTTCTTGTGAATGATGAAGCGGACGCCGGGCGGAGAAACTTTTTCCTTTTTCTGTTCCGCCTTCGAACAGTAAG
>CAJTVR010000076.1:3335-23029 GCA_910580075.1 uncultured Eubacterium sp. | reverse complement strand
CCCCAGAGCAGGAAGAACTGCTAAAACTCCGTAAGGAAAACCATGGAGCGTCCCCATTACCCTAGACGGAAACTAAATGTATTGTAAATTACACAAAGCTATCCCTCTGCTGGCAAGGTTCTTTCTTAACTTTGGATATACCGCATTGGGCTGGCTGTTCAGATTTTGCCAGAAAAAAATGTTCTGGCAAAACGGCATCTGGCAGTATATCCAAACATGAGAAAGAACCGCTGGCAATAGTGGGATAGCTTTATTTCTGTCTATTTACGGCTGTTGTGATTATCAAGGTATGTAAGTACCGCAAAGATTACAAGTACCAATGTTAACACTTCTAGCGTATTCATTCTGCACATACCCCCCCTTTCCGTTTCCGAAAAGGGCAGCCGAGGAACTATCCCCATACTGTCTGCACTGACTATGGGATATTATAGTATATTTTGGCGGGGAATGGTATAAATAATTTGTCTGGCTGACTGGAAAGCCTGAAAATTCTATTGACAGTTCAGTATTTCTATATTTGTGCCTGTCATATAGTATGGTTTAGATTTGATTTCACGATTCTTTTTGCCTGACGTCAATAAAAGTAAACTTATCCTTATTTTTTTGAAATAAATAATTCTTATACATAACATTTTATACCAAAATGTTATCTTATAGTATTCTATATCAACTTTTTCAATTTTGCAACCCCAAAGAAAAAATTGTTTATAATTCCAGTTTTATGTCTTTATTTTCTATCTGAGTCATTCAAAATTGTCTATATTATATAAAAATAACCGCAAATCTAACTAAAAAAATAACTGCACATGTATCTGGGAATATAGCCTGTTCGAAACAAAGCGGGCTGCCCGGTCTGTATGTTCATACACAAAAAAACCCGTAAATAAAGGGAGTCCAGGATGTTCCGGCTAAGCGGACAGCATAACAATATGGTATAAAATGTTATGCAAAAGAGTGTCCCGTGTCTAAAGTGCTTTGCACACATGGATCAGGTACAGATATCCCGGGTACCGTATGGATAATCGTCTTCTTTAGAATGTTTTGTACGGCGTCCGTGTAAGCGAATGTATTTGTAAAATAAAATCTGTTCCGGTGCATATGACATTTTGCAGAATTAATGAAGGGTACAGATGTTTTTGTGAAGGGACCGGATCATATGCTGTTATATGACAGATCAGGAAACAGGAGGAAATTATGCAGGAACTGGATTATAAGAAAATGGGAATGCGTATCCGCCAGGTGCGCAAAGCAAAGGGATGGTCTCAGGACGAGCTGGCAAAAAAATGTGGTATCAGTATGTCTTTTCTTGGCCACATCGAACGCGGTACCAGAATTATGAGCATGGAAACTTTTGTAAATATTTGTGACTCTCTTAAGACAGGTGCAGATGAACTGCTTTGGGGAATCGCTGATCCGTCTGAGGATGCAGTTCTCGGTATGTGGGAAGTAAAGGATAAAACTGCAGATAAGCGCAGAGAAAAACAGCAGGGGGACAGTTATTCCATGTATGTGAAAATTATGAAATCGGTCGCTGAGATCATGAATGAAGACTGATCAATTAGTGAAACAGACGGAGAGGACTAAATACGATCATGAAGAAACAAGACTATTGGAAAAAAAGCGAAGACATGGAAATTGACTTGAGGCAGCTGTTGAAGGATTTTTTAATACACTGGAAAAAGATCGCTGTCTGCGCGCTGGTATCTGCAGTTATATTTACCGGATATTCTTACTTAAGAAATCAAACAGGTACAGCAGATGTGACTCAGGAGCAGACTCTGGATGAAATAGAACTGTCAGAAGAAGAAAAGGAAAGTGCAGTATCTGCGGTAGTGTTAGCAAAAGAGATTTACGAACTGGAAGAGTATCTGAACCATTCGATACTGATGCAGGCAGATCCATATCATAAAAATAAGGTTACTATGCTTTTTAGTATTGAACAGGCCAGACGCAGGGAACTGCAGAAAATAACAGAAAGTTATTTGAGTTTTCTTACAAATGGAGGTGCCGCAGATGCACTAAAAAAGTCTGATCATGAAACCTGGAAGATAGATAAGAACTATCTTACAGAGGCTGTTACAGCATATCAGAAAACATTTAATTTATCATATATGGCTGCTGTGGATTATGCGGAAAATGAAAATCTGAGTTTTGAATCAATGATATGTGTGGAAGTAACAGGCAGTGACGCAGGGATGGCAGATGAAATGGCGAAAGATGTGCATGCTGCATTAAAAAACTACTCTGATACAGTAAAAAATACAGCTGGAAACCATAAACTGGTGTTTATAAGCAGCCAGGAAAATATACAGACGGATACAGGCCTGCAGTCACAGCAGCGGGATAAAAGGGCCCAGCTGACAGCAGACAGAGCAAATTTAAAAGCAATGACAGATGCTTTTAGCAAAGAGCAGATGAAAATGTATAAAGAATTGTCTGCCACGCAGGACGAACAGGAAGAGCTGGAAACAGACATAAACAATATGACAGGAAGTACTGGTGTCAGTATGAAAAGTGCACTGTATGGAGCAGGAATCGGGGTTTTGCTCAGCTGCGCTATATTTTTATGCTGGTATCTGCTTCAGGATACAATTAAAAGTGCAGAAGAAATGAAAGAACTTTATACGTTTCCGGTTTATGGGGGTATCTGCCTTAAGAAAGCCGGATGTCAGGGGATCAGCGGCGGACAGGAAAAGGAGCAGATTCTGAATCGGATCAGGCTTGCCTGTAAAAAACGGGCAGTCAGGAAGCTGTATATGGTATCGGATTTTTCTTTTGATGACCAGGAAATGGAATGCGTGGAAAGCATGCTGAAATGGCTCAAAGACTGTGAACTTGAAATGAAAGTCTGTGAAAATGCCGGAAAAAATATAGGATGCTGGGATGATCTGGCACAAACAGGAAATATTCTGCTGGTGTGCAGGGCCGGAAAAACCACACACCGGATCATAGATGAAGCCATGCGCTTTTATCAGGAAAATGATATAGCAGTCATTGGTGCTATGGTGTTTATTTAAATAATAACGGATACTGTCTGCGAGAGTCTGAAGGCTGCACAGACAGCAGAAGGGTTATATCGGGCTGGCTGTACGCAAAAGCCTGGGGCTGCTGCCGCAGGGATGGCGAAGCATGCCCTGTTAAGCAGCTTTATTATAGAAGAAGTATTTTTTCATTGTGAAAATAGGGAGAATGAAATATGGGCAAAACAGGGAACAAAAACGGTTATCAGGTTATGCAGTATAATCTAAAAGATATACAGAAAGTTATTTTAGATACTGCTTTGGAAGCTGACCGGATATGCAGAAAAAATGAAATACCATATTCTCTGGCTTTTGGCTCTTTGCTAGGGGCTGTCAGGCATGGAGGGTTCATTCCCTGGGATGATGATATGGATTTGATTATGCTTCGCAAAGATTATGAGAGATTTATCAAAGTGTGTAAAACAGATTTGAATCCAGGATTTTTTTTGATGACTGCTGAAGCGGAACCTGATTATCCTTTTAATTTTGCCAAAATAGTGAAGGAAGGAACCCTGTTTGCAGAACGCGGATATGAGTATAAGAATATTCATAAAGGAGTATATGTTGATATATTTCCGTTAGACGATGTGTTCTTATCATCCTATCAGATACAGCATTACCTGTTTTCTTTTTTCAGACGTGCAAGATGGAGAAATATTGATAAACGAACCATGCCGAAACAGGCGTGGAAGTTATCACAAACAAGAAAAAATACATGGTTTACGGCACCGTTTGCTGTACTTGGCAGTCAGCGCCTGAACAGGATTTTAAACCGTATTATGCTTTGGAATGATGGAAAGAATACAGAATATGTGTATGTTGTGGCACATCCGAATGGAAATAAATATCTGGATAAAAAATCATGGTACGATGAATTGGTCGAAATCAATTTTGAAGGTCATTTTATGTATATTCCCAAAGCATATAAAAAAATATTAAAGCGCAGATATGGAAATTATATGGAATATCCTCCGGCAGAAGATCAAAAGCCGTCTCATGATATTGTAGATATAAAACTTTGAACATAAAATACAAAAAGAAAACTTACGGAATTAAAATTTATTATGGATGTATTAGAACTAAGTACGGTTATTATTATTATAAATACAATATGCTGCTTTTCAAATATATTCAATCGAAAGAGCAGAGCAGTACTGTTAAGATTTTATGTGATTCTTTATGCAGTACTGTTTTCTATGAGAAGTTTTGAATTTCCTGATACCAGCGAGTATTATAATATTTTTCTAAATGCATGGTCAGAAAAGATCCGTATGAATGCTGAACCTTTGAATATTATCATTATGCGAATATGCTATCTGGGAGGATTTCGTACACTTTTATTTCTGTATACATTTATGAATGAATGCGTGCTTTTAAAAGCTTCTTCCATGATATACCGGTTATATTGTAAGGGTACACAGATCTGGATAAAAAAAGAAGAAATGCAGCTGCTGGTTTTATGCAGTTATTTTTCTTATTTCGGATTTTTGTATAATGCTGTTATACTGCGGGAAGGTGCTGCAATTTCCATGGTTTTTCTGGGCGCTGCATATGCTATGGATCAAAAGACATTAAAGTCTGTTTTCTGTGTATTTGCAGGAATGTTATTTCATTTGTCAGCGTTTGCCGGGATCTTAATTTTATTTGTGATCCGGTTTCATGTCAGTCATAAAAGAACATTCAAAATATGGTATTTTGCAGTGATTATGCTGTGGGCATGCAATGCAGGTACAATTCTTTTTGAAAGTTTTCGGAGTTTGTTTTTGTATTTAGCCAGATACATTCCATTTTTGTCCAGGTATACATATTATGTGTATTATGTATCGACAACAAGAAGTGACGGCATGTATTCCAAAAAGGATATTTTGTTTCTGCTTATAGCGGCATATCTGGTCATGCATAGTACCCGGAACTTATATTATAAAAAGCTGATGACTGTGTTTATGACGGGCATTATGTGTATGGTCCTGTTAAACAGTCTGTATTTAGCGTATCGGTTTTATGATTATTTTCTGATTTTTATAGTGCCGCTTCTGGTGTTTCATACAGATTATACAAAGATAAAAATTGCATCAGGGAGAAATACAATAGCCTTGGGAGTAAATATGCTTTTATCAGTGGCGGTGATACGTTATATTTTGTCTGTCATTGTATAAGTCAGTTTCTTCATAAAGCTGTATGGGTGATCAAAATGATTTTAAGTATTGTAACTGTAATCAATCATAAAGAAGTGTTTATAAAAAGATTGTATAAAAGTTTATCAGACCAGAAGTTTGAGGATTATGAGCTGAAAGTAATCGATAACAGGTCAGGCAGGTATTCTTCGCTTGCCAGGGCATATAATTCGGTCATTGGGAATCTTCATGGTGAGCTCATTATGTTTGTTCATCCGGATATCGTTTTTTTACATCCTGATGCGTTAGGGAACATGATCGAATCTGTCAGAATGTGTGCAGAAAAGGAAAAAAAAGCAGCTGTATTTGGTGTGGCCGGAGCATGTTTTGGAAAAGACCACTGCGGTGTTTCTGCAATCAGACATGGTGCAGATAAAAGAAAAGGGGATACCGGCTCATTTTCAAAACACTGCTGCAGGAATGTTCAGACAGTGGATGCATGCTGTTTTTTCGTGAAAAAACAGCTGATTAGAAAATTCAGATTCTGGGATAAGCTGAATGGGTTTCATCTGTGTGTGGAAGAGTTATGTCTGCGGGTACAGGAATATGGGTTTCAATCCGTCGTCATTCCGGCTGATTTATGGCATGTTTCAGACGGCAGATCATTAGACAGTACGTATTACCGGGAAGCAGTAAAAGTAGTGAAACGTCATAAATCGGCAGAGTATCTGAACACAACAAGTTTTCACTGGAAAATAAACTGGTTTCTGCCTGTAAAGTTAAGGTTTTATCAAATACGGAATATCATGCATCACAAAATAGTTACAAAAATAAAAAATACTGAAGAAACAGTGAAAAACGCTAAACACAAAATAGCACTGTGTATGAAAAAACAGGGACAGAGCGATGCATTAACAGCGGTATTGGAAAAAATCAATCTGGTACTGTTTCACTGGAAAGAAAGAATGAGGAAAATTTCTTTAGGAGCAGATGATCCACAGCATGTTTATTATCTGATCCGGCCAAGAAGCCAGGAAGAAGGACTGCTGTCGTCTTATTATTATGTACTGGCGAATGTCAGATGGGCAGTCAGGAAAGGGTATATTCCGGTTGTTGATTTTCGAAGTAACAGCTGCCAGTATCATGCAGATACGAAAATACGCGGTACATCAAATGCATGGGAATATTATTTCAGGCAGCCTGCCGGTATAGGAGTAAATGAAGTATCCAGGAAAAAGAATATCCTGCTGAGCGGATGGAGTTTTAGCAAAGCAAAACAGGTTCAGCCAGTTATAAGGACATTAACTACGGTAAGGTCTGCACAGTTAAAAGATCTGTGCCAGAACGTATGCCCTGTTCATGAATATGTTTATGCAATTGCAGAACAGATTTTTAAAAAGAGTTTTTCAAATAATACGGTTCTGGGCGTATTTTTGAGAGGAACAGATTATACTGCACTGAAACCAAAAGGCCATTACCGCCAGCCTTCAGTAGAACAGGTTATAGATAAAATGAAGGAATTTTTGTCTCTGTATGAAGTCAGTAAAATATTTGTAGTAACAGAAGATTATACAATATTTAAAAAAATACAGAGTTCTTTTTCTGAAATCTGTGTATTCACTAGTGATCATGATTTTGTAACGGAGTATCAGGGAAAAGATTACATTTTTAAATCTATGAACACAGACCCGTATATACGGGGACTTAATTACCTGGTCAGAATTATTCTGCTTACAAAATGTGATTATCTGATTTCAAGTATTACAAATGGTTCGCTGTTTGCGCTGAACATGATGGAAGGTACTTATAAAGACGATTACTGGTTTGATTTAGGAGAATATGAATAATGGGAATTTTTTTGACAGCACTGAATATTGAGAATGTTCATCTTACAAAAGAAACAGGTTTGATTGCCTGGGGAATGGGCAGATACTGCAAAATGAAATCCTGTATTGTTACCTATGACAATGATGATTATGAAAATATGAATTATGTTCCAGGACTAAAATTAGTAAAGATGCGGAAACTGACAGGGATATATGATGCTGATATTCTGCTATTTCTTATGAAATACAGTAAAAAGATTGATGTTTTAAACTGCTATCATATGAGAAGTGCTACATTTCTGAAAATACTGGTTTACCGGATGCTGAATCGAAAGGGGAAAATTTATCTGAAACTGGATGGTGGATATGCAAAGGAAACAATACATGGATGGAAAAGAAAAATTTTCAAAAAAATGTTTCGTATGTGTGATCTCGTAAGTACAGAAATAGACAGCCATGCAAAGATGCTTTCAGAAGACTGGAATGCTGAAATCCAGTCAGTTCCAAGTCCGTTTCATCCAAAATCACGCGGAAGTTTTCGGAAATATGACCAGCGTGAAAATATGATACTGACAGTTGGGAGGCTGGGAACAGAACAAAAGGCAACAGAAATACTTTTAGAAGCGTGGGGGAAAATCTTTGAAAATATGGACGGATGGAAACTGGTATTAACCGGTCCGGTTGAAAAAGAAGAAACAGATTTCCAGCAGTATATTGATGAATGGTATCAAAGATATCCAAAGGCAAAAGAAGTTACAGAGTTTTCTGGAAATATCAGTGACAGAGAACAGTTAAAAGAACTGTATCAGAATGCAAAAATATTTGTATTTCCGTCCAGACATGAATCATTTGGCATGGCAGTGCTGGAAGCCATTGTAAATGGGGTGTTTATTGTGGGCTCGGACATTTATACAAACAGGGCGCTGACGGAAGATTTTACATTGGGTTATTCTTTTAAAACCGATGATATAGAGGAATTGTCTGAAAAACTTCTCATGTGCCAGGAGGACATGGAAAAGATTGAGGCAATGGCTTACAAACTGTATAAAATTGCTGCGGACAAGTATTCCTTAAAGAATATATGTAAAAAAGCGGCGTTTGATCTTGGGCTGGATGTCGGATGAAAAAATAATATATGCGGTGAAAAGGAGATGGATTTTTGCGTACGAAAAAAGCCCTGAGAAATGTTTTTGCCGGATGGCTGGGACAAATCCTTATGATTTTTCTGAATTTATTTATGCGGCGTTATTTTCTCGCGGTTTTAGGTGAAGAATGTTTAGGGATGAACAGCCTGTTTGCAAATATTATTACATTGCTTTCCATGGCTGAAATGGGAATCGGCACAGCGATCACTTACAGTTTGTACGAACCTCTGGCACAGGGGGATCAGGAAAAAATTATATCCCTGATGCGTTTGTTTAAAACCGCATACTGCTGTATCGGCATTGCGGTGATTACTGGCGGCCTGTGTCTGACGCCTGCACTTCCGTTTTTTACTCACAACGAAATTTTCACATATGATGTTCATATGATCTATTTTTTGTTTCTTGCTAATGTGGGGGTATCTTATTTTTTTTCA
The DNA here is from genome assembly GCA_910580075.1 of uncultured Eubacterium sp. GTDB lineage: Bacteria > Bacillota > Clostridia > Lachnospirales > Lachnospiraceae > Eubacterium_J. Next base: position 14,490 of record CAJTVR010000076.1, on the reverse strand, counting down.
TATAAGACTGCGCTGCAGATCAGGAAGGATATCTGTTTTCTGTCAGCCATTATGGATGGCAGTTTATTATGTATCTGATGCAGCTGGCTGTTTTAATGACGGCTGGCAGTTATTATTTATATCTTCTGGCTCAGGTTTTTACAACATTGGGTGAAAATATTACGATTTCTATCATTGCGGATAAAAAGTATCCGTATTTAAGGAAAAGAAAGACGAAGACAGCACTTGACCGGGAGACCAAAAAGGATATTGTGCAAAATACTGCTTCCATGATTTTAAATAAAATAGGCAGCTCTATTGTAAATTCAACAGATAATCTTCTCATATCTTCCTTTGCAGGACTAGGCACAGTTGGTATTTATAATAATTATGCAGCGATTGTCTCAGCAGCAGGAATTTTTCTACAGCAGGGAATCAATGCTGTAGCTGCAACGGTTGGGAATTTATCAGTAGAAGGGACAGCTGAAAGAAAAAAGAAAATTTTTGATGTAGTCAGCCTGGTCTGTATCTGGCTGTATGGATGGATTGCGATCGTTCTTTTTTATATGCTAACACCGTTTATTACTTTATGGTATGGAGGACAATACAGGCTTGACCTATGGATTCTTTTCTGGATCTGTGTAAATAAATTTCTGGAAGGCCAGACGGTATTGATGGGAGTACATATTTCGGCAATGGGGCTGTACTGGCATGTGAAATATAAGGGAATCACAGAAGCTGTCATTAATGTAGGTGCATCGGCTGTTTTGGGAAGGCGGTATGGGATTGCAGGAATTCTGGCGGGAACATTTGTCAGCCATATGGTATGGAGCGTCTGGATTGATGCGCATACTGTATTTAAATATGGATTTCAAATAAAAAGCAGGGAATATTATCTGCATCTTGTTCAGAATGCTATTATTTTTGCAATCGTGGCATTTGCAACGGGTATCCTGATAAATTTTATTCATGGCTGGTCAGTCATGGCTTTTTTTTACAGGGCCGCTGTATGTCTGGTAGTACCGAATGTTTTATACCTGATGATTTACTGTCATACAGATTCCTTCTTAGAATTGAGACGGATGGCTGCTAATCTTAGCGGACGGGAGCGTGTCTGAAGAATAAATGCCGCTAAAGTGAAAGGAATATCTTGTACATGTTAAAAAAATTTTTAAAAAGAATTTTAAAAGAAAATGGCAGCATATACAGAATGTTAAGGCAGATTCATGAAGAACTGCACAGAAAATATAAAAAAGAAAGATTAAAGAATCATGGCAGACTGCATCCAGATAAACCCTTTTTTGTAATCAGGGCAGAATCGGAGACTGGGGGACTGATGTCGTACTATAATTCAAATATCGGATGGATTGCTTATGCTTTAAGAAGAGGATGGATTCCAGTCATTGATATGCAGAATTTTAAAAATCCGTATTTGTCAGAGCAGATGCTGCATAGACAAAATGCATGGGAATATTATTTCAGACAGCCGTTTGATTATGCATTAGAAGAAGTTTATCAAAGCAGGCATGTGATTTTAAGCAGCGGAAAACCAAATCAGACAGCTTCGCCAAGGCTGCAGGGGAAAAGGCTGAAGAATCCGCAGTATCTGAAGAAGACCAGTAATATCATAAGAAAGTATATGAGACTGAATGATGACATGAAAAAATGTGCAGAGGAAAATGCGCAGAAACTTCTGGGGGGGGGTATTGGAATAGGAGTTGTGAGCAGAGGCACAGATCTTTTGGGCTATCCGGGACACAGCAGACAGCCGGAAACTTCTGAACTGATTCATTTAACAAGGGACAGAATGAAAAAATGGAAGGCGGATTTTATTTTTCTGGCAACAGAAGAAGAAAAAGTGATCCGGCAGTTTGAAGAAGAATTTGGAAAAGGAGTTATAAGATATAATAAAGCAGAAAAATTTGATGATTATAATTCCCGCATACTGGCAGAAGTATCTTTTGATAGAGAACATGACGAATTTTTAAAAGGCTGGGAATATCTGATTACAGTGCTTCTGTTAGCCAGATGCCACTATTTAATCGGAACGTATGTAGGCGCATCTGTGGCGGCAGTTGCAATCAATGGGGGAAAGTATCGGGATACTTGTCTGATTGATCTGGGAATTTATTAGTGTGTATGTGAAAAATGCTTTTTGCAGGATGTGTATCACAGTAAGAAGTGAAAAGGAGATTACCAATGACAGCCAGAAGATATAGAAATGAGGGGCGCACAGATGTTTATCTGAACAGGCTTCGAAAGAAAATGAAACAGCAGAATTTTTAAGGGTGGAGGAGGGAAAGAAGAAAGAGATACCGAATTATTATGGTAAGAATAAACATCCGTTTTCAAAAATCCAATGGATTCATAATTAGCAATGTATTTAGAAAGACGGTTCAATTTATATGAAAAGAGGATATTGACAGATGAAAAGGACAAGGGTATTAGTAACAGGCGGGGCTGGTTTTCTTGGCTCGCATCTTTGCGACAGACTTCTTTTGGAAGGAAATGATGTAATCTGCCTGGACAATTTATTTACAGGCAGCAAAGATAATATCAGGCATTTGCTGGATAATCCGTATTTTGAATTTATCCGGCATGATATAACACAGCCGGTCTATGTGGAATGTGACCAGATTTATAACCTGGCGTGCCCGGCAAGCCCGGTTCAGTATCAGAAAGATCCGATTTATACGGCAAAAACGTCCGTGTATGGAGCACTTAATACTTTAGGCCTGGCAAAGAGAACGGGTTCGAAGATACTGCAGGCTTCTACATCGGAAGTATATGGAGACCCGCAATGTAATCCGCAGCCGGAAACTTACCGGGGCTGTGTCAGCACGACTGGACCAAGGGCCTGTTATGATGAAGGAAAAAGGGCAGCTGAAACGCTTTTTTTTGATTATCACAGACAGCACAAAGCAGATATTAAGGTTGTAAGGATATTTAATACATACGGGCCAAGAATGGACACCGCAGATGGAAGGGTTGTATCCAATTTTATTGTACAGGCATTAAGGGGAGAAGATATAACAGTCTATGGAGATGGAAGCCAGACAAGAAGTTTCTGTTATGTGGATGATTTAATTGATGCACTTGTGAAAATGATGAACAGCCGGGATGGATTTACAGGGCCGGTGAATATAGGAAATCCTGGAGAATTTTCAATCAGGCAGCTGGCTGAGATGGTTTTATCTATGACAGGGGCAAAGTCTGGAATTATATATAAGCAGCTGCCTGCAGACGATCCGGTACAGAGAAAACCGGATATAACACTAGCTCAAAAAGAGCTGGGATGGAAGCCTTCCGTGAAACTGGAAAACGGACTGAAAAAGACAATAGAATATTTCAAAGGTGTATTGTAAAAATGAGAAAGAGACTGTAGTCAGCAGAGAAAAATAAAATGAATAGGATGTCTGAAAATAAAAACAGGATACGGATGATGGAATATTTTGGATATCTGATTCTTGTGAGTATGTGTCTGATTGTATCGACTGGGACAATCGGGCTGATTCTGGGAGGAAAGATCCGGCCATATATGTTTGCAGTTTCTCTGATCCTGGACTTTGTATGGTGCAGCCTGCTGTTTCGTTACAGGCTGCAGTTTAAGACCAGAATCATTGTGTTTGTGCTGTTTGTGGCGATGTATGTGCTGATTATGTCTGTATGTGGCAGGACATATACCGTTGATTATGACGGCAATGCTTATCATAAAATGGCAGCTGGATATTTGAAAAACGGCTGGAATCCGTTAAAAGAATCTGCAGATACATTTGCAGATTCTTTTTGGAATGATGAAGATCTGCCAGAAACAGGAATGTGGCTTGATCATTATGGTAAGTCTTCGTGGATTTTTGCGTCAGTGATTTATGCAGTATCTGGCAATATTGAATCTGGAAAAATGTACCAGATTCTTGGAATGCTTATGGGAATCTGTTTATGGTATCCATATTTGAGGAGAAGGCAGTCTGGAAATATGAAGAGCTGGCTGGTTACATTTGCAGTTGTTCTAAATCCGGTGTCTGTTGTACAGATGCTGACATATTACGTGGATGGATTTTTGTTTTCTCTTTTATATCTGCTCATATTGGGATTGATAAAGCTGTTAGATGAGCGGGAAGATAAAATTTCTGTATGGTGTCTGATTTATTCCTCTATGCTTTTATTGTCGAATGTGAAATTCACAGGACTGTTTTATGGAGGGGTATATTGTGCAGCTTTCTTTTGCATATATCTGTCTGTGAATTGCAAAAAGTCAGCAATGCAGCAGTGCATAAAAGTGTTTCAGAAATTTTTTCTGCTGGCTGTTTTATGTATCTGTGTCATAGGGTTTCCGGTTTATATTAAAAATTATATAGATCATGGGACACTTACTTATCCGCTGACAGGAAGCAGCAGTGTTGATATTATGACGCCTATGTCGCCCAGGGGATTTGAGGGGAAGAACAGCTTTTATAAACTTTTTTATAGTCTGTTTGGCAGGCTTGGCAATATCTTACACTCATCTGAACAGAACCTGCCTGTTTTAAAAATTCCATTATCTGTACATAAAGAAGAACTGGAGTTTTTATCATGTGACATGAGGATAAGCGGATTTGGGCTGTTTTTTAGCGGACTGCTTTGTATTGCTGTTATTGTAATCGCAGTGTATCTAATAAAAGAAAAGAACAAAACGATGGAAAAAATGATACTGACAATCCTGACCGTAATATCCGTTCTGCTTACACTGGGTATTTCTGAAACATGGTGGGCAAGATATGCACCTTATTTGTATACATGGATTCCGGCTGCCGTATATCTGTTACTGAGAGAAAAGGGACTGGCAGATCAATGGAAAAAGGCTTTGAACGCTGCTGCAGCCGCTTTTATACTGCTGCTTGCGGCCAATAATCTGTATTTTGGACTGCTTCCTGTACGAATGATATCAGAAAGTATAAAAATAAACAGAGAGTTTGAACAGATCGAAGGAAGCATTGTGATTAGCTTTCCAGATATGAATCTGCAGGGACAGCGTTTTAATTTGTCAGACCATGGAATAGAGTATACGGTATCAGACCAGGGCCAGGAGAAAAATCTGTATCAGATGTATTATACGCAGGATCAATAAGAAAATTATGAAATATATTAGATTGTTAAGAATAAAACATTATATCAAGAACATTATTATCTTTCTGCCGTTATTTTTTGCAAAAGAACTGTCTGCAGCGGATAAAATTCTGATACTATGCAGCGGGTATGCCAGCTTTTGTTTTTTGTCATCTGCCGTTTATATTTTGAACGACCTGATGGATGCGGAAAAAGACAGACTGCATCCGGTAAAAAGACTGCGCCCGCTTGCCAGCGGAGAAGTTACAAAGGCGCAGGCAGTCTGGCTGTTTTCAGCCTGTCTGATCCTGTCTTTTGTGTTTCACATAAACACAGGGCATTTAAAAGGAGCAGCTGTATTAGCGTTGTTTTTTATCATGAATGTTTTGTACAGCACAGGAATGAAAAAGATAGCAATCTTAGATGTTTTATGTTTAGCTTTAGGGTATGTTTTACGCGTACAGTATGGCGGGATTCTTTCGGATTCTGAAATATCCGGATGGTTTTATATGGTAGTACTGTCAGGTGCTTTTTATCTGGGGCTTGGAAAACGAAGAGAAGAGATAAAAATGGGGGGGGGTATAGATACCAGGGAAGTTTTAAAATATTATACATATGCATTTCTGGATAAAAATATGTATGTATTTATGGAACTTACAATAGTATTTTATTCTTTTTGGGCAGTATCACAGCCAGGTAAAATGATGCGCTGGACAATACCTGTTTTTATGCTTATTTTAATGAAATACAGTCTTGATGTGGAAGATGAAAAAATAGGAGGTGCAGATCCCGTTGAAGTGATTCTGAAGGATAAAATGCTGATGGTGATTCTTGCAGTTTATGGAATTCTGGCAGCTGCATCACTCTATTTTTGATAGCCTGGGATTATTGTGGAAGGGATGAAGATGGAAAAATCACATTTACAGCCGGTATTATTCACAGTTGTTACTGTCTGCAGAAATAGCAGGGACGTGATTGGAAAGACAGTTGAATCTGTGCTTGCGCAGACATATCCGCATATGGAATATCTAATCATAGACGGTAATTCCACAGATGATACAGTACAGCTGTCCGAAAAATATCGAAAAAAATTTGAAACAAAAGGCTTTCTTTTTAAAATTGTATCGGAACCGGATCATGGCATTTATGATGCTATGAATAAAGGAATACGGATGTCATCCGGAGAATTGATCGGATTTATCAATGCAGGAGACTGGTATGAACCGGATGCTGTAAAAACAGCTGCAATTGCTTATAAAAAGACACATTTTGATTATTTTTATGCGGATATAAAACTAGTAGGGAAGGATGGAAAAATAAGAATCAAACATTCAAAAATAGATGGAATATTTCCAACAAGCCGTCACTGGAATCATCCGTCAGGTTTTGTGAGAAAAAAACTTTATAGGGAATTGGGAGAATTCAAATGCATCGGTATTCATGATGACTTTGAATTTTTTTTACGTGTAAAGCGGGCTGGGAAAAAAATAACTGTCGTAAACCGTGTGCTGGCGAACTTTGTGACAGGAGGGATCAGCAATGAGAAAAATGCAGATATGTGCAGAAAAAGAATCGCAGACCGCTACAGGAGTTATCGGGATAATGGGTATAGTCCGCTATGCATTTTAGAATGTGCAGGGATAGAGGCCGTTAAGTATTTATTTTATTAGCCGTACAGAGTGAGGATGTGCTTAAATATGAAAATCGCATTTACATGGGATGATGGAGCACCAGAAGATCTGAAATTAATGGAACTTCATAGAAAATATGAAATACCAGGCATGTTTTTTATACCAAACAGAAACAGTGAAGGGAGAAAGGTGCTTTCTCCGTCACAGATTCAAAACAATGCTTCAGAACTGATCTCTTTTGGAGGCCATACAGAAAATCATGTATATCTGACAGGTGTATCACTAAAATGTGCAGAAAGAGAAGCTGTGAACAATAAATATTATTTGGAAGATCTTCTTGGAAAAAAGACAGATCACTTCTGTCTGCCAGGAGGAGCATATACCAGGGAAATACTGCAGGTTATTTATAAATATTATAAAACAATCCGAACCGCAGATACCATGAGTTTTATCTGCGGTGAAAGACTATGCAGACCTTCTTTTCATGTGTATCCGCGTGGAATAAAATCTCTGATAGGAAACGCAGTAAGAAATGGGTCGGCTGCAGAAGGAATGTATGTGCTCAGACATATGAATGCCGGTTATTTTCAAATCATCCGCAGCCTGATTTCTGAGTGCATGGTCCAGGATAAGACAGTTGTGGTCTGGGGACATAGCTGGGAAATTGAAGAGAAAAATTTGTGGGGATGGCTGGAAGAAGTTATGAAAGAGATGAGCGAAAAGTGCAAAAAGGCATGTGTTCCATATGATGAACTTTTTAGGGGGGGGGGAGAATGAGACTCCTGATTATTAATGAAGTCTGTGGTATTGGAAGTCATGGGAAAATATGCACAGCAATCGCGCAGTCATATGAAAAAATGGGTGCACAGGTAAAGATTGCATATGGACGGGATGATACTGTTCCAGAAGAATATAAAAAATATGCGCTCAGAATCGGGAATAAGACAGATGTATACAGGCATGCCATATATACAAGAATTACAGATAAGCATGGATTTGCCTCAAAAAAGGCAACCAGAGAGTTTTTGAAACAGGCAGACAGATTCAAACCGGATTTACTATGGCTGCATAATCTTCATGGGTATTATCTGAACATACAGCTGCTTTTTGAATGGATCAGGAAACATAAACCTGCCGTTAAATGGACGCTGCATGACTGCTGGGCATTTACCGGGCACTGCGCACATTTTACAGAAGCCGGATGCGGCCGCTGGAAATCCGGATGCCACCACTGTCCCCAGAAGAATGCGTATCCGGCCAGCTGGCTGTGTGACCGTTCCGCGTGGAATTATATGCAAAAGAAAAAATTATTTACCGGCATTAGGAATATGACGCTGATTACTCCTTCACAATGGCTGAAAAATCTGGCTGAGGAGAGTTTTTTAGCAGAATATCCTATTGAAGTCCATTACAACACAATTGATACGAATGTATTTCGTCCGTTAAAAAGTAATTTTCGAAAAGAATACGGACTCGAATCCAAAAAAATTGTGCTTGGGGTATCTGCCGTATGGAATCATAAAAAGGGGCTTTACGATTTTTATGAGCTTGCTTCCATGCTGGATGAATCATACGTGATTGTCCTTGTCGGACTGACAGAAAAACAGATCAAAAAACTGCATGATGACGTTATAAAATGGAAGACTCCAAAAGTTTGTAAGGGTACGTCTGGTGAAAAGATCACAAACAGATATGGCGGAGCAGCAGTTCCTATGGGGGCAGCAAACCTGTATGAAGCAGTAACGGGAAAAAAATTTGTGAAAGGAAACGGCAGGGCTGGCATTGTAGGTTTACGGAGTATCAGGGATGCTGGAAAACTTGCAGAAATATACAGTGCTGCAGATGTCTTTGTCAATGCTACACATGAGGACAATTATCCTACGGTAAATCTGGAAGCAGCTGCCTGTGGAACAAGGGTAGTTACTTATGATGTGGGCGGATGCAGGGAGACAATCTGCAGGGCTGATACGGTACAGTCCGGCAGCTGAAAAATGAAAATGGAAAGGATAGACGAATCGTGAAAAAAGCGTTAATTACAGGCATAAGCGGACAGGATGGTTCGTTTTTAACAGAACTGCTTCTTCACAAAGGATATGAGGTACATGGAATTGTCAGGCGTTCTTCAACAGAACACAGGGAAAGAATCGCTCATTTGGAGGAACATGATAAATTTATTCTGCATTATGGAGATTTAAGTGATTATGTCAGTCTTATGAGTATCGTAGGTTCTGTTTTACCGGATGAAATATACAATCTGGCGGCGCAGTCACATGTGGGTGTATCTTTTGACGTAGCTGAATATACAGCTGATGTTGATGCGATGGGCGTGCTGCGCATTCTGGAATGTGTGCGTAATGCGGGACTGACGGATTCATGTAAAATATATCAGGCATCGACATCGGAATTATATGGCAGAGTGGAAGAAAAACCACAGTCTGAATTAACGCCGTTTCATCCATACAGTCCGTATGCAGTTGCAAAGCAGTATGGATACTGGATTGTAAAAGAATACAGGGAAGCATATGGCATGTTTTGCTGTAACGGGATCTTATTTAACCATGAATCGGAACGAAGAGGCGAGTCTTTTGTCACACGTAAAATTACACTTGCTGTGTCCAGAATTAAGAAAGGCATACAAAGCAGGCTGTATCTTGGAAACCTGTCTTCGAAAAGGGACTGGGGATATGCAAAAGATTATGTGGAATGTATGTGGAGGATGCTGCAGCAGGATAAGCCGGATGATTTTGTCATTGCTACCGGACGCCAGCATAGTGTGCGCGAATTCTGTGAACGGGCGTTTCATTATGCAGGTATCGATTTGGAATTTACAGGAAAAGGACTGAATGAAAAAGGCATTGATAAAAACAGCGGCAGAGTACTGGTTGAGGTAGATCCGGGTCTTTACAGACCCACGGACGTAGTTGATCTTCTTGGAAATCCAGATAAGGCAAAGCAGAAGCTGAACTGGAATCCAGACAGAACATCTTTCGATGAACTGGTCAGAATTATGGTAGATTATGATATGCAGATGAAATACTGATTGGAGGGTGAGTTTTGGAACAGGATGCAAAGATTTATGTTTCCGGACATAAGGGAATGGCTGGTTCGGCTATTATCAGGGAATTAAGACGGCAGGGGTATCAGAATATTATTACAAGATCACATCAGGAGCTGGATCTTACCAGGCAGAAAGACACAGAAGCATTTTTCCATGATGAAAAACCGGAATATGTGTTTCATGCAGCAGGAAAAGTAGGAGGAATTGCGGCAAATGATGCAGAGCCGGCAGATTTTATGTACAGCAATATCATGATGGGAATGAATCTGATACATGCTGCATGGAGAAACAATGTAAAAAAATTAGAGTTTTTGGGAAGTTCCTGTATTTATCCGCGTCTTGCCACACAGCCAGTGCGGGAGAACTGTCTGTTAGAGTCAGGGCTTGAAAAAACAAATGAAGCTTATGCGCTGGCTAAAATAAGCGGCTTAAAATACTGTGAATTTTTAAACCGTCAGTATGGGACAGATTTTATTTCTATTATGCCCACGAATCTTTATGGGCCGAATGATAATTATAACCTGCAGCAGTCTCATGTGATGCCGGCAATGATCAGGAGATTTCATGAAGCGAAGGTAAGGAATGTAAAGCAGGCAGTCTGCTGGGGAGACGGAAGTCCGTTACGTGAATTTTTATATGCCGACGATCTCGCAGAACTTTGTGTATTTTTAATGAACCATTACAGTGGAAACGAAACAGTAAATGGGGGATCGGGCAGGGAAATCAGCATAAAGAATCTTGCAGAACTTGTAGCAAAAATCGTTGGATATGAAGGTGAGATTTTGTGGGATATAAGTAAACCAAACGGAACCCCCAGAAAACTGCTGGATGTGAGCAAAGCAGCAGCTCTGGGATGGACAAGCAAAACAGATTTGGAAAAAGGGATCAGGCTGGCTTATGAAGATTTTTTGAAATATCAGGCGTCAGATGACAGGATAAGATTATGAAAGGCAGATGTATGGATCATTCATGCAGAATTCTTTTTCTTTCCAATATACCGTCACCATACAGGGTGATTTTTTTTAATGAACTGGGAAAGCAGTGCAATTTAACAGTTACTTTTGAAGGAAAGGCAGCCACAGACCGGAATAAACGGTGGAAATATGAAAAAATAGAAAATTTTGAAGCTGTTTTTTTGAGAGGAATCAGGACTGGTACAGATCATTTTTTCTGCCCGTCTGTTCTGAACATCTTAAAACAAAAGTGGGATATGATAGTAGTCGGTGATTATTATACACCGACATCCATGCTTGCAATTGAATATATGAGATTTGCAAAAATCCGATACTGTATTGAAGCTGACGGGGGACTTGTGAAAAATGATAAAAAAATAATCCGTAAAATTAATTTTACGGATTATCTGCGGAAGCTGGGGGATTCGAACCCCCGGTACGGTTACCCG
>CAJTVR010000076.1:0-3304 GCA_910580075.1 uncultured Eubacterium sp. | reverse complement strand
TCGTTTATTATGGAGCGCAGGTTCATAGGTGTTACAGATTTCATTTTACTTCTTTGAGAAGAGAAGATATGGCCGGGCCAGGTACACAGGATGAAAAAGCTGAAATGAAAATTCGGAAGGGAATCCATGAAAAGAGGGTTGTCCTTACAGTGGCACAGATGATATATAGAAAAGGTATTGATGTTTTAATTGCAGCTGCAAAATTATCAGATCCGGGTATCGGGTTTTATATTGCGGGTGGAAGTCCTTCCAAAGAAATGAAAAAGTCCGTTCAGAATATTTCCAACATTCATTTTGTAGGATTTAAAACAAAAATGGAATTAGACGATTATTATCGTGCAGCGGATATATTTGTGCTTCCGACAAGGGAAGATATCTGGGGACTGGTTATTAATGAAGCAATGGCTTATGGCCTGCCAGTAGTAACGACAGACCGCTGTGTCGCAGGACTGGAACTTGTAAAAGATGGAAAGAACGGAAGGATCGTGCCTGCCGGAAATGTGAAAAAACTGGCAGAAGCATTGAAAGAGGCATTAAAAGAAGAAAACAGAGAAGCATGGGGGAAAAATTCATGGAACTATATACAGAAATTTACAATAGAAGAAATGGCAGAAGATCACATGAAGGCATTCGAAAGAATGAGCGCAGAATTAAAAAAACAGAAAGAGAATGGTATTTATGATTAACAAAAATGCAGTGATATTAGCCGCGGGAAAATCTTCCCGGTTTGCTCCTTTTACATATGAAAAACCAAAGGGAATGTTTCGGGTGAAGGGGGAAATACTGATTGAACGCCAGATTGAGCAGCTGTATGAAGCAGGTGTAAAGGAAATTTATGTAGTTATCGGATATATGAAGGAAAAATTTTTTTATCTGGAACAGAAATATCCGTTTGTACATCTGCTTGTCAATAATGAATTTGATAAAAAAGGAAATCTATATTCCTTATATCAGGCTAAAGAGTATCTGTGCAATACGTATATCTGCTGTGCGGACCATTATTTTAAGAACAACATTTTTATGGAAGATCATAATCCAGAAAATATCTCTTATCGCGCATGTGTTTATTACGAGGGAAAATTTCGGGAATTTGCAGTCGGAGGATCTGATGCGGCAGTAATAACAAAATTTTCGCCAGGAGGAGAAGACGGTTTTGCAATGGCAGGGCCGGCTTATATAAATGAGCATTTTTCTGAAGTGTTCTGTGAACGGATGGATAAAGAAATCAACGACTTTGGAGTATCCGTTATGTTTTGGGAGGAGTTTTATGCCAGGCATATGGACAGGCTCACCTTTTATATGAAAAAATATGAACCTGATGAAATATTAGAATTTGAGAACATCGATGATTTAAGAGAATTTGATTCGGAATTTCTTATGAATATTGATTCAGAAATTATAGAAAATATAACGGATACACTAAACTGCAGACCGGATGATATCACAGATATCTCCGTAATTCACGCGGGGCTTACAAATATCAGTTTTCGATTTGCTGTGCATGAGAGAAACTATGTATACCGGCATCCGGGAGGAACAGCGGGAAACCTGACTGACCGCCGTGCTGAATTATTTGCGCAGATGACTGCAAAAGAGTCAGGAATTGACCGCTCAGTGATCCGTATGGAATTAAACGGGTGGAAAATAAGCCATTTTGTGGAAGAAGCCAGAAACTGCGATTTTGAAAAAGGAATTTCTCATCTGATGAGTGCTGACCGGCAGCTGGAAGAAGCTATGAAATATCTGCATATGCTTCATGCGTCTAAGATACAGGCTGCCGGCAGCATCAAAATATTTGATAATATTAAAGAGGGAAAAAAGCTGATGGAAATAGCATCAGGAACAAAGGGGAATCTGTCCAGAGAATTTTCCGGTCTTATCGGAAAAGTGGAAAGGCTTTATGAAGAAGTGAAAGCGGATGCCAGACGGAAAGGATATGATCTGGTACTTTGCCATAATGATGTATACGAGCCAAATTATCTGATAGATAAAAATGGCAGCATGTATCTGATTGACTGGGAATATGCCGGTCTGAATTATGCAGCCAATGATATCGGATGTATTTTGTGCCGGTATGACTGGACAGACCGGCAGACAAAACGTTATATTAAGGCTTACCTGGGACAGGAGCCTGACGAAGAGCAGAGACGTTTTTATTACGCTTTTATTCCTATCAGTGCATTTTACTGGTTTTGCTGGGGACTGTACAAAGGATCAGTGGGAGATGACGACAGCTTTTTCTTTCTGCCGAGCTACCGTAATCTGGTACGGTATATAGATCCTGCATTAAAAAGTTATGGAATTGAAGAATAACCGGGAGGGGTTTAAAACGTGAATGTAGCAATGATTCTTGCAGGAGGAAACGGTACACGCATGCAGAGAGAAATTCCGAAACAGTTTATAGAGATTTTAGGAAAACCGGTTCTGGCTTATACCATTGATATTTTTCAAAGCCACCCGCAGATAGAAGTAATCGGAGTGGTATGCAGAAAAGAATGGATCGGATACTGCAGAGAAATGATTCAAAAGTATGGATTAACTAAGGTCCGATGGATTGTGCCTGGAGGAAGTACATTTCAGGAATCTGTGTTAAATGGTGTGAATTATATGCGTGATATAATATCTGGTTATAAGGATATATATGATATGCCTGCGGCGTCAAAAGAAAACGATGCAAAATTAAAAGAGACAGACTATGCTGTTATTCAGTATGGTGCAGCGCCATTTACTTCACACAGGATTGTAGATGCGGTACTTGAAATGGCCAGAACGTATGGTTCTGCTGTATCTGGCACCCCGTGTTACCAGCTGCTGTCAGTAAAAGACACAGATCATACGTCTGTGTGCGGAGCTGACCGGGATCAGTATATCCAGATTGCCTGTCCGTATAGTTTTCAGATTTCGTATCTTTTGGATATTTATAAAAGAGCACAGGATCAAGGGCTGATTGATGTAGCAGAACCCCATACAACGAGCCTGATGTATGCACTGGGCGATACAGTACATTTTGCTTATGGAGATCAGACGAACATAAAAATTACAACAGATGAAGACTTGGGCCTGTTTGAAGGATATGTGCTTATGAAAAAGCGGAACAGGCTAGACAGCAAAGATGAATCGGACGACAAATAACATGCTGGGTGCGCTGCCAGTATAAAAGCAAAGAAAAATCCCACGACTGTACGGCAATACGGTCGTGGGATTTCTTTTTTTTGAAATAAAATAATTCTTATACATAACATTTTGTATCAAAATGTTATCTTATAGTATTCTATATCAACTTTTTCAATTTTGCAACCCCAAA
>CAJTVR010000075.1 GCA_910580075.1 uncultured Eubacterium sp. | reverse complement strand
TGGCAGCGGACGGACCGGTGCCTGATGCCCTGGCGTTACGGCATGCTTTATGCAGCGGCACTGGCAGGCACCTTTTGGGGCTTCAGGGTTTTCTAATGCAGAAGGCTGTGTGCCCCAAATCCTGGGTATCAGGCAGAAAATTAAGAAGTTCTAACTGTTCTCCGGAGTCACAGAAAAAGGAAAAAGTGTCTCCGCCCGGCTGGTACTGGATAAATTTACTGTCTGCCCGGATGCCGTTTTCCAGATCTATTCCGAAACACGCAGGGCAGGCTTTTATTCTTCCGCAGCCAGCCGTCAGCCGGCTTTGTGATACGGTCTGCCGGCATGATGTTTATCCTGCCGCAGCCGGGCAGTGCAGGACGTCTGCTCTGTAACAGGCTGACGGTTTTGTGCTGCAGCCGTTCAGGCGGATGCCTGTAATAAAATAAGTTTCCGGCTTTTCCTGGCTGCGGCAGAATAAACGTACAGCTGCCAGGTTTCGTCCTGCATCTGGAAACCTGCATCCAGACAGGGATATTAAATTCATCCGGTACCAGCCAGGCAGAGAAATGTTTTCCTTTTTCTGTGACTCCGCAGAACAGTTAGAAATTCTTAATTTTCTGCCTCATATCCAGGATTTGGGGCTCACTGCCTGCAGCTATACAAAACCCTGAAGCCCCAAAAGGTGCCTGCCAGTGCCAAAACATAAAGCATGCCAGAGCGCCAGGGCATCAGGCACCGGTCCGTCCGCTGCCACAGAACTATCGCAGAAAATTTAGAATTTCTTACTGTTCGGAGGCGGAACAGAAAAAGGAAAACATTTCTCTGCCTGGCGTTCGGGAATCCCATAGGTTAACCAGACGCCAGAAAAAGAAAAAAGTTTCTCCGTCCCGGCATCCGGTTAATTATTCATGAAATAACACCAGGGCTGTGGCTCCGCTGCCACAGCCCCTAAGCATAAATTTAAAAGTTCTTGCTATTCCTCATAAAAACGCATGTCATCCCACACCCTCATCAATTCTGTACGGTCCAGCCGGACTGTTCTGCTCTCTTTGTCAAAAATCCTTACGGGCGAATCATATCCGGCAAACCTGAGCCACTCCGGATTCGGATCGCCTGTTTTCGCAAAACGTATCCACGAGCCATGTATCTCATGAATAAGACTGTTTATGGTCTCCTCTGGTTCGTCCCTGAACACAAACTGGCTGAAATGAAAATCCATATTTGCAAAAGAAAGCGGAAGTTCAAAGGCGTGGGATGCCAGCCATCCTGTCTCCCAGCCTGCTTTTGTTATATATTCATACCGGTACATCCAGACATCCTTCGTATGTGCGCGCTGTGCCTGTGCTGCTTTGATAGAAGGCACCTGGAACGCATAATCTGTCGCAAAAGATATGAAAGAATATGCGCCCTCCTGTTCAAATTTTTCAGTGACAGGCGGAATGGTGCTCATGGAAAACTCGTTTTGTGCCTTAAATTTTGTAAACCTGTCGTTTTTCGACGGGTGATAGTAATCAATTACCCTTGGAATTGCCTGCGCATGGCCGTTTTGTTCCATCATCCTGGAAACCATTGACCAGGAATTGGGAAATCCGGTTTTTTCCGGATGTACAAACATGGTGCCTTCCTGCAAGTTCGTCCCTATATTGAGCTTTACATCCTTTGCGCTGCCGTTTCGGATTGCATCCACAGGCCGCTGCGGCAAAAGATCGTCGATCACAGGCCCTGGCAGAAATATGCCCGGATTTTTGTACTGATGATGCTCCGCCACATAGAGCACGCCTTTTAACAGTTCAAACGGAGGCATTTCTTTCAGTTTCGGAATGTCCTTTTGCGTCATTCCCATTCCTTCCAGATACAGATCCATATTCTGCCTTGCCATTTCATGGGTGCACACGCATTCCGGCAGACCGCTTTGTACAATCGCTTTTTGAAAGATTCCCTGAACGGCCGGAACCGCCATCATATTTAATACAGACGACCCTCCTGCCGATTCCCCGTTGATTGTTATATTTTCAGGATCTCCTCCAAAAGCCTCTATATTATCCCGGATCCACTGCATTGCCATAATCTGGTCAGAAATACCGCAGTTGCTGTCAAAATCCTCACATCCCGGATATGTAGTAAAATCATAAAACCCAAACACGCTCATCCGATACTGAAAAGACACAAATAATAATCCGTGATCTGCGAAATGCTTTCCATTATAAAGCGCTACACTTGCCGCCCCGGTTGTATAACCGCCTCCATGGATGTATACAAATACCGGCAGTTTTTCACCGTGTACCGGGCGCTGGATATGAATGGTCAGGCAGTCCTCACTGCCTTTATCCATACCCTCATCATTTTGTACCGCTTCCGGCCCGTATTCTTTTGCTTCAAACACACCATTCCAGGGTTCGATTTTCTGTGCCCTTTTAAAACGCAGTTTTCCTGCCGGCGGCTTCGCATAAGGGATGCCTAAATATTCAATCCGGCCATCTCTTAGAAATCCTTTTACTTTGCCGCTTTTTGTATTTACTATATATTCATTCATCCCAGTCATTTCCTTTTCCGCTCTTTAAGTTCATTTTGAATCTGTGGCAGTTCTTTGTCAAGCCTGTAACTGACCATAATCACAAAAGTAATTACAATCATTCCCACTGGCAGCCAGTTGTAAAGAAAAGAAATTGCTGCCTTTGCAGATTCACTCTGAGAAGCTGCCCCGCCTTCATAGCCTCCAAATTCAAGAATCCATCCAAGCACCACCTGGCCGATACCAAGTCCGAGCTTCTGGGCTGCAGAAATCGCAGCATTTCCCATGCCTACGGTCTTAAATCCGTCTTTCCATTCTCCGTATTCCAGGGTGTCTGCGACCATGCCAAAAGCCATGCCGCCAGCTGCGCCAAGCCCAATCCCTTTTAAAGCATTAAAAATAATCAGAAGGGTAACATTCGTTCCTGCAAATCCAGTCCCAAGAAATCCCAGTCCCATGCCTGTAAGTCCGGCCATATATGTCATATGCTTTCCAAATTTCTTCATGAAAAACGGTGTAAAGAACATAATCGCAAACTGTGCAATGGACAATGCATTGTTTACCGGTGTATACAGCGAATAATCCCCAAGCACATCCGCACAGTAAAAAATAGCACCTGCGGAATACATCACTATAATAAAGAAAATGACAAACATTGCAAAAATCATAGACAGCCAGTATCTGTTCGTAAACAGTGATTTTAATGCCTTTCCTGCCGGCACATCATTCTTTGGCGTCTCACCGTATTCTGCGTGCGTTTCAGTTCTCTCTTTTGTCCCGCATACACAGATGAACGCAGAGACTACAATCATAACGCCAGCTAAAGCTGTCGCTATTGTCCACCCTTTTTGTGCCTCTGTCTGATACGGCTGAGCTGCACCGGAGAACTTCACTACCATTGACATGAAAAATGTGTTCATACAGATATTGGCAATTGTCTGGAAAATCATGCTGATATTTCCAAGCATGCCATGTTCATAACTATTCGTCGTACTCAGTGATATCAGCGAATTGTAAGGAACAAACATTGCTGTATAAAATACAGAATTCACCAGGTTATAAAGGATAAATACATAGATGTATTTTATAACTGCTGACATTGACGACGGTACGCTGAACAGCAGGGTAACGGACAATGCCATCGGAATGCACATCCTAATCAGCCATACTCTGGCTTTCCCCATTTTGGAATGTGTCCCATCTACAATACGTCCCATAATCAGATCCGAAATACCGTCAAATAATTTTGAAATGGCAATGGTCGCACTGACTGCTCCCGCATCCGTTAAAGATACGTCTGTCAGATATTTCATAAGAAACGCTGACATCATGCCATTTACCCATGCCATGCCAAAATTCCCTATCCCATAGCCAAGCCGGTCGTTCCAGCCAAGTTTCGCTGCCGGATCCTTTGTTTTGGATGCAAAACTAATCATCTTTTTTCCTCCGTTCTTACATTTTTTCATTCTTACGCCTTAAGGATGACACTTTTCTGCCCGCCTGTGCAAGATCTGCACTGCTTCCAGTCAGTTCCTGAAGGACATATGCTTTCTTTCTCGGTCTGCACTCATGCCACGGTTCCTCAAAAAACCCGAAATATACCTCCGCAAGGCCGCCGATCTGATTGTCTTCAATGCCTGCTCTTTTTAACATGCTTTCCTCGTTAAGCAGCCGGAAATTATAGACCGTTCTCACATAGGGAAGTTCTGCCGCAAGTTTTAATAATCTGCGCATGTATTCTGCACGTTTGATTTCTTCTTTTTCATCGCCGCAGTCTGTAAATCCAGCCTCAGTAAGAATCACCTGCTTATGTCCGTCACCGTATTTGCACATTACCCGGTATGCAGCGTCATTGTAATCCTTCCACAGATGATCCGGTTCAAAGATATCTAAAAACAGATCCATTCCCACCCTGCTCTGATCGACACTCATCTGATAAGGATGCCAGGAGAGCATATCAAAATAGTCGTCCGTATGATCTGACCAGAACCTGCCGGACTTAATCCGGCTGTACATTTTATCAAGCGTCCATGCAATACCATACATCGGCGGAAGATAATCCGGCAGATCTCCGCCCAGCCATGGTGTCGAAAGAGCCGGTGAAAAGCAAGTGACCCTGGCGCTGGGATTTCCCCTCCTCACACCCTTTGCCGAAAAATACATCATGTCAATCGCAATGTCCATTTTTTCATCCGCTGTAAATGCTTTTGCATTTTTTTCATTCAAAAATCCATCCGGATGAAGAAACGCATTCAGATTCCATTCATTTCCAATTTCCCAGTTTTCTACCTGTGGAAAAAGTTTTGCCTGGGTACACCAGGATTCCTCCAGCATATCCAGTGCCTGCATATACAGGCTTCCCTGTGTAAGATCACGTTTTGGCATCGCATGCCCTGATTTCTGTCTGCATCCCTCTGGCAGAAACCACTCATGGCTCATTCCGGTTACCTCCAGATCCAGCTTTTGTGCTCTGTCAAGAAGCCTTTTGTGAGATGCATACGCCTCTTCGTCCGGCGTAACCGGATCTTTTAGGATCTCTGTCAGATGCATCCATGACCGGTACGCCGTACATCCTAATGCTTTTACAAGCTCCAGATATTCCTCCGCCATAACCCCGGTATCCCGTTCTCTCTGGATCAGCGGCTCTCCCATTCCATAAAACCGTTCTGATAACATAACTGCTTCCTCCTGTTTTTTAACTGCATGCTTTTTTAATCATAAATTAAGAGCTCTCTTTGTGTTTACAGATTAACACCAGAGAGCTCTTTTCTATATCCTTATTTTGCAGTATTTGTTCTTTATCTGACCAGATTTTCTTCCGGTTCCTGCCATTCAGCTTCCATGCCCTCAGGCACTTCATAATCATACTGAAACGTTCCTTCTTTTATTTCCCAGGATACCCTGACATCACCCCAGGGCGTCCTGACCCTTCCTTCTGCCCTGGTTAAGTAACCCGGGACCGGGGCAATGCGTACTTTGCCAAAGCCCGGTGCAGCGGGCCTTACGCCTAATGTAACCGAAGGGAGTTCATATAAAATAAGCGCTCCCCATGCATGGCATTCACTTCTGGAGTATGCTTCTGATTCTACACAGGTGGTACAGTTCATCGCCAGCATATTTCTCCATGCATCCCAGTACTGATTCGTATATGCATACAGCCCTGTCTTTTCCAATGCCCGGAACAGGTAAAAACGCATAGCCACTGTACATTGTGCATATCCGGGTTCTTCAATCGTTTTCAGCAGGTTTCTTTTTCCTGTCTCAGCCTCAGCCGTATCTGTCAAAAGAGCAAACACCTGGCAGTGCTGGCTGTATTCTTCTACACCGGGACCGTCCTGCAGCATGCCGTTTGTGCCCATGCAGTATGTTCTTAAAGCGGACTTTACCTTTTCAGCCCGTTTTTCCAGATTCCTGGCATCCGTATTTCTATCCAGGAATTCCATAAGTTTTGCCGCATGCTGCAGACCATAAATATACAGCAGGCTCTCCATAGTCAGAGGGCCTTTTAAGCCTGCAGGCGGCATGCCGCTGGTATCGTTCCACTCTTCTGCCCAGTCGATAAAGGACCAGAATCTGGCTTCCATATTGATGCCCCCTGTCTTTGCGACATATCCTTCCTTTGTCAGATGCCGTTCAAAAAATTGCAGAATCTGCTCAGCTGCCGGCATATAAGCTGCCACCAGCTCCCTGTCTCCGAAATACATCATATGATCATACAGCATCAGTATATAGTAAATCGAAAATCCCGGTATAATGTTCGTATTGCAGTTCGGATAAGAGCAGTTCAGCAGTCCGTCATACCTCTGGGAGCGGCGTAAATCATCCATGCATTTTCTGGCAAGCCTGTCGTCTGCACTGACCGCATACGTATAAAGTATCTGGCTCCTTGCATCCATAATATACTGCAGCTGTTCATAATAAGGGCAGTCCTCATATGATTCGTGCATGCATCTGCGAAGCGTCCTCTCACTGATCTCCCAGATGCCCGCAAGGCTTTGGTCAGAGGTCTGCACCGAAGTATGTACTTTCAGAGGATATCCCGTTTCCTCATAATCCAGACAGTGAATGGCCAGCGGCGTATCCTTCGTTTTGATATGCAGCCGGATCAGCCGGAATGTACGGAACCAGTATGGCTCATAAATCTCCAGGCTGCAGACGCCTCCTTCTGTTTCCGGTTTTCCAAATCCCGAGACTGTGTAATAATCACAGTATCCCTGTAAATGTCCGTTTACCTTATCGAGCCGGTCTCCCTTAACCGGAATCTGTTCTGGTCCGATACACCCGTCCAGCACATAGCACTCCGCATATAAGAATTCGATCTGTGCATTCTGTCCTGCGGAAAAAGCCGCTTTTATATATCCAGTCATCTCTTCCCCGGCATCCAGCACCACAATTTCTTCCGTATGCGCCGGGATTTCTATCACAGCTTTGCCGGCTGCAAAATCACTCCATTGCGAAACTGTATGCACAGACTCTGGCAGGTCCATAACGCGGCGCAGTGTTCTGTGTCTGCGGTACAGCTAGGGAATCGTTCTGGGATTCAGATTGCCAGGACTTACCGCTTCAGGAACCATTTTTCGGATATACGGCCTGGCAGATTCCCAGTCCCGGTCATCATATGATTCCCCCTGCCAGCCGCAGAGCTCTGCATTTCCCTTCGCCCGTTCATGGATAACCAGCGGCGCAAACCGTTCTTCTTCTCTATAAAAAGAAACTGACTGGTCCAGTCTGCATTTCCAGGATTCGTCTGTTGAAATATCATAGATACCGCCGCTTATATCTTCAATCCGGCCTGTGATATACAGCCCCGGCACAGCTGTCCGGAACATGCCGTGATTTCCGGCCTCCGGCTCCTGCGGATAACGCAGCACCCGCACTGCCAGTACATTAATGCCCTGTTTTAAATAAGGAAGCAGACTGACTGTATCATAAAACCAGATCTGACGGTCGCCTCTGCCCGGACCTGTTTCCACCAGCACCCCATTGATATATAATTTATATCTCGTATCGGCAGAGATACGAATCTTTGCCTTTTTGGCCTCCGCATCCAGGTTTACTTCCCTGCGAAAGCACACAATGCATGGATTTTCCTTATTTTTAGCATTCCACGAAGGAATCCACACCCAGTTTGAATTTTTCATATATTCCTGCATATTTTTAGCTCCTCCAGTTTCATTTAAAAGGGAATCCATCCTGAAATTCTGCCGGTTTGTACAGTTCCCGGTACTGTTTTGGCGTCATTTTCATTTTTTGTTTAAAGATCTTTCCAAAATAACTCTGAGAAGGAAAGTTCACATATTCTGCAATACCCGGCAGCGTCTCTTCCAAATAAATCAGCAGATTGGCAGCCTTTTCTACCCTGACCTCATTGATAAAATCCTGAAGACTGGTTCCTGTTTCTTTTTTAAACAGTCGCGATAAGTAACTGCTGCTGATTCCCAGCATATCTGCAATATGATCCAGATAAATTTTCTCCCTGTAATGTCTGTATACATAGTCTTTACAGCGCTGCGTATAGCTGGACGCATGGCTCTTTTTTTATGATCCCGCACTCTTTTTGCTAACTCTTCAATTGCATGGTTCCGGTAAATCAGTATCTGTGTCACGTCTTTGCACGCCGTACTCTTATTAATGTAAAACCCGCTGAGCCGGTATGCAGCTGCCGGCATCACGCCTCCTTCAATCGCAGCCCTGGCACACAATGCAGCCGCCACAATCGACAGATTCCTCCAGTGTTCCGCCTCGCTCCCGCCCAGCCTGCCAATGTTTACATCCATTTCCTTCGATAAACGTACGGCCTCTTCCACATTTCCTTCCTTTACCGCATCCAGTATCTGGCGTTCTTCCTGATAGGAATGGCGGTATATATCTTCATCCTCGGATTTTATATCAAACCAGGCCTGCTCCCTTCTCTCCTCCTGCACACTGTCCTGCGCATGATAATTTGCGTCTGCAAGCTGCTGATCCGTATATTCCTGGCCTGTAATGATATTCGCAAACAGTCCGGTGATCTGCAGGATTTCCATCAGTGTATGATAATGCAGCCCTTTCTCCCACTTCTCTTCAATACCGTAAAAATGGTAGAACCTGTGTGCTGAACGGGCCCATCATATAGTAAGTATTTTCCCATTTTACGCAGCTGTAAAACATATGGAACTCATCCCTTATTATTACAGGCTCTTTTTGTACTTCTGCCCTGTCCGCCAGTGTGCAGCGGAGTGTGCCGCTGTGGCAGATCGGATTATATTCTGAATGTTCCTCATAAGATACCAGCTGCTTTTCCTGCATACAGTAAATGCCTGTATGCACAATGCCCGCCAGATGACCTAATATGTATTTTTGATTGTTCACAGTCCCTGCCTTTCTTTTTCCTGCCCCGTGTCCGGCCTTCCCTTTCCACTGCTCTGATTCTTCTTCTGCTGCTCTGATTCTTTTTTATGGATAGAATACAAATGCTCTGCACGGAAAACAATACCGCAGCATGACATGCTGACTGCCCAAAAGTGACAAAAAATACAGACTATTTCTTGATTTTTCGATCCGGATATGTTAGTTTTAAATCAGAATGATCATTCCGGGAGACTTTCGATGATGAAGCATCACAAAAACATGCGTATACCTGTATTAACTGATTTAGAAAAAGAATATAAAAGAATCTTCAGACAGTATTCCAGCGCACATCTGGATCAGGCAAAATCCATACAGGAAATCCATACGTTAGTACCTGAAGCAGCCAGCTGCTTAGGCACTCCCGAATTCTGTTCTCAGCCGGAACATTTTAATTCTGTTGCAACAAACCTTCACGAACGGCATTTTCCTGCTGATACCGACATCCTTGTAATACCTGCGCTTCGCTATGCGCCTGCTTTTTTGCATTCACACAGCTTTTTTGAAGTCATCTGTGTACTGAACGGGTCATGTAATAATATATTCTTATCAGGTACCTTTCCTATGAAAGCAGGAGAAGTATGCATTGTCGCCCCGCAGACTGTACATGCACTGTCCGCATTCAGAGATGACTGCATCGTTTATAATCTGGCAATCCGAAGCTCCGCTTTCGAAAAAACATTTCTGGATGCCCTGCCAAAAGACAGCATTCTTTATCTCTTTTTTAAAAAATCACTTGATCTGCCAGGGGAAAAATCCTGCCTTTACTTCAAAAAGCCGCAGGATTACGAACTGCAGAAGCTAATTTTAGATATGTATGACGAAATGAAACAGCAGCGCCTTTATTACGGCTCTTTTCTTAATGCAATGCTGGCCCTGTTTTTCATCCAGCTCTTAAGAAGCTATGAAAAGGATATCCTTTTCCTTCATTCACAGCAAAAAAAACAGAATGAAAACCTGATTTTCATTCTTAAATATATTGAAAATAATTATAAGACAGTCACTTTGAAAGAACTTGCTTCTTTTTTGGGATATAGCGAACGCCAGATGATACGGATATTAAAAACATATACGGGAGAAAACTTCTCTTCCCTGATCCGGTCCGTCAGACTGGCAAAAGCCTGTGAGCTGCTGAAGTATTCTGATACCCGGCTGGCCGAGATTATTACAGAAACCGGATATTCCAATGCCAGTCATTTTAACGAGTCTTTCCGCAGGGTATACAGCTTGTCACCGTCTGAATACCGGAAGCAGAACCGGACGGGTATTTCCTGATATACTTACAGACAGATGGATAGGAAGTCTATGCTTTCCGGACGCCGGGCGGAGACACGGTTTCCTTTTTCTGTGACTCTGGAGAACAGTTAGAAATTCTTAATTTTCTGCTCATATCCAGGATTTGGGGCACACTGCCTGCTACTGCCAGAAACGCAGAAGCCCCAAAAGGTGACTGCCAGTGCCACTGCATCAGGCATGCCATAACGTCAGGGCATCAGGCACCGGTCCGTCCGCTGCCACAGACTGGAAGCAGAAAATTTAGAATTTCTTACTGTTCGCAGGCGGAACAGAAAAAGGAAAAAGTGTCTCCGCCCGGCGTTCGGATCATTCATACCTTCTCACAGATCAGATCTATTTACACATTGTCCCAGCTATATTTTTCTTCCTTTAGCAGTCTGCGCACTTTTTCCATAAACACGTCTTCGTCAACCGGCTTTACGATATAGTCCTTGACGCCAGCTTTGATTGCCTTTACGACGTGTTCTTTTTCGTTATTGGATGTCAGAAAAAGAACCGGCACCTCTTTCAGCTCGTCTTTTTTCTGTATCATTTCAAGCATTTTATAGCCGTCAATCTCCGGCATTTCAATATCCAGAATAATCAGATCCGGTGTACGTGCTTCCTTTAAATATCTGAGGGCGCGCAGCCCTTTTGAAAACCCGGAATACGCATATTCTTCACCCAGCAGTTTTTCAAGCATCTTTAATATAATTCCGCTGTCATCCACTGCCACAATACTTTTTTTGTCTGTCATAACTTTTTATCCTCCCCATATTTTTTCAAAAGCGATACTGCTTTATCCTCGTCAAACTCATCCTCTACTGCCGCCAGTACGTCCGTCAGCAGCTGTTTCATATCCTTTTTCAGAGGGCTTAGCAGCCATTTTTTGATCTGGTCTGCTGCCTCATCCGTTTTGAAATCGTCAATCAGCTGTGCTGCTTTGTCAAGCTCCTCCCTGGACAATTCTGACAGTTCCCCTTCATCAATGTCAGTTTCTTCCTGTACCGGATGTGGCGCATATTTTTCATACATGCCTTTAAATGTCTCCAGTGCAGCTGTCCACGCCTGTTCCAGTTCTTCCCAGTGTGCAGTTACATCATCTTCCCGGCCCGCCTTGCTGTGCATTTCATGCTCATAAGCGATATCAGCAAGCCTGTCTGCACCGAGCGTGCGCGCATTCCCTTTTAAAGCATGTACCTGGACAGCATAGTCTTTCATGTTATGGTCAGACAGATACTGCCGCAGCAGCTTCATTTTATCGTTGTCCTTAAGAAACATCCGTACCAGTTCCATATAGATTTCCATGTCGCCTTTGGAATGCTTCAGTCCATTTTTGACAGAAACTCCCTGTTTCCATTCGCTGTCATATTCACTGCTGGTGTTGTCTGTCTGGCTGTCTGCTTCCCGGACTGTCTGAACAAGCTCCTTAGGAAGATATTTACAAATAGTATGTTCCAGAAGTTCCGCATTCACCGGCTTTGTCAGAAATTCTTCAAAGCCTTCAGAAAGATACATCTCCTTAGCGCCTGCCACGGTGTTTGCCGTCAGTGCAATAACCGGCGTATCTTTATTTAGAAACTCCTTATTTTTTGCAAGTTTCTTAATTTCATGCAGTGTCTCTATTCCATCCATTTCAGGCATCATATGATCCATAAAAATAATGTGGAATTTCTGTTTCTGTACGGATTCCAGACATTGTTTTCCAGATTCTGCTGTCACAGTCTGCAGTTTCGTCCTCTTTAACAGTGCCTGAAATACAGTCAGGTTCATCTTATTGTCATCCACCACCAGCACCCGGCCTTCAGGCGCTTCAAAGCTGCCCTGTCTGCTTTCCTTATGCCACGTGTTGTTTTCCTGTATCTTCTGAAAACTTCCTGCGGGTTCACTGTTTACAATTTTCTGCGGTATGATTACGGTAAAGACGGAGCCTTTCTGGTATTCACTCTCCACTTCCATATCACCGCCCATCATCTTAAGCAGTGACATCGTGATATTCATGCCAAGTCCTGTCCCTTCAATATTTCTGTTTTTTTCCTCATCCAGACGCTGAAAACTCTCAAACAGCTTTCCCATATCTTCTTTCCGGATCCCTATGCCTGTATCATGCACGGATATTTTCAGCAGCAGCTGCTCGTCGCTTTGGCGTTCATATGCAATCTGAAGCCTGACACTGCCCTGAGGCGTATACTTTACTGCATTTGTCAAAAGATTTGTCACAACCTGCTTCATCCGTACATCATCACCGTACAGCACACGTGGAAGCGTTTCATCTGATTCTATGGAAAATGCCAGTTTTTTTTCTTTTGCACGCAGATAAATGACATTCCACAAATCCATCATCAAAGCAGATGTCTCATATTCCACCGGAATAATTTCCATTTTTCCGGATTCAATCTTAGAGATGTCCAAAATGTCATTGATCAGAAACAGCAGCATTTTCCCAGAACTTTTGATATTCGCTGCATATGTCAAAATCTGTTCATCCTCAGCCTCCCGCAGTATCATCTCATTCATTCCGAGCACCGCATTAATCGGCGTCCTGATTTCATGTGACATATTGGATAGGAAACGGCTTTTCGCTTCGCGCTCGTCCTCTATTTTTTTACGCTTTTCCATTTCTTCCGTCACATCAATAATTACACCGAATACATCGCCATTGTGCTCAGCCTCTTCCAGTTTGACGTAACGTTCCCGGCAGGTATAAACGCAGGATTCATTTTCCACAATATTTCTGCGCAGATCAATAATAAATTCCTGGAATATTTTATAATCAGAAGAGAGCCGTTCATACTCTCCTGCTTTCAGTGCAAGAATTTCAGGAACATGTTCGCTGATACTCACTCTTTTCATATAATGATTGTATTCGTAGACACCAACGGGCATTTTTGTCTTGCCAATAATATAGGTAATCTTTCGCCGGTTATCCAGAATGCTCATTTTCATCTGGTTAATATAACGGCTCAGTTCCGCAAGTTCTGCACTGCTTTGGATATCCACAATCTCGTCCAGATTTCCCTGGGAGATGATGCTTAGTTTTTCATTGATACTCTGAATGCCTTCGACCACATATTTGTTCATATAGCAGGTGACGACATAATATAAAATGACTGCAACAGCAATCAGGCAGAACGCAATCCATGCCATGGTGGACGGAACCCGCTGATACATTTCATGACAGGAGATTACGCGCCCGATATAGTTTTCACCAGACTTCATAAATACACAGTAGGATTTGATACCGTTAACATCCGAATAAAAGCCATTGCTGTCATTCATAACCGTTTTGAAGTCTAATCCTATTTCCCTGCTGCTTTTTTTAACACAGGATAAATCGGTAGAACCGACAATGTTTCCGCTCTCCTTATCAATAGCATAATAATTCGCTTCGGAATTGACGCGCAGCAGAGAAAAAATATAGGACAGCTCGTTTTTTTCTGTAACCTTCAAAACATTTACGGGTTCCATGCCGACCTGAACGATAAATTTTTTGTCCCGGCTCCACAGGGCAGAATACTGCATCATCTTCTTTTCTGCCGTATTAGGTACGATATCCTGTACAAGACTGAGAGATTTGTCCTCAAGCATAGGCTCAAAAAAACTCATCTGTTCGCCAGAATCAAAAGTATAGCCGTAATAAAGCGGGTGGGTTCCCGAAAAAATACGCCCTGTAGTGTCAAAAATATGTATTTCATCGACTTCTATCATCGTGGCGATTTTCTTTAACTCCTCCACACTTTCTAAAACAGAAGGGCTCTCCTCGATGATATAAGCAATCGCCTCCGCATTGTGCAGGCATGTTTTCTGATAGACCTGTTTTAAATCAGCCAGCTCCTCCTTATTTTCTCCCAGAACCTGTTCAATCTGGAAAAAAGTTTCTACGGCGCTAACATAAGCCTGCCGCCGCTCATTAATTACCTGAATATAAAAGATAACCAGTAAAAAAAGAACTACCAGCAAAAGAGTTACAATCTGCATATAACGGCTGATTATATTTCTAAGTGTACGCATTTTAATCCCCCAATACCTCCTTTTCCATAAATCATTACACAGCAGCGCAGAAACTGTACCCTGGAGTACAAAGCCAGGATGCCGTCCTGTCCGCCGCCAGTATCCGTTTACTGGTTTCCGGATTATTATACCAGATAATATCAGCCGTATGTCTGCCTGTTTTTTCACATGATCTGTTCGTTTTTTCACACGAAAATTTTTGATGGAAAATGCGCCCCGCCTTCAGCATAGAAGTGTAAATTGCATCCGTATTTTTTTATTCGATATCCGATACAGATATTCCAGATTACGAAATCCTGATAAATTGCGGATGTATCCGGGTTCCTCCATGATAATTCCCGCATTCTTCAGCACATCCAGTTCCTTTCCCATCACTTTGCCGTTTACTGATTTGTGTTTACTGCACCTGTCTGCTAAGAAATGCATTGCATAATCTGCACTGCCATGTTACAATACTATTTTTCATCCGGAATTCGAAAATTATTTGGAGGCGGTAATTATGGAATGGGAAAGATTACTTTCCAAAGAACGTTTTGTAAAGCATGCAGATGAAAATGAAGATAATTACAGGAACGATTATGATACAATTATATGCAGCACGCTGTTTCGCAGGCTGCAGGACAAGGCACAGATGTTCCCCCTTGAGGAGGACGATTATGTCAGAACCCGGCTGACCCATTCTCTCGAGGTATCGGCCATTGGAAAGCGGCTGGGTGAACGGGTATTCCGGCAGCTGAGAGACCAAAACAGGGATAACTGGTTTTCGTGCCACTGGGAAAAAGAGTTTTCGGATGTACTCCTGTGCGCAGGCCTGGTTCATGATATTGGAAACCCGCCCTTTGGCCATTTTGGGGAATATGCGGTGCGGGAGTGGTTCCAGGCTCACCTTAAGGAATTAAAACTGGGCAAAAAGCAGGCTCTGGAACTGCTCAGCCCATGGCAGATTCAGGATTTGTACCATTTTGAGGGAAACGCCCAGTCACTGCGGCTGCTTTCCAGAACTCCTTATCTGGGCAGAATGGAAGGTTTCAGCCTTTCTTTTGCGGTGCTGGCGGCAATTATAAAGTATCCGGTTTCCTCAGTGGAAATGCTTGAGGGTACAAAAGGACATTACCGAAAAATGGGTTATCACTGGTCAGAGCGCAGCCTGTTTGAGGCAGTCAATGAAACTACCGGAATGAATGGAAAAAGGCATCCTTTATCTTTCCTTCTGGAAGCAGCAGATGACATTGCATACCGGACATCTGATCTGGAAGATGCCATGGTAAAGAAGGTACTGGATTTCTCTGTTATCATAAGAGAATTAGAGCGGTACACACAGATGCTGGAGAATCAGTCCGGCCAGGATGTGCGAAAATGCGTAACCAGTCTGAAAGAACTATACCGTCAGGAGCTTTCTTCCAGCGGCAGAAAACCGGAACTGACAGCCGTTCAGCGCTGGAACCGGCTGATGCAGGAAACAATGGTGACGGACGCTGCGAACGCATTTGTAAAACAGTACGACAGAATCATGAACGGAACCCTGGAGGGAGACTTATTTGAGGGGACAGTTTCCGGCCATATCATCCAGGCCATATCGGAACTCAGCGAGAAATATATATACACCAGTTCTGCGAAAATTAAGACCGAGCTGTTCGGGCGCAGAGTCATTGATTCTCTTTTAGGACAGTTTATGACAGCAGCGGTAAAGTATGATACGGATGAGCCTTCCACCTTTATTGACCAAAGGTCTATGGATATGATTTCCGGATTTTATAAGGGAATGTATCTTGAGGAGGCAAAGGGAAAGCCTGCAGGCGATAAGCTGTACCTGCGGATTTTAATGGTAACAGATTATATCAGCGGAATGACAGATAATTATGCCAGGAAACTGTATAAGGAGCTGTTTGGATAATCGTGTGCCGGGCGGCTGGTGACAGTTTCTAATACAAAAAGCCTGGCCGCCAGCATATTCCCGGAGTCAGGCGGCAAAACCGCCTGATCCTGACATGCACATGATCAGCTGCATGCTATTTGGCGTACTGCCAGATTCAAGTTACAAAATCCCATATTTTCGAAAAATGCAGTCTAAATCCTCCCGGCTGATTTTTCCGGCCAGATAATATCCCTTGACGGTTGCCTCAACTCCCTCAAAAATAACCGCTTTTACCGGTAAGTACAATAACTATTCCGCTTTATAGCTGATGCCGGAACAGTCCGGACTTGAAATGATACAGCATCAGATAAACCGGAATTTATTTATAACTTTCTAATTGGAAAAAACATATAATTTTTCCCTGTCTGCGGACAAGTAAAATCGTGGACTGCTCCTGCTAATGGAATAGCATGATCTTCCAGATATTTTACTGCCTCTGAAAATGCATAATCATTTTCACATTCTATATAAATATATTCATAGCCAGGAATCATCCATTTTGTCCAGCCGCTGGGAGCTTCTGCATCCTCCCTGCATTCTACCCCGGCAAGATATAATCCTTTGTTGAAATCTTCCCACGGATTGAATGAGTGCGAGAAATCAGACATAGCGCCCCATATGCCACTGATATTTCCATTCTCATCTTTCTTAGCCAGATGCTGAACTTCTCCAAAGTGAGAATTTGCATCATCCCATAATCTTTGAATAAAACCCTCTCCGTCTAAAGTTGAACCCTCTTTTCCTATCACAGCAAAAGACTCCTTTACACATCTTTCAGCTTTCATATTTTCCTCCTTTAAATCCCGATTGTGATTTGATGATTTAATACATCCCAAAACCAGAAAGCCTCTCTTTCAGCAGGGTATTCCTTTTCGTTACAGTCACATTTCCAACCGCATAAGCAAGGGCCTTTCTTTCCCCTATCATAACCAGTAATTTTTTCGCCCTTGTAATGCCCGTATAAATCAGATTTCTCTGCAGCATCCCAAAGTGGCTCATCAGCACAGGCCATAACCACAGCCGGATATTCCGAACCCTGTGCCTTATGTATGGTCGTGGCATAGGCATGTGACAGCTCATCCAGATCTGTCACGTCATACTTCACCAGCCTGCCGTCAAAGTTTACAGCCAGCTCCCTATCCTGGATACTGACAGACTGGATCATGCCGATATCACCGTTAAACACTTCCTTGTCATAATTGTTTTTTATCTGCATGACTTTATCGCCGCAGCGGAAAACATAACCGCTTCTGCGCAGCCCGTCACCGGACGGGTTCAGTGCCTCCTGCAAAGCAAGGTTCAGTCCTGCAGCCCCGGCCGGTCCACGCTGCACCGGCGTTAATACCTGGATGGTTTCCGGTTTTATATGATAGTATCCGGGCAGCTTATCCTTTACCAGTCCGACGATCCCTGCCGCTGCCTCATCTGCGTTTTCACACTCTATAAAGAAAAAGTCCGCTGTT
The DNA here is from genome assembly GCA_910580075.1 of uncultured Eubacterium sp. Classification (GTDB taxonomy): domain Bacteria; phylum Bacillota; class Clostridia; order Lachnospirales; family Lachnospiraceae; genus Eubacterium_J. Next base: position 5,636 of record CAJTVR010000075.1, on the reverse strand, counting down.
TTCCCATTGGAAATATCCGGCATTTTTCCCTCATTGATACGGTGGGCGTTCATAATGATGCGGCTTGTCCGGGCCTGCCGGAAAATCCGTGTCAGACGCACCACCGGAACCATACCGGAAGCGATAATATCACACAGTACATTCCCAGCCCCGACTGCCGGAAGCTGGTCTGTATCTCCTACGAGAAGCAGGCGCATGGATTCCGGCACTGCCCTTAAAAGCGCGTTCATCAGGATCACATCGATCATAGAACATTCATCCACTACAAGCACATCCCCCTCCAGAGGGTTCTTATCATTTTTCTGGTATCCCTCCGGCGGCCTGCAGCCAAGCAGCCGGTGTATTGTTTCTGCTTTCATCCCAGCTGTTTCCGACAGACGCTTTGCTGCCCTCCCGGTCGGTGCAGCAAGCAGCACTTTCAGGCCGTATGCACGGAAAGCCGCTATCATCCCCTGTGTTGTAGTTGTCTTTCCTGTGCCCGGACCGCCTGTTAAAACCATTACCTTTGCAGATGCAGCCAGACGGATGGCCCCGGCCTGGGCTTCATCGTATTCCACATGCACGATCTGCTGGATTCTCCCGACATCCACAGACAGCTCCCGGTTCCCTGTTTTTTCCCTCGCCTGCATAAGCTGCACCCACAGGCGGTCTGCTGCCGGAGCTTCTGCCAGTTTTCTCAGTTTATTTGCCACACCAGTCTCTGCGTAATAAAACGGCGGCAGATACACAGCCCTTTCTTCCAGTCCGTCCTCACATGCAAGGTCTTTTTCTTTTATCATCTGATCCATTGTCATTACAATGTATTCCGGCCCTGATTCCAGAATGCCTACAGCCTTTTCCAGAAGCTGCTCCTTCCTGGCATAGACGTGGCCGTCATCCGCAAGCTCACTCAGCGTGTACATAATGCCGCTTCTAAGCCGTACATAAGATTCTTTCCCAAATCCGAGTTTCTGCGCAATGCCGTCAGCTGTCTTAAAGCCTATGCCCCAGATATCATCTGCAAGGCGGTACGGATTTTCACGGACTTTTTCAATGCTTTCACTGCCGTACTGCTTATAAATCTTTGCCGCAAATGCCGTGCTGACATCATGCTCCTGCAAAAAAAGCATGATGTTTTTCACCTCTTTCTGCCGCTGCCAGCTTTCTGCGATCTTGCGGATGCGCTTCTTTCCAATCCCCTCTACCTGGATCAGAAGCTGTATATCATCTTCAATGACCGTAAATGTGTCTGTTCCAAACCGCTGGACGATTCTTTTTGCAAATTTAGGCCCGACGCCTTTGACCAGACCGCTCCCTAAATACTTCTCCATCCCGTAAACAGTTGCCGGAAGCGTTTCCTCCCATTTTTCAGCCACAAACTGTCTGCCGTATTTTCCGTCCACTTTCCAGTTCCCCTCTGCTATGATCACGGATCCTGCGTTCGCATCCAGAAGGTTCCCGACCACCGGGACAAGGCCGTCATACCCTTTAATATGCACTTTCAGCACTGAATATCCGTTTTCCGGGTTCTGATATGTAATCCGTTCCACCACACAGCGTATTTTCGTCATGATGCCGGACCTCCATGTATCAAATCAGATGCCATTTTTATTTTCCTTTCCCGTCCGTTTCCAGGTAAATTTAAAACTATCCGTTTCTGACTTATCTTTCTAACTGAACCAGGTATTCGGCCGTATCTTCTTCCAGTTTTCTCTGACCTGTCAAAATTCCTCTAAAACATTTTACCACTGCTTCGCCAAAATTGAAACTAATTTCCAGCAGAAATTTCACCAGAAGAAAGCTGCAGCGCATAACACCTATAAAAAACGGAGCTGCCGTAACAGCCCCGCCTTTATTTTATTTTACAATTCTGACTGCCACAGCAATCTCTCTATAGTTTAAATCAGAAATCTTTACACCCTCCCGCATGTTACTGGCATGAATAACCTGGCCGCTGCCATCATAAATCGCTGCATGTGCATAATAACTTTGATCCTCGCTGCTGTAGATGATAATGTCTCCTGCCGTTAATTCTTCCAAAGGAACTATATCTCCACAGACAGACAGTTCACACAAATCAGCGGGTATGTCAAATCCTGCCAGTGCATAAACCGCTTTCACAAATCCTGCACTGTCTACGCCGCTGGATAAATCCGTACCGCCAAACCGGTAAGGCGCTCCTTTATATCGCCCTGCCAGTTTTACAATCTGCTTATGAACTGCACCGGCTGTGGACATAGTAAAATCCGAGGGCTGACTGATCAGCACCGTATCTGTGTCTGTATCTGTGCCGGCTTTCTTTTGTGTTTCTTCCTGACTCTGCCCTGTGCCTTCCGGCAGTTCATTTTCTTCTTTTAATAAAACTTTATCCTGCTCTGCCTTCACATCACCGGAACTTCTATCCAGATCTTCTGCTGCATGATCTGATGCCTCCTGCCTGGTATTTTCAGACGAACCGCCTACCTTTTCAGCTGTGTCCTTTGCTGACACAGTAAATGATATGATTGTGCAGCAGATCAGTCCGGCTGCCAGAGCAGCCGCTTTCTTTGAATATTTTTTCTTTTTCATAACAAACCTGATCCTTTCTTCTAATTCAGACTGTCTGGCAAAACAGGCCTCAGCCGGCCAGATTGATTTTTGGCGTTCTTCTGCCAGACGAATTAATATCATCGCATATGATGCTTTGCAGCCGCCGGCATATGACTTAAGCACCTCCTCATCACATGCTACTTCTATATCCCTGTTAAACAGCGCAGCCATGATCCATACGAATGGATTAAACCAGTAAACACATACAGTCAGATATAAGATGTATTTCATCAGAATATCCCACCGCTTGATATGTATCCATTCATGCTCCATAATACATACAAACTCTTTCTCATCCAGCTCTGTTTCAGAAGGCAGAAGTATGACCGGGCGGATAACCCCGTATGTAAGGGGACTTTTTATAAACTCTGACTTTCGTATAGACACTTTCCGCATGCTGTGATGAACACACAGCCATTCACCGGCCGTTGAATTACAAACAGGCAGCGACATACGATAAATCCTGCTGCTTCGCATATGCATTACAAGAATGCGGACCGCTAAGGCAGCCGCTGCCAGCAGCCAGATGACAAACAGCCCTTTCCTGAGCAAGACATGTCCTGCCAGTGTCTCTGATACTGCCTGCACGATTGAAGCTGCCGGAACAGTCAATACTGTACATACTGCTGATACTGCCGATATGATCAGAAACGCCAGCACTGACGCTTCTGTAACAGCCGCGGCAGTTTCTGTCTCCCGCAGTGCTGCTTCTGTTCCTGTTTCCCGCAGTGCTGCTTCTGTTCCTGTTTCCTGTACCGCCTGACCGGATTCTGCTTCCTGTGTGATCCGGGCCGTTTCCGCAGATTTATCCAGACCTGCTGACGCCGTTTTTTCCAGACAGGCAGCATCGCTAAAGCCGCTGTCGCAGAACTGCCATAGTTTCGATACTTCCAGCACACCCATCCAGCCTGGCACAGGCCGCCTGACCGGAATTGAAACAGGCAGCAGCAGACGCACGATAACGCAGATCCACAAAAATACAATTAACCGCCTCGAAACCTGCTGTGAGAAAAAATACCTAAAGCATATGACTGCTATCATCAAAATAGAACCATTAACTCCCATATATAACAACTCATCCATCAGCCACCTCATTCCAACATACCGCAGCATTTTATTCTGCTGCGTTCCTGCAGTTTCTTCTCCACATCATTCTGCTGCGTTTCTGCAGTTTCTTCTCCACATCATCCTGCTGCGTTATTTCATTTCTTCCACCAGTTTCTTCAGCCGTTCCAGATCATCCGGCGTCATCTCCTGGTTTCCAAGCAGTGAAGCTATCAGCAGATCTTTGGAACCGCCATACATCCTGTCTATGAGATTGTTTGTCTCATCTGCCTGCACTTCTGCACGGCTGATCAGCGGGCTGCAGACAAAACCTGGTTCTGTTCGCGAAACAGCCTGTTTTTCCACACATTTTTTCAGCACCGTATAGGTTGTTGTTTTGCTCCAGTTAATCTGCGCTTTTAGGCGCTGCGCGATTTCTTTTGCCGGTAAATCACCCTCTTTCCATAATAAGTCCATTACTTTTAATTCAGACTCAAATAATTTTACTGACATAACATTACCTCCGTTCTATTGCAATAGAATAATTGTATTCTATCTCAATAGAACGGATTTGTCAAGAATAATCCGGATCTTTCTAAAGTTAGATGTGATTTGATCATTGCCTTCAAGTCTCGGGCAGCGAAAAGGAGAGGATTTTTACCCTCTCCCGAAAAACAAAAAATCCGCTTAGCTGCCTGCTAAACGGATTGCCAGTTCCTTATGAATCTAAATATGCTATCAAGTGAAAGAATACAGGATCTGAAAGGCACGGCCTTAAATCAAAAATCTTACACTCCGAAATTCAAGCAGCATAATCTTTCGGCTTTTTTGTCTAATATACTGACATAAGTCCAATATCTACCTGCTGCCCTGCTTTGTACTTTTATCAGACTGATAAACAAGATTTGTAATATCAGTTTTTATTTTTCAAAAACTACAAAACCACATTCGTAAGGATGGTCGCAATAAACACTTTCCTGCTTATCAGTGTGGTATAACATACTTTTCAGTATAATTAAAAAATCTCCGCCACCAAATAAAATCATGTATTCTGCTAGAAAAAACAGCAGTAACTGATCTGCCATTACAGCAGCTACTGCAGCTCCGCCTCCCAAAACCAGTGTAGGCATAGCAACCCCCAAGAGATACTGCCATTTTTTCAGCGGATTTGAACAAGTGCAGTATGGAGAAAAACTACTCCAGATCATTCCAAAATCTATCGAATGAAAATGATTTTTTGCAAAAAGACTCCAGGTAATTCCATGTATTAACTCATGCAGAATGGATAGACATAAAATAAGCACAAATAATACTACAATAAATCCGAACGAAAGACAATCTAAATCAAAACCATTCAAATTATAGTATATCCAAAATGCTAAAGCCATAAATGGCAGCATAATTAAAAGACATAAAAGCTTTGCCTGCTGCGTATTGATAATAATATTCTTCGTTGTATATCCTTTTTGCTGCATTTCAGAATTGAATTTTTCAAAGCACTCTTTACGTTTCCATTCTTTTTCTGTTAGTTTTCTTTGGGCGTTATCCATACTTAATTCCTCCAAAGTGAAATTTATTGGTTTGTAACAGGAAAAAATTATATCATATCCGTCTACGAAAGACAATCTGAACTTTGCCCCGTTCCGGCTGCCCGGAACGTTAGGGACGAGTAGTATTTTTTCGTAAAGAGCACGAAAACTTCATATTCAGGATGTCGGAGACCGTGGCTGTCTCCGCTGCACCATCCCCCTTTCACTCCGTATCCTTTTTTAACCATGCCTCACGGATTCGTGATTTTGCAAGTTCCTTAATAAGCTGCTCTTTTGTCAGGGAGAAACTTCAATAAAAGCAGGGAAAACAGCGAGGAACGGCGCAGAGCCGCCAGCAAAGCGGCAAAGACACATTCAAACAGCCTGCTGCACTCCTCTCCAAAAGTGTGATATAATTTTTTAAAAAAGTTTTGGATTTGATGTAGTATTTGCCGCTGAAACCGTAGTATATAGGTGAAGCCGGAAAGGAGGCGG